>NZ_JABAIC010000014.1:0-94308 GCF_012641315.1 Novosphingobium sp. ERW19
GGTGACGGCTGCGCTGACGGAAAAACGACGCGAGGGACGGAGCGTGGCTTCGATTTCCACGCCCTTGGTGCGCGAGCTGCCCGCATTGGTCGGCTGAAAGGCGATCACGCCATTGGCCGGGTCGCCGCGGTTGGCCTGAACCTGCAGGTTGGTATAGTCTGCGAGAAACGCAGCTGCCGCTACGCTCAGCGAGCCGTCCGATGTTGAGCCCTTGAAGCCCACTTCATAGGCGTTCACGCGCTCAGGCTGGATCACCGGGTTGTTACCGAAGTTGGCTGTGGGCTCGGTGTCGATACCTTGCCCCTTGTACCCCCGGGTATAGCTGGCATAAACCTGAGCACGACGGCTGAACTCGTACTGCAAGCCTGCCTTGCCGGTTACCGCATCGTCGCTGGCGCGTTGAGTGCCGCTGGGATTGATGGCGCCAAACAGGGCATCACCGGGAACGACCACGCCCAGTTGGCTGCCGGTCACAGAGATCGACTCGTGCTGCAAGCGGATCCCTGCCAGCACCTTTAGCTTATCAACGATTGCCAGCTGGGCTTGGCCAAACGCTGCGATGTGCTCGTTCTTGAGCTTGGAGGCGGCGGAGAACGAGCCAAACCGTATGTTGGCCGCCGGACAGGGCTGGCCGAACACGCCGGCTACGCAAGTCGCTCTACGACGCTGGAAGGTCCGGTCGAGGTTCAGATTGGAGTAAAAGCCTCCGACCGTGTAAGTAAACGGCCCCGACCCTGCGGAATCCAGGCGTATTTCCTGCGAAAACTGCTTGGTTCCAGTGAACCCTTGGTTGTCGTTGAACAGCGCATTTGCTTGCGGAGTGATGAAGATTGGCACGGTCGAGCCGAAACGATCAACCTCGAAATTGTTGGTAAGCTTGAAATCCTGATAGGCCGTGATCGACGTCAGCTTCGCCCACCCGAGGTCGAGATCGCCTTCGAGCGAATAGGTCTTCTGATCGGAGTTCGCGTAGGTCTGACCGTTGTTCCAAACCTGGGTAGTGTCGGGAGAAATGAGCGCCCCGCCGTTAACCTGCGGACGCAGAGGATTGTTGGCCCGAACTAGGACCTGCTGGCAGCAATTGGCGTCGTTCTTGCGGTATTCCGCAGAGGCTAAGAGCGTCAGCGCATCAGTGACATCCCACTGAAGCTTGCCGCGCACACCCCAGCTTTCGAACCCGCCATCCTTCTTGCCCGTGGCGATGTTGTCCTGGAAGCCGCCCACGCTGTTGTAGTATCCGGTCACGCGGGCCTTCAGCCCTTCGGTGATGGGGCCGGAGATGGTGCCACTGGCGCGATACTCGTTCTGTTCGGCAATCGTGAAGGTGCCGCGTGCCTGCAAGTCGCTCGACGGGCGAGCCGTAACCACGTTGATCACACCCGCAGTTGCGTTCTTGCCGAATAGAGTGCCCTGAGGCCCGCGAAGAACTTCGACGCGCTCAATGTCGGCGAAGTCTGAGAAGTTCTGCGCTTGACGCGCAGCGACCACGCCATCCACCACCACGGAAACGGATGGCTCTACACCCTGGCTGAACAGGGAGGTGCCCACGCCGCGGATACGAAAGCTGGTGTTGGTGGGGTTGTTGCCCTGCTGGAACGTCAGCGATGGCACCGCAGACACAAGGCTGCTGGTGTCATTGATCTGCCGATTTTCCAGCGCCTGGCCAGTCACGGCGGTGACCGCCAGCGGTACATCCTGCAGCCGCTCCTGGCGCTTCTGCGCAGTTACGATGATTTCCCCACTAGAGAGTGGCTCAGCTTCCTTGGCGGGTACAACATCGGCCGGGACTTCTTGCGCGTAGGCAGACTGAGCCACCGCACACAGCGCAGTTGTAAACAGGCAAATCGAGGAAATCTTGGTCATATCAGCTCCTCCCAAGGGATTATCGACCTTTTTGGTATGACCACTCTTACTCCACCGGTAAAAAGTAAGCAAGGATGATCTGCCACTAATTACGACTTTCGCGTGCGCCTCCAGGCCATAAGGCAAGCCTATAGGGGCATAAAAATTATAAATTGCGTGCCGAAATACTTTGGTTTTCTGGTCAGGCATCTTAGGACGTAATCATGCTCTAGGCCAAGGCTCAGAGAGCCGGCGGCTCGTATGCCTTGCATTCTGGTAAGACCAAATCTTATACTATCGTCACATCTTTTTGAGATCGGCGTGAGCAAGTTGCGAGTAATCCCTCGACTCCAAAAATTGATGGCTGAAGGTGACTGCGGCTGGTTAGAAATTTGGGCGCTTGCTAACGAGGCCCTCCAGCGTAGGGTTCAGCACGCTGGCCGCGCTGGACTATGCAAAGTGTATTGGAGAGCTGCAGAGTTTAAGTGCTGTCGTGGCAGAAATGCAGATGTCGGCCGGGTAAGCACGATCTAGTCAGGCACGCAGCCGATCGCCCCTTTGTTCAGCAGCGGCTCCGCGGCAAGGGTCACCTAGAACCCGGACCTTGATAGCTCAATCAAGCGTGATCAAATCCCGCCTTTCGTTCAGCCCGCCTTGGCAATGGCGGAAGGCTTGGTCTGGGACAATCCCGCCTTGATTCCGGACCTTCAGAGGCCCAGGCTGCGGCGTCGGAACCGGCCATACATTCACACTGGCGGCAGCACTGCTGAAAGACGAGGGCTGGGACATAGCCGCCGTAAGCACGCACTATGTCGAACGGCAGCTCCGGTCAGGAGCGACCGTTCAACACACGTCCGCGCACATTACAGACCGACTGGATCTATGCGGATTGCTGAATAGTAGCTTTTAGCCCTTTAGGGCTCAAACAGCTGCCCTTCGTTCACCTTAAGGAGGAACCTAGGAAGGCTGAGCGCGCTACCCTGTCAAACGGCACTAAAACGGGACCCCATATCGGCGTTGAAGAGGGACCCCTTTCCGGGATTTAGCGGAGGGATCTGAGGAGCGCTCTGCGCTAGATGCCGCAGAGCTCGGGCGTAGCCCGGCGGAGGTGCGCACAGCGAAAGTCGGTTTTGAAGATGGGGTGAGAGTAGGGGCTAACTGCGGTTTTTGAAACGCCAGCTGTCATGGCCGGTCTCAACGATGCTCACCTCAGCGGCGAGAGGGGGCATGATTGCCCTACGGAGGAATAGCCGACAGAGCTTGGACAATCCAGCTTGTCGGCTACTGGCAGCATGAGCAGTCAGGCGGTCAGCCGCTGGGTCAGAATCCGCATGAAAGCCCGGGTGTTGTCGTAGATCATCTTCGCCTCTTCAGCGGAAAAACTGCGCTCCGGATGCATCGCCGGGTTCCGAAAGGCGTCCTTGACGAAATTCAGGTAGCTGCCCGTCTCGGAAGCCCAAGCGCGGAGCTGCGGGTCTCCCTTCATGCGGGTCGCATCCTTGAGGGCATCGTTGATATTGGCGATTGTTCCTCCCCAAGTCGTGCCACGTTTGACGGATAGATGATCGGCCAATGCTCCCACTCCGACCTCTGCAACCCGCATCATATGCATGACCGATGCCGTCCAGAGCTCATAGGCCCGACACTGAGCTCCTGCCGAGATGTCCTGCCGCGTATCTGGAAAATGCTGAACGACATCCAGTCCGAACAAAGAGACGCCGCTATCAATCAAATCTCCTTCGGCGGGTGCTACAACATAAGTGTGGTGTCGAGCGAGTTCGTCACCGAGCGCTGTGGCGATCTGATAGCAGTTCGTCGCAAGTTGCTCGCCGCGATCGCGGCTGACGAGGATCCGCTCGCCCTGGCGCCAGTTTTTTATGAGGCCGTGGCAGCGCTCACAGGCGGCGGCTGTCGCCGGCAAACCCAGCCATTGAGCGGTGTCACTCACATAAGCCAGACTTGTCACGAAAGTGGCAACCGAACGGTCGCCAGAGAGTTCGGCCAGGGCGTGCTGGCCAAGCCCGCGCGTCCGAGTGACGAGCTTTTCCGCAAACATGCTAATGTTCGTCGAGGACGCCAGCAGGTTGGCGAGATCGATGCGCTTCACGCCAAATCCCCTATCACACGGGACCACCTGGTCCGGCGGCAACGGCCACCTCCACAGCGATCCGTGCCTCGATCTCCGCTGAAATCTCGGAATACAGATCGACATCCTGATCTGGAGCCGTGATCGAGATGCCGAGCGCGTATCGAGCAACATCGTTCATGCGGCGTTGACCGATATGCGATTTCCACCACCCACCAACGGGGTAAATCGCAATCAGATCATGGCGGGCAAGATCGATGGCGGGACCACGCCAGAGATCGCAATGCAGCGACCCCGCCTGAACCGCCTGAGGCCCGAGCAGCCAATAGTCCGTTTCCTTTCCAGCCTCCTCGCGCTCGCCTTCGAAAGTGCTGAGCCGGCGACGAAACTCATTGGCGGTTTCAGTCCGCTTCTTCATTGCGAAACGCAGGCCAAAGGACCGATAGGTATCAGGCCGTGTGCTGGCACGTCCCGTGAGGTTCGGCTCAATAAAGTAGGACAAGGTGATCCGCATCGTCACCGACGCATTCTCGAGCGCTTCGAGCGCGGCCCGAGGCCATGGCAGCGCATAGAAATGCACTTCATTGAACACGGCCGACCGGCCGTCGGCAGACGCCACATAGGGCTGGATTGCAGACTCGACGAAAAGCGTCACATCATTCTTTGCTGATGCGATCGCTCTGGTGAGGTCAGGTACGCCATAGCCCACATCGCGGAGCAACTGCTGCTTCGCGCCCTTGGTCAGCGTCTTCCAGCTCCGTCCGCGCCCTATAAATTTCGAGCGGATCGGCGCCGGCCATTCCGCGGAATGGACGGTCAGCGCCCGGTAGGTCTCGGGCCAGAGGTCAGGAAGCGCAGCATTTAGTCGGCCGACGAAGTTGCCCGCCATGCCCGTCGCCGCGCTGGTCGCCCAGAATGGCGTGAGCGGCTCATTGGCGACATCCTTGCCCGTTGTCACGAGCGAGACGGCTGCGTGCCAATCGCAATTATCCGCGCTATCGACCATCATGTTTCCGGCTTCGAACAGAACCTCCGGCTTGATGGGGGTCAGATCGGGCGGAAGGAGCTGCGATCCACAGCTGAAGGGACTCTTCTCGTTGGCGCCCGCCAAAGGCACGAGATGCGGCTCCTCGACCGAAAGATCGACCTTGGCGGTGAAACCACCGATCGAGAGCGCATTCCAGCTTTGCGATGGGTCTTCCAGCGAGTGGTGCTGCAAAACTTCGGCCTTGGCCCCACCAATCATATTGCCGGTCGCGACGACGACGAGCCTTTTGGGATGGTCCTTGGCCGACACATTCGCAAGGCGCTCCCCAACCATCGATCCGGCACAGATCTGATCGAGGGCGCCGCTCCAGCTCGACGGCGCTTCCGGACTGAAATGGGCGGACGACGTTGCAATGCAAAAGCTGCGCGCGACGTTTGGCCGCTCGGTCTCGGCGACGGCGATAGCCGACTGGGTGATGATGCCCCACCGCGCTGGCTCGGTCGCCGGAAAACCCTGCGGTGGCAAAAACTTGACGGACTCGGCCGCATGGCTGAGCGCGACCTCACGATTGTCGCTCAAGGGGCCGACGAGATCGCCGTGAAGCACGAGACCGGCCATGCCCGTTCCATGCCCACCAAAGGGGGCGTGATCGTCGACGTTCCAATTCTCGTCCACCGCCCACGCGCCTGCTAGCCCCGGTGCGATCAAAGGATGAGCAGCGGAGACGCCCGTGTCGAGAATGCAGACGACCGGGGCATTGTCCTCGACCGCAGTCACGCGGTCCGCATAATGTTTGACGAGATCGTGCTGACCGAGGCCTCCCTCCTGGTCCAGCAGCAGCTCGATATTGCCGGCGGCCTGGCGAATATCCGTGATCGCGCCGTGGACACGGTTCGCCATGGCGAGAACGGTCGTGGATGTCCCGCGAACAAAGACAATGACGGTGTCTGGGAAGCGCAAGCGGTCGGCGTGGACCGCGAGACCTGCTTGGTTGATGACACCAATAACCGCGTTCGCGATTGCGTCTGGCTGCTGATTGTCTGATCGCCGGAGCCAGAGCTCCCACCATCTCTCCGGATCGTCATCGGATAGCTGCGAGGACAGGAGCGACTGGCTGTCGGCATCCTGAATTGTTTCGATGACCTCGAACTTGTCGACATCCGGACGCGGATGGTTGCCGAGGTTCTCGCTGCCATAGGCAGCTAGGCGGCTATTGAGAAAGCCGCGCGCATCATCGGGGACAAAAAGGATGGCCTTCTCGGTCCGGTCCTCCATGCGCTCAGACTTCAAGACCGCGATCCCCTGACCAGGGAAATCGAGCGCTGGCACCTTCGTCGCTTTGGCCCGTTCGCCAGGCGTCATCGTGTCGAGTTTGACGAGGACTCCACGTTTCAATCCGTTGATTGCCACCCGGTCGTCGGCCCCGGCCGCCGGAACATCTCCTAGAGCAGCGGCGAGCTGATCCAGCAGGCTCTGGGCATGCGCTGGATAGTCGTCGCGCCGCTCACGATGATTGCGACGGGTCTTCGGATAGGTGTATTTCGCGCTTTCGCGCCAACGAGTGATGGAAATATGCGGCAGATCGCGCGCCGCGCCTTCTACATTGCCGGGCATAACCCCCTCACACTTTATCCGCCACTCCCCCGAGCGGCCCTATCGCTTCACCTTATTCCGTGGAGTGCCGCTAGCGATGGAAGCGCTGGCGAAAGGCTTGCCGGTCCTCGAGTGCCTGAACGAGACGATCGGCCGACGCTGACTTCGCACCCTCAAGGATCGCATCCTTCACGACCATGTCGGCGGCGCGAACCAGTTCGCCCTGACTTAGCCCTTCGGCAAGCGGCGCTACATGCGCCCATGCCTTCGCCGTCAGCTTGAATTTCCCCAGACGCCGCGAGAGGAGCGATCGCGCTGCATCCGCATCGGGCGGACCATATTCGATCACCTCATCAAAGCGGCGGGCGAGTGCCTTGTCGAGGATCTCGACATGGTTGGTCGCCGCGATGACGAGGCTGTCAGTCGCGTTAGGCTCCTCCATGAACGCGAGCACGGAGTTGAGCACGCGCCGGATCTCGCCGACATCATGGGGATCGCCGCGCCGTGCGCCGATGGCGTCAAATTCGTCGAGCAGATAGACGCCGCGCGTCTGCGCGATCTGATCGAACAGCAGCCGCAGCTTGCCGGCCGTCTCGCCGAAGAAGCGGCTGAACAAAGAGTCCAGTCGTACCGTGAATAGCGGCATGCGCAGCTCACCGGCAAGCGCAGACGCGGTCATCGTTTTGCCGGTGCCGGGCGGGCCCACCAGAAGGAGGTGGGTGGCCGGTATTTGGCCATGCTCGCGCAGGCGCGCCCGCTCGACCTGCTGCCGCACGACCCGGGACAACCGTTCGCGGACGGGCTCGGCCAGCACCATGCTGTCGAGCTTGGTTTTGGGGTAGCCGCTTTCGACGAGCCCCTGCAGCTCGCTGCGCGGGCGCGCCAGCGGAATGGGGGTCTGGGGTGGCGGTGCACCAGCGGCGCGGTCGCGCGCTTTCTGCACGAGCCGCTTCAGTTTGGCCGCGTCCTCCGCATGCCCCTGGCGGGCCTGCTGCGCAGCATATTGCAGAGCGATCGAGAGGAACTGCTCTTCGTCACCCTCGATATGGGAGTTGAGAAGGGCGAAAATCTGATTCGTGGACATCAGCCCTCCTTTCCAAGCGTGGATCCTGGGCATCGTCCGAATGCGGTTCGAACCTGTTCCCCCTTCGTCCTGCTTACAAGATCACCCACCTGGGCGCTACTTCTGATTGCTGCGAGACTGTCACACCCCCACCCCTCCCTGATCGATGGCGGTGCTGATGTCGCACAGCGTCTTAACGAATGTCGCAATGAGCTGGCGGCCTTGCTCGACCAGCGCCACCTCCCGATCGACGCGCGCCCGCTCGAAGCCGCTTTCTGCCAAGCTCGAACCGAGATGCGAATCGGCGTTGCGTAGGTCGTTTATGCCGAACAGCGGTGCCATCATCGTTTTCGCGTCCGATTGACCAATCGATTGCTCGATAAGGCGCTCTAGCGCCTTGAGCGAGCCGATTTTCTCCTTGGGCGGGATCGACGCCGGGCCGCGAAGGAGGTCTATGTCGACGCGCTCCATCAGCAGCCGGTTCAGCTCCTTGGAGAGCGCCAATAGTCCATCATGCTCGACAGCGCGGAATCGGTGGGTGCGACGAAGAATGCTGTCGACAGCGCCATTCTCGCGAAGCAGCGGCGCGCCGTACCGCGCTTGGAAAGCGGAATCGAGGGTGCCCAATGCAGCAAGTATCTGAGTTTCTGGCGCGACCGTGTCGGCAGGTTTGCAGTTCATCTGCGCGTCGAGCAACTCGCGCGAGGCGCCGCCGTCGAGCGGCGTGCTGTGGGCCGCCCAGGCGCGCTGCTCCCAACCGTCAAGATTCGCGATATCCTTGGCGAAGATCGTGACGAGCCCGAGCGCATTGATACCGAAATGGATACCCGTGTCCGCAGCGGCGATGGCGCCGGTATCGCCGGTGTACCATCCGAGTCTCCCGCTGCGGAAGTGGAGCAAGGCCGGGACCAGGGTGGGCTTGAATGCGAGATAGGTCATTGCGCCGATGCATTGGCCTGCGGTCTTGCGTTCCCCGCTGGGACCGACCGCAAAAGTCACCTCGTCAGGATCGGCATCACCGCGAACCCTGATGCTCCTGTTTCCGGGTTCAAACCATTCCTTGCGCCAGAGCGCGCCGAGTCCCCGAAAGCTAAATTCGGGCTCGGGCGAGAACTCCGCTTCGGTGATGTACGCTTCATGCTGGTCGCGGTCAGAAGACCATTCGCGGTGCTCATCGACCCAGGGATAAGGCGGCTTCTCGGCAAAATAAGCTGCGCGCTCATGATAGCTCGACAGGAACAGCGCCATACCACGCGCCGCAAGATAATCCGAGAGCATCTCCGCCCGCATCTCGAGCAGCACCCGCCGGTCTTCCTCATTGCGTCTAAGCCGGGCGACGTCTGCCCAGCCCTCATCTGGCCGAAACCAGACATCGCCTTCGCGCACCAGTTTGAGCGCGATCACGAGATCCTGGTGAAGATGCCATGTTTCGCTGTCGAAGCCGCCCATCGCCTGGGCAAGGACGAGCCGGACGCCGACGATATTGCGTTCAGGGCTCCAGTCGCAATGCACATCGGCCGGCCTGTACAGGCCGCCATCGAAGCTGCGGTCATGCGTCGATTGATCGACATCGCTCCAGGTAAAGCCGTCAACAACCGCGCGATCGGCCTCCAGCACGGCAAGGCTCGCGACCCCGGAATATTCGCGAATCCCGCCAACACCTTGGAACGGACTTTCTCGTTCAACCTCTTGGTCAAGGCGCAGGGGAATCCAACTCCGGCCTTGGACGACTCGAATGTCGGTAAGCTCAAAGAAGTGCGGGGCGAGTGTCTTGGTGACGGTCATGACGACCATATAGAATATTCGTCACGTCGCGTGGCGACGAAATCAAGAGGATGAACCCGTATATCGGACAAGCGCATTGGATGCTCTGGGAAGCGCAAGCGGCGGCGCCTCGGATGCATCTTCGCCTTCGTCTGAAGCGGTATCACCGCCCAGTCCTAGCGTGAGATCCAAGGCGAGGTCCGCAAGCGCTTTCGCCCCATCATATTTGCGATTGAACCGGGCAATCGGATGGTCGAGATAATGTTCGTCAAACATCTTGGCCATGCCAGGCGACTGAAGGCGACCGATCTCTTGCCGCACCTCTCGGCCCGCTCGCCAACCAATCGAATAGCGTTTGGTATTGATCTTCGCTGTTTCCAAAAGTGCGATCGCCTCCGCGCTGAACCCACCGCTGGTCCAGAATTCGAAGTGAATTTCCGCGTTCTGGAAACGCTGCTCGGCGCGCGTCGCCTTATAGAGACTCGGTACGCGGCTTTTGAGCCAATGCTCGATCTCCTCGGCGCTGATCAGATGATCGGGCTGATAGCCTTTGCACTCGTAGATCCAGACTTCACCTGCGATCACACGCCTGACATCGATCTCGGCCTGAAAGCCATCGAAGTCGACAAGCCGGCCGATGTCGATGGATCCGCCGAACCGCGCCTGGACGACATGGCCCACCACCAACTCGAACAGCGAGCCGCGAAGGTTGCGATCAGCGCCCTCGATGCCGCCGAGTTTGTCGAACAACTCTCCAATGACCTCGGGCCGCGCAACAGCAACCGCGGCCGCTTTCGCCATCGTCTCCAGCAATGTGGCGAGACCGACCGCAATATCGCGACCGAAAAGGTTCTTTGGTGTCGCCAACATCAGCCCGTGGGACCTACCCAGTCGGAACCCTTCCCGAGTGAACCCGTCGGCCATGAGGACGGGCATGAACGGCGGCAGGTTGCGCAAAGCCGCCGAGAGCTTGTATTTCCGGACGAAGGCGGCGACCGCATGTTCGTCCAATGCCGCACCCGCAACAACGTCGGCCACAAGAAAACCGGGCAGCGGTGCCCCTTCCTTTCCGCGGCGAACGATCGGGACGAGATAGGACGGACCGACCATATCCCATTTGAACGTGCCGAATTCCGGAAGCTCTGCCTCGCCGCGGATTGCGATCTTGTCGTGGCTCGCGACGCCAAGCCGACGCGCCCAGTCTCGAAGCGCGAGCAGCAGCATCTTTTCGACTAGCAGCCGGGCCCTCAAACGATCGAAATTCGGCGAACCCAGGTAGCCATCCGCGCGCAATGCGACGACCGAGCCTACACCTTGGAGATTGCCTCGGCGGACGAGATGGACGGCCTCCAGACGTTCAAGGACGGTGTCGCTTGAGACCTGTCCACGCTGCCGAATGGGGGAGCCTGAAATGATCGAGAAGCAGTCGAGCGGGACAACGCCATCGCGCGCCTGCAGGGCTGCCAAGGCAGGACCATAGGCGGGGCTCGCTTGAGTAAGATCTCGTGCGAGAGCGCTCCAATAGGCGTCCGAACCAGCTTGCTTCTCATGATAAAGGAAACGTGCGTTGCGCGGGAAGACGAGCCCCTTGAGCCGGTGGACATTTGGGCCGGCGCGCGAGATACGCTGTCGTGCGACATCTGGGCTCAGGCCGGTTGCTTCCAGCCTGCGGGCAATATCCGACGAGAGGGCCGGACCATGCTCGAGGAGAAGTGATTCGACAACATTCATGAGCGCGATTCCGAGATGTCACACTGCGCTATTTATAATGTTACTACTCGCACACGTCTCGTTTTTTCATCCATGCGCAGATGCGGTTTTTTCAGCTGTTTTTCAGATAGTTATAAATCGGCCTGAGCGTCTGTTCGGCCCGGCCATGTCACGGTCGTCCGTCACACGAGTTCCGCGGGGGGCTTCGAACGGGCCCGCCGTTTGATTTCACGGCTCGTCGCAACGGACGATTTGTCGGCCTTGGCGTCCGCCGCTTCCCGGCCTTCACGCGCGTGCTTAACGAGACAGTTCGTGCGCGGCTCCTGGCCGGGATGAACCTATATCGAGCGATAGAGTTCTGCCAAGTGGAAATGGATGATCTCAAGGCTCAGTACCTCAGCGCCAAGGATATCGCGTCGTTAAAGATATGAGCCGCAGCTAAATCGCCAAACTGAAGCGCGGCATCGGACAGAAATGTCGGCTTCGCCCGAAATCTGCCATTCACCCGTGAACTGGGAACGGTGGAATCTGGTCGCCTGCTGCCAATTCAATCGGCAGCGGAATAGAGGCTGTTGCCGCCTTCTATAGCCGTCACTCAAGCGCCCCAATCCGCACTCTGATAGCAGGCGTGCGTTCATGAGGGGGCCGATCACACGAGGGCCTCAGGGCCAATCTTGCAAGTCGGAGCGAAAGCGAACGGTAAGGTTGAAATCGCAAGTCTACGTTTGGTCGGCTTACGCCCCTAGCAGATACTCGGCGAAGTCCTCGCTGAAATTCCACCGTGGAACCTGATTGCGGCGAGAGTCGTAAATCGCGCCGTAATGCTCACAGATTTGGAGCTTAGCGAGGAGCTCTTCATGGTCCTCGTGGAAATAGGTGAAAAAGGGGATTTCCCCAGGGTTATAGCTCACACGCTTGGAGAGGGCGATGATCTCCCTGGTGAAGGGCTTCGAACGAAGGTCAGTTCTCATCTCTTCAATAAGTTCCGGCATTTTTGTCTCTAGGCCTGCGAAATCCCGGCCTTTGCGAACGACGTAGCCTCGAAGTTCGACCGCTGCTGCAGCCTCGGCAAAGGTCTTCCACTCGATGAGGTCGGCAACGTCGTAGGCAGAGTCATCCGCATCGACCAGACGACTGCACTGCTGGCACAGCCATATGCCATTCTCGGCCGCTCGCCGGCCATCGTTCGTGAGGTGTTCGTTAAAGCGCGGCCCTCCCGGCGAAGCAGCGGTGATGTGTGCGGCCACGCCAAGACTTACCGTCCCTCCGTCCGCCCCAGGACCACTCGTCGGTTTGCGGCATTCCGGGTTTGAGCACCTAAACCCTACCCGCTTAGCCAAGCGCTGGGCTGTTGCCTGCGTGAAATCATCCCTCATAGCGCCTATATAGAGAGCAAGGCACAGTTGCCCAACGGGCTTTCGCGACGAGCCGCAATGGAGTAAGTGCTTGAGGCATGGGCTGTTCTTAATCGCCAACAAGGCGGCCATTCAGTCCATGCCAAACGGATCCTGAAAGCAGCTAGGCGCTCAGCCAAGGCCTGCTTCCGCGATAAATGGGGTTGGCGTGTTCTTCCAGTGAGACTGGTCAGACGCGACGACGAGGACGCGTTTGGCGCGGGTCAGACCGACGTAGAATAGCCGCCGCGCCTCGTCATACGCCTCCTGCGTCGATGTCGAAAAATGCGGGATACTGCCATTGTTCATGCAAATCAGGGCGACGCCATCGAATTCGCGCCCCTTGGCATTGTGCAGCGTAATCAGCTTGAGCGCATGCTCGGGATTGGCGAATAGGCCCATATCGGAGATCAGCAGGTTCGCGAGATCAACCTTGCTGGCCCGCATGTCGGACAGCATTTCCTCGGCGGAATCGATCAGCGGCTGTTTGGCACTGCCGGACAACCATTCTTCGCGTTCGAGATAGTCGCCAGTCTCGCGGGCGATGGCGCGCAACCAAGCCACGCCACCGGGATGCTGGTCTGCTAGTTCGCGTGCGAGATAAATCAGGCCGAGCGCCACTCGACGCCCCTGATAGCTGAACATGTCGTAGCGAGAGTTTCCGGTGAGATCACTGATGAGCCGAAACAATGACCGCTCGACACCCGGGAGGCCGAGGTAATCGCCGGCCTCGGCGCAGGCTCCGAGTTGCTCGGCAAGTCCCGCAAGTAGACGCCGACGCTTATAGGGGCGCGCACCCGGACCGAAGACCGGGACGTCGAACTCGCGGAGGGCGCGAGCGACGGGGATTAGATGCGTCCACCATGGGGCAAGGATCGCGGCTTTGCCGAGCGGGATGCCCGCATCCTGCAGGGCGGGCAAGAAATGATCGGTTATGGCGTCGATTGGCCGGTCAACATGGACGTAGTTCACTTTCGCAGCGAGCCGGGCTGCATCCCCCGCCGACTGCATTCCCGGTACGGTCGGGATGAGTGTTGAAGCAGTGCTGACTATCGCCGGCCCGCATCGAAAGTTGCCAGTTAGGGCCGTGTCGCGGTGCGCGTCGATCTGATCGCCGAACTGCTCGGCAAGTTCGGGGCGAGCGCCGGCGAAGCGCATGATCGACTGGTTCTGGTCACCGACAAGAAAGAAGCTGGTGTGGAGAAAATGCCGGAGGGCTCCGAAGATCGCAATCTGGATGTCTGTGGTATCCTGGAATTCGTCGATCAACTGCCAGGTAAAGCGGCTCGCGATGCCGCGTCCGACGAACGGGTGCTGTTCGAGAATCCTCCACGAATAATAGAGGATCATCGCGAAATCGAGGTATCCGTGAGCGCGGACCCGCTCCCAATATAGCGCGGCGGATTCGTCGGTAACAATGCCGGTCTCGATACCCTGGCCGCAGGGTTCGCCGTTCACGTCGATGCGTAGCGATTCATAGTCCTCGAACACCTGCCCGGCGGGCATGCGACCGAAGTTGTCCTCGACCGCCGTCACGATCTGCTCGAACAGGCTGTTCTCGCGGGACAGCACCTGGAACGACGCCGGCACTTCGGGAATGAGCCAGCTATAGGGACGCAGGATGAATTGCAGGCAGAAAGCGTGGATCGTGGAGATTTCACAGCGGTCGGCGATCGCGTTGTTGCCGTAAGTGCGCAAACGGGCCTCGATCTCGTCGACCGCGGCATTGGTATAGGTGATGCAGCCGATGAACTGCGGCGTCCCCACTACCTGATCGGCCAGCGTCAGCAGCTTGGCGAGAATGACCCGCGTCTTTCCGCTTCCTGGGCAAGCCGTCAGCAGCAGATTGCCGTCATGTTCGACCGCCTCGCGCTGCTCGGGTGTCAGCCGGATCATTCGGTGAGCCACTCGTATGCCTGCTCGATATAGGGAGGCAGATCGGTCGCGAGATTGGCGTAACGCGCTGCGATCTGCGCGAAACGAGCTTTGCCAAACCGCTTTGCGGTAGCGAGGGTGATACCGCCAAGCTCGACGCGCAGCGCCGTCTCTTCGGCGAGGTCCAGTCCCCCGAGCGCGAGCTTCGCGAGCCCATTCTCCATCTGCGCAAGGATCTGCGGCGCGCCCAGAGCACGAACGGTCTCGATCAGCATCGGCAGGCGCCCGACCGATACCAGTTCGCGTTCGAAAGTGGTGGCCCCCGCGAATGTGGACACAAAGTCGCCTTCGAGTGCCACCAGATCCGGCGCGTCAATTTCCGGATCGAAGTCCTCGGCGTCCGACGGCTTCATGTCAGCATCTGCCACAATGGCGCATTTCTTCTCGAGCGAGCCGGCGCGGAACAGCTTGGCATAGACGTCGAAATGGACGCCATGAATCGCGATAACCGAAATGCCGAGCCGTTCGAGCTTCACGCCGTACACCCGCTCTATTAGCGCTGGGATCAGGAACATCTCGGCTGGCCCTTCGACCAGCATGACCTTGCGAGCGTAGAGCAATGCGCTCTTGGTTGCGTCGAGATAGCGTTCGAGATCAGCGATTTCTGGCACGGTCAGCGCCGCATTGAGCGCGAGATTGCCAGCAGCAATCGTCGCATCCTCGCGCTTGGTGAGCGACACTATACTGCTCAACGGGACCTGTGAGGTCACCTGAGTGCTGTGACTGGTAAGGATGGTCTGCACGCCGATCGCGCGTAGCGCCGCGATCAGCGAGAACTGGAGCTGGGGATGGAGGTGCGCTTCGGGTTCCTCGATGAGGATCAACTGGCCAGCCGAGCGGTTGATCGCGATCCGCCGCTGGAGGTATTCCATCAGGATCGCAATGTAGAGAATGTTGTTCATCCCAAGACCGTTGCGGCCGGGTTCGAACGAGGTGAGCGACAGGTCCGACAAAATGATTTTTAGGTTGCGAATGATTGCGCGGAAGGTTGCGGCGGACAGGCCGAGTGTGGCGTCCATCTCAAACGCTGGGCCAGAGACATCCTTGAAGCGCGCGTCGATTGCCCCTGCTATCTCGGCGATAGTTGCCGAGTTCGCGATCGCCTGATTGGCCTCATCGAGGATGGCAATCAGAGCATCCTGCTCGGCCGCATCGATCTCGAACGCTTCAATCAGACGGATGAGCGGTGACTGGCGGGGATTGCGCAGGTCGTTCTCGACATCGCGGAGCGCGGGCAGATGAACGAGAAGGTAGGATTGCAAATCAGCGAAGCGCACGGATTCGCCGATCCCCTCGTCATCCCAGGCAATGTCGATTAGGTCGATTGCAGGATCACCGCCACCGCGGATCTCCCACTGATAGTCCTCAAGGGTCAGCGTCCCGGGAGCGATGTCGCCACTCGCAAGCTGCTCCCGGACAGCCGGGCGCGGTCGAAAGCGGTAGAATATGCGCGCACGATCCGCGGCAGTCTTCCAGGTGCTGACCAGGGCCTCTTCGTTCACTCTGCCCTCGAACCCAGTCAGCTCAATTCCGATTAGAACCTGGCTAGGTTCGGCAATATCGCTCGCGGAGTGGATGTCCTCGCGCAGCAGTGACCGGAAACTCGACGGCAACATATTGTCGAGACAGATCTGGATCGCACGCAGGATAGCGGTCTTACCGGTGTTATTCTCGCCTATGATGCAGCACAGGTCATCAGCAACATTCACGTCAAGTGAAGCGAAAGTGCGAAAGTTCTGAATTACAATCCGTGCTACCCGCATCATCCCCACCCAACTGTTCAGCGGCGGATCCACGCCCTAATGCTATGTGATTGAATTAGGAGCACCGCCAAGGCAAGCACGCTGACCAAGGTTACACCGGACTTTAAGTGTTTCTTGGGATCCTCGGACCATTCGGCTAAAGCGCTTGGAGGTCGCAGATTGAGGCGTTGGCGCTGGCTCTGGCGTAGGCTGGCTGCAACGGCCGCTATCCGCCTTTTGCGCTTTCGAACAAGACGTTCCGGATCGTCCGCAATCATCGCCATACATCGGAGGAACCCCGCTATTTAAATGTTGCCAAGACAGCCGTCCTCCCGGTTGATGGACCGCCCGCCATCCGGGTTTGTCGCTGTAAGATTTCGCCGTGACGAGCGTGCTTGGCGATCCTCTCCCAATTGTTCAGAACGGATCGAATGTATGCCTTCGTTTCGCTGATGTTTGGAATGCGGCCTTCACTGAGCGCCCGACGCTCTGGACCTGCATTGTACGCTGCCAGTGCAAGATCAATTCTGCGGAACCGGGTCAGCTGATCGCGCAGATAACGGGCTCCGCCGCGCAAATTGCTCATCGGATCAAATGGCCTTGCAACCCCCATCGCATCGGCTGTTCCGGGCATGAGTTGGGTCAGCCCTTTGGCGCCTGCCCTGCTGATGGCCAGTGTCCTGTAACCCGACTCCTGGGCGACCACCGCTTCTAACAGACTTGGCGAAATACCGAGTTCGCATGCCGCTCTCACGATATCGGCGTAATGCATCCGCCGTCGTCGTTCGACCTTGGCAGCGAGCCAAGGTGCCGGAACATATGGCGTGGAAGGACAGGACAAATAGGCAAGTTGATACTGCGCTGGTATCGTCCGCGGATCGGCTGTGGTGCGGAGAAAGAAGCGTAGTGCCGCGTCAACAGGACTGCTGGACCCCGAAGCCGACTTTGATTTGCGCAGGTCGTCAACATTAGCAGATGTTGCTGGCGCAAAAACCATCAGCTCGACAGATTGCGCATGCGCTGACGGGGCAAATCCGAGAGTCACCAGACCAAGTGCCAGATACCGAAACATACACGCCTCCATGGGCGTGCCGGCTCGGCAGGAATTGCGCGAGGAACATCTGACGCGATCCAGCCAGCCAAGTCAAACGCTGTCCGGGCTAAGCAACGAAATCACGGCTCAGACCGTCTGCCGCCGGACCTGCGCTTCGAGTTCGGCTATGCGCTCTGAGCAGATTGCGTGGACAACGCGACCGAGTTCCTCGACCTGCATAGCAAGCCAAGCCAGTTCCTCGCCAGAAATACGGTAATGCTTGGAATACCGGGCCTTCACATAGGCTTCCTTGAGTTTCACAAACATTGCGCGCTGCTTGCGGTTGTCCGCCGGCCACACATGGACAAGCCGCCGATCGAGCCGTTCGGCCTGGGTGCGCAAGAAACCGAGATTATGCACGTGCGGCGTGTAGAACGTCACCGTGAGCAAAACACAGTGGTACAGGCCCTCCGTGGTCTGATGCAAATCGAACGCAGCTTGCTTTTCATATCCCTTATCCAGCAGAAATTTCGCGCTTTCGAAACGCCTCAAGGAGTTTGGAAACCACTCCTCGAAATACTCTCGTGCCATCGCCGCAGCTTGCTGAGGCGTCTTGGGCTTAGGCTGATGCAGCTCCTCCTCGTCCGCCTGGTAGAGCGCGATGCCGTCCCTGGCGACGTCGATGAAGAAGTAGCGCCCGTGCGCCAGCCCATCGTTCACCTCGCCCAGCGTGTGGACGATGAAGTTGACGGGCGTCTTGAGCGTGCCGGTCACCCCGTACTCGCGCATCAGGCGCTCATCGAGCCGCGACCAGTACTTTACCCGGTCGGTCAGCCGCGCATCGTTGACGATGATGAGGAGGTCGTAGTCAGACTTGTAGCCCTTGGCGGTGTGCGGCTCGTCTACCCAACCGCCGCGCGCATAGGAGCCGTAAAGTACGACCTTGAGGATCCGGCCCTGTTTCTTCCATTCGCGGCGCGCCAGAGCAAAGCTGTCTTCAAACTCCTCGAAAACAAGCTGGACGACGCGCTCGATCTCACGTTGCTTGTGTGGTGGAAGATGATCGAGAGCGGTACGCATCGTGCCGCAAGCCTAGCAGCAATTGGCCGGCGATGCACCAATATGAATTCTGTTTAACACATTGTATTATGGCAATTTATCAAGAAACGTGTTTCTCTTCCGGGCAGTTGCAGGGCCATGATGCAATTGATTTGCGTTGCGCTGCTGCTCCTGAGTGACCGGGTCGCCGCTGCGCATGTCCAGGCCGAAAAGCTAAAGGCTGCGGTGTGGGTCCCCAACGATCCGTTTCATGTCCCGGTCATTTCATATCCCTGCCCCAAGCTGCTCAAAATAAAGCCATTATAAAATGGCTGGCAATGCCGGTCGGGATCATCCTTGGCCTGCGACAATGGAGTCGCATTTAGCCAAGAAGGATGAAGTTCATGACCGAGAACACTCCCCGCGAGGACACCCTGATCGATCTGGGTGAAGCCTCGACCACCACCAAGGGCCAAGCGATCGTCGAACTCGACGTCAGCGGTGGCAACCTCCGGTTCCTCCCCGGCATCGCTGCCGAGTGACCGGCTCGGGCGCATGTCCCAGTTTCAGGGCATGCGCCCTTCGGCGCAGTTTCCCATGACCACTCCCCTCCCCGCATTGAGCTTCTGCGTCATCGAAGATACGGCGCTGTTCCTCGATCTGGCTCGCGACCACTACTTCCGGTTGCCGGAAACTGCCAATGCCGCTTTTCTCGCCAGTCTGATCAATGGCGTGGCATTTGCCCCCGCGTTGCATTCAGCAGGACTTGACCAGTTCGTTTCACTCGCTCCACTTCGCGCACAAGGGGGTGGAATCCATCCAGTAGAGGCCGCCGATCTGCAGGGATGCGGCTTCTCGCCTTCCCTGATCGCTCGCGCGCTCTGGGACCAGCGTGCTATCGAGCGCAGGCTGGCCAGACGTGGCTTGCACACGGTTCTGTCAGAGTTGCGTTCAGTGCTGTGCTCGCGGCACGCGCGCAGACCTTTCGGTGCGGAACACGCCGCACTGGTGAAGGCCTTCGAGGACGCTGGGCTTGTTCGAAGCGCAGTCGACCGATGCTTGCCCCGCTCGATCGCGCTTGCGCGCTTGATGGCGAAATCGGACTGCGCTTGTCAGGTCATCATTGGCGTCAAGCTCAGGCCCTTTGCCGCCCATTGCTGGGTGCAGGCTGGTCACCTCCTACTTAACGAAAGCGTGGAAGAGGCGGCACGCTACAAACCGATCCTGATCCTGTGAAACCGGTCCGCTTCCTGTTGACCTGGCCGAAAGCGAGTGCGGGCAACATCGAGCGCATCGCGTTGTCGACCGGTCGACCGTGCCGCGTTCCAAGACCCGATGGTCCTCGACTGTGGGCCGAACACGAGGAGCACGTTCTTGACGCTGGCGAACGCGGCATCGTGATCGGCTATCTCTTCGAGAGGACGACAGGCCGCCACGTGACCCGCTTGCCTCGAGATATCCTGCAGCGTCATGACCCATCAAGCTTCGCGCTATGGCTAACGAGCCAATGTTGGGGCGCCTACGTCGCCTTGCTCGTCGAGGGACTGCACTTGCGCGTTTACCCGGACCCTTCCGGACTGCTCCCAGTGTATCGATCGGAGATCGCCGAGGGTCAGGCTTGCACGAGCGATCTGACGCTGCTCAATTCGCATTGCTCCCCGAAACCCCGTGTTTCCTGGCATGACTTGGCTTCACATCTCCAACGGCCAGATTGGCGCGATCAGCGAACCTGCCTTGCCGGCATCGAAGAACTGCCCGCCGGACAAATGACGTCGTGGACCAACGAAGGCGCAACGTCGGTAGCCGTGTGGCATGCTACCCAATTCATGCCGGACAAAGAGACACAAGCCTTTGACGAATTGGCCGTTGAATTGCGCAATACGGCGCAACGCGTCATGCGAGCGTGGGGAAGCGTATCTGGCCGCCTGCTGGTATCGGCTTCGGGCGGAGTCGATTCCTCGCTGATCGCCGCCGCGCTTGCGACCGTCGGTCAGGACTTCGCTTGCCTGACGATTGCAACGGGCGATCCCAGCGGCGACGAGCGCGTGCCTGTGCGGATGCTTGCCAATGCGTTGGGCGTCGAATGCTTCGAGGCTTGCTACACTCCCGAAAGGGTCGATCTGGCCGCTCCGGTTTCGCTGGGCTTGGCGCGCCCCTCTGGCAAGGCGTTCATGCAGGAAGTCCGGCGCCACGCAATCAAAGCCGCTGGCCGGTCTGGGGCCAGCGCGGTCGTCGATGGCAATGGCGGCGACAATCTGTTCTGCTATCTGCATTCTGCGGCGCCGATCCTCGACCGTTGGCGTAGCGAGGGCCTGTCGCACGGCGCGGCGGCAACTTATCTCGACATGTGTCGGATCGCGCAAACGACCGTGCCGGCCATGGCGCGCGCATTGTCCATGCGGGCGCGCCGCGGAAGTCGGCCTGCGGCATGGGCGGCAGATCGGCGATTGCTGGCAAGCGATGTGCCCGATTTTGGCACCCCCGAGGTGATTGCGGACTTGGCGCAGGCGGTTCCACTCACCCACCCCGGCAAGATCGATCACCTGACATTGCTCCTGCGCACGCAGAACTTCATTCATTCCGCCAGCGGTCCTGCAGACCCGCTGCAGTTCTCACCCTTGATGAGCCAACCCCTTCTTGAGCTGTGTCTGTCGATCCCAACGTGGATCTGGTGCCACGGCGGGATCAACCGGGCGCTGGCCCGTGCTGCCTTCGCGCAAGAACTGCCCGCCGCGGTCGTACGCCGCGTGTCCAAGGCCGGCCCCGACAGTGTCATGCGCGTGATCTTCGCGCACAATCGGACGCTGATCAGGGACATGCTTCTCGGTGGCCTGTTGAGGGCCAACGGACTACTCGATGCAGCCGCGATTGAGCAGGCCATAGCCAGCGACCCACATGGAAAAGAGCCCACCATCTACCGCCTGTTGGATCTTGTCGAAGCCGAAGCCTGGGCGCGCTCATGGCAACCTTGATGTGCAGTGTTTTGCCTCAGTCCGCGTCTGGTTATCCGCAACGCAGGGCCTCGGCTGGAGGCGCGCCGGGCATGGCCTTCCAGCGCTCGTACTGATCACCCTTGTCAGGTGTGCAATCCAGCTCGTGCATCAACCAGAAGCGAAACCAGTCGACCGAACGCTCGTAGATCGCAAGCCGGTGCGCAGGTTGCCATTTGAAATGCGGCTCGTTCTCCAGCACGATCATTTCGATGGCCTTGCCCTGCTTGCGCAAGGCAGCAAAGACATCGAGACCCGCCTCGTATTCGCTGTCGCCGGTCTGGACCAAAATCGGTGCCTCAATCCTGTCCGCGTTGAGTACCAATGACATCGGCTTCCAGAAATCCCGGGCGTCACCCTCGAAGAAGCGGTAGCCCATTTCGCGCCCGAACCTCTCGAAATAGGGGCCTGCTGCGAGCGGATAGGAGATCATATCCTCGCAGCACGCACCCAGGCTCGCGACCTTGAACAGCTTCGAATTGATCAGCGCCCATTGGGTGGTGGACGTCCCGTCGCTGAACCCGCTGATCCCCATCCGGTCGGCATCAACAGCGCCTGTGGCGAGGGCCTGTGCAATGGCCATCTCGAGCGAGGACTGCACGCTTCGGCGATCGAGCCAGTCGGTACGATTGCGCGCCCGCAGTTCCTGCTCGTCCTTTGCCTCCATGACCCAGGCCGGAAAGTCTGGACGGGCAAAGCTCAGCACCGCAAATCCCTTCGCGGCGAGCACCTGGACAGGGACCTCATCACCGGTGCCGCCGCGAAGGAATCCGTCGCTGCCGTACTGGACGACAACGAGGGGGTGCTTCTGCCCTCGCCCGTGATCCGGCGGGAGCACGAGGTCGGCAAAACTTTCCACACCAAAGGTATTGCGAAACCGTAACCGCTGGACCGCGCCGAGTGTGAACCTTGACCAGTCGCGGTTCGGATCGTGGATCAGGCGCTCCCGACCCGTCGCAGGATCAATCGCGACGAGGCGGCGGGGTCGCGCGGCACCCTCGCGCGCGCAGACAAGCTCGGGTCCAGACATCGTGCAGCCGATCAAAGCATCTTCGGTCACGAAAACACGTTTTGGGCGAGGCCAGGACACGTTCCAACGCAGCAAGCCTGTCTGGCTCTGCCCCCATCCGGTCTTCTGCAGCACGTAGAGGTCCCCAGTATTGGCTGCCCACCACAGGTGCCGCGCGCCGTCGCAGAGCGCCGTGTCACAAAGCCGGGTTGCACCGCCTGGCAGTCGCAGGACAAGGCGGGTCGGCGCGATCAGTCGACCGGGGGCCTTGCTCTCTATCCAGGCGGCGCCGCCATCCCCTCTCTTTGTAAAACCCCGCGCCCCGACCGGGATTTCGTCGCCCGGAGTGGCGCGCTGGTTCCCGAAGGCACCGATTTCGGCATCAGTGGCAGGGCGCACAAAACCAGCATCGTCTACCGCGGTATACGACATGACCATCGGCCCTGTGGGCAAGGGACGATCCGCAAACTGCGGCGAGAAGCGATCGTCGAACACAAAACCCGTCCGCGCCTCAGCTCCAATCCGCGCGTTCGTTTCACGCAATGATGGCCGCGTTTGCGCAACGAGTGCCTTCCCGTCTGTGCTCCAGCGAAAGTCCTCGACATCGTCGGGCAGAGCCGTTGCTTGCCTCGCCGGAGCGTTGCCGGCTACGTTCACGGTCCAGACCTGGGTCTGGTCCGAGATACGCTTGAGAAAGGCAATACGCTGGCCATCCGGAGACCAGCGCGGGGTGATGACCTGAGCGTACCCCGCGCCGACAACAGGGAAATTGCGCAAGGCAAAGGTTGCCCGGATGAAAGCGCCGCCGCGGTCGACTTCTCGCGGCGGCGCTCCCTCCCTGGCCAGGCTCGCGACTATCAACTTCTGGCAGAAGGCATTGGCTCGCGGATTGGCCCGGCGCACAAGGAAGGCGATCTGCTTCCCGTCGGGCGATACCCCAAATGGGCTGGTGGACTCGTTGGGATCCGAACGCCCGATATCGGCGACAGTCGCCAAATCGCTTGAAGTGAGCTCGGTCCTCATTTCCTCACCGGGCCCCAAGGCCTCTGATTCAAGCGACAGACAAGGATCGACTGCTTCACCCGTTGCAGGGACGGAAGGCCCAGGCACGACAGCCTGAGCCAACATGAGCGCTGCACTGTTCAGCATCACCACCGCCTCGACAAGCCGAGGGCCACAAATCGGCCAATCGGGGAGTAGTTGGTCGAATCATAGGGCGTGTCGGTCGGCCCCGTCGTGCGAATGATCTGCGGCTTCTTGTTGGCGACGTTGTTGACGACAAGCGAGAGGGCCAGACCTGGTTCGCCATCGGCGCCGGCAATTGCGGTATAACGCAGTGCAAGATCGACTGTCGCTTGTGGTGCAATGCGCACAGGCGCCGCGAAGCGGCGGTCGGCAAGTGCACCGGTGTAATTGACATAGGCCGAGGCCAGAACCTCACGCGACTGGTAAGCGACGCTGCCGCGACCGCGGAACTTCGGCGGATTGAACAGGGTCCCCGCAAGATCGGCCTCGGGCAACGCTGCGTTGACCTGTTGGCCGCTGTCGAGCCACGAGCCGGCAAGATTGGCCGTGAGCGAACGATCCGATCCCAGGTCCTTGCGCCAGCTGAAAGACGCATCGACCCCTTTGATGTGCTGGATGGCGACATTGAGATTGCGATTGTCGACCAGCGCGACGACCGCGGCGGGATCATAGGGGCGGCCCGTAAAGTTCTGCAGACCGAGCTGTGTCCCTTCTATGAGCTGGCTCAGTCGACCTGCAGCGGGATCGCGATCGATCAGGGAAGCGTACGCAGGATCGGTAAAGGCAGCTGCGATCGAACCGGCAATGGGCTGGACAACCCTGTCGCGATAACGGATGTCGAAATAGCTCGCTTCGAAGGTCAGGTTGGGCAAAGCAGCGGGGCTGATCACGAACCCGGCCGTCCACGAACGCGCCCGCTCGGGCTTCAGGACAGGATTGCCGCCGCTGGTATAGAGAACCGTCTGAGCGCCTGTGCCGGCGCCGAAGGCTGCGGCAGGCAGGAGGTAGGCCTGGTACCCGACATATTGTTGGTACAGCGTCGGCGCCTTGAACGAACGCGCCCACGAGGCCTTCAAGGTGACGTCGCGCACTGGCGCGTAGATCAGGCCGAGACGCGGCGTCGCAACGTGCGCCATGCCCGGGTAGTCTTCGTAGCGCATGGCGGCTGACAGGCTGAGCCGGTTGATTCCGGCGATGCCATTTTCCGAGGCAACAAAGGGCAGGAACACTTCCCCGAATCCATAGACGCTGTGGCGCGACACATCGAAGGCCTGTGCCAGCGTCCCTCCGACAACCCGCGTGAAGCTCATGCCATTATCGCGATAACCGCCGCCGATGGCGAGGCGAGCGGGACCACCAGCCAGCGCGAAGAGTGGGCCGGTGGCATTGACTTCTGCCGAAGTGGCATCGTTGCAGTAGCAACCCTGGGTTACCGTGGGCGTGCTACCCGAGGGGGTGAAGGTCGTATGGTAGCGAGTGCGGTCGCGCCCGAAGGCTCCCAGGAGCTTGATGTTCCAGTCACCTCCTGCTTCCAATCGCAGCTCTGGAGCGATGGAAAACGTGGTGACCCGCGGCGCGAACAGATAGCGCGAAGATGCGGTACCGCCGATCGTACGCGATGTCCGCCTGGAATAGAGCACATCCATGCTGAAAGTGAGGCGCTCACCCAAATCCTGGTAAAGCGTCATCAGCGCGGCGTGCCGTCTTTGCTCTGGGTACAACGACGCCCGGGTGTCGAGCGAGGATGCGTAATTGCGCTGGTCGGCAGAGATGGCGGAATTGTGCGCATAGTCGTAAGCAAGCATGACGCCGCCGGTGGACCAATGCGTGCCGCCCACGACATCGGCTTGCTGGCGAAAATAGCCGCCATCGGTTGCGGCACCGACCTGCGCTGACGTTGCAAGGCCGCTGTAGTTACGCCGCAGGATCACGTTGACGACACCGGCTACGGCATCCGAACCATAGAGGGCCGAGGCACCATCGGGCACGACTTCGATGCGCTCGAGCGCCGCAACCGGTATGGCGGAGATATCGACGCCACCAAAAGCCGAATCGTAGGGCAGCCTGTGGCCGTTGAGCAGCGTCAGGGTTGCGTCTGGTCCGAGGCCTCGCAGATTCGCGCTCGCTGCCGAGTTGACGTTTGTGTTGATCAGGCCCGCACCTGTTCCGACCCCCGGGTTCTGGCCACCGGCAAAGTTTTGCGGGATCGCACGTAGGGCTTCGCCAGTATCGGTCTGCCCAGCAGCGACGATGGTCTCGCGCGATAACCTGATCACCGGCGCTGCCACTTCGGCACCACGGATCAAGGACCCCGTGACGACAATCGGCGCATCGGCATCAGCGGGGAGTGCGGCCTTGTCGGGCATGGTAATGACGATCGTGCGGTTCGAGAAACTTGCCCGCAGCCCGGTTCCTGACAGAAGCCTGGTTACGGCGTGCTCGACTGTCATGGTGCCGCGCAAGGGCTCGACCCGACGGCTGCTGACGGCCTCGGCCGGAGCATAGACCTGCCACCCTGCCCTGGCAGCTACAGCCATGAGCGCTGCACCGAGATCAGTCTCGGAAATCTCGAAATCATAGCGTGCCTCTTGCGCCGCAGCGGGCATGGCCGTCAGAAGGATGCATGCGCCGCCAAGTAAGCTGGCAAGCCGTCGGGGTGAGCAGGTCATCGATAGTTCCCTCATTCTCGTTGACCCGGTTGCGCGAGAGCAGCCGGGCGATAAGGGCAATGACGTCGGGGTCTGCAGGGACCCTAGTTGCAATTGCAAATATTTCCTCAGGGTCGATCGATATAGAATCCGTCGGGGCGTTCCGTGATCGTCAGGGTGAATACGCGCCCCAGGTTCAGGGCGACCGCGGATGGATCTACGATCCGGAAGCGGCCGGAAATGCGAAGGCTGCCAAGGGCAGGATCCGAAAGAATGATGGGCTTTCCGGCGTAGCGGTTTACGGTATGCACGAGGTCGGACAAAGGGACACTGCGATACTGAACCCACCCTTGCGGCCAGTCTCGCTCATCCGCAGCATAGCGCGGCCGCAGCGGCTCGGCCCTGCCTCGCGCAAGCTGCACTGCCCGGCCGACAGGAAGCGGCTCGCCGCTGACGAAGTAGGCTGCACTTTGCATGACGGGCCGCGTTCTGGCTTCGCCCGCATAGAGCTGCACAGACGGCGCATCTTCACCGCGCAAGCTCACGTCGAAGATGCCGTTTCGCGAGGTCATCTCGCTGTCGCCCACACGCACCAACCATTCAGTGGTGCTGCCGCGAAACCGCAACTGGGCACGTCCCTTGACCACGGTGACGACCGGATCCCCGTCCTGGTTCTCGAGGCGCACTTCAGTCGCAGAATCCAGCGCGAGGCTTGCACCCTGCGCGAGTTGCACCGTGCGCATTGTGCCATGGTCGGTCGCGAACGTGGTGGCACGCCCATCTGACGCCCGCTGCTGTAAATTGAGTAGAGGTCCCCAGGCAGCCCCCGCGACAAGGGTGACAGCGACACTTGCGGCAAGTGCGACCGGGACCCACGAGCGGGCATCCCGACGGACACGCGGCAGCGGACGATGCCGCTGGTCGGCCGACGTCTTGAGAACCTCCGCTCCTTCGAATGTGGCAGCTACCTGCTCAAACGCCGCCCGGTTCAATTCGCTTGCGTCGCGCCATTTCTCGAATTTGGCACGGTGTCGATCTGGATCAGGCCCCCGCAATATGACAAACCAGAGCGCGGCCTCGTCGGTAGCGACCGCGTTGCGTTCGCTGTCGGCTCCCCCCTCACCACTCATCGCTGAAGGCTCACCTGTGCACTGCGAGACGTTTGGCAAGATGTGCAAGCGCCTTTGACATGTGATATTCGACCCCCGCAGGGGTGAGGCCTGTGGCCAGAGCTATCTCCTGATAGGTCAGCTCATCCACCCGATGCATCAGGAATATGTCGCGCGTCCTCGTCGGCAGTGCCACCAGTGCCGTCTCGTAGCGTAACTGCAACTGGGCAGCTTCAAGGAGCGCTGCCTGATCGGCAAGATCGGGCGAATGCTGCGCTTCGTCGAACTGGACTTGCGGCCCTCGCCGCTTTCGGACACGCAACGTGTCAATCAAGAGGTTCTGGGCAATCCGCCAGAGATAGCCTGCGGGGTTCTCCAGGCGCTCACTCTGACTTTTGCCCAAGGCCCTGACAAAGACATCCTGGACCAGGTCTGCGGATGCGTCTGGCCCTGCCTTCCAATCGAAGTAGCGCTTCAACCTGGCCTGCTCTTCGCGGTACGCCTGGTCGAGCGTGCTGTCGCGTGGCGACGTCAGCGCAGGCGAAAATCTGGTAGGAGACACCTTGGCACCGAAGCCGGCATGATCCTGGCAGCCCGGCAAGGTCGTTGCCGACTGCGTTTGGAGTCAGGTCTGTGCCGGCCTCACGTGGCGATGACCGACCACCGGTCCATCAGGACAGGCGTGCTTGATGCCTGGCGGAATTGTAGTCCGGGCAGCTATGCCAGCTGTTCGTGCTGCCTAAACAGAAGATGGCGCGATTGTAGGGACTTGGCAATAGTCGATGACCAATCGGCGTCAGCTTCTGGTCGGATGAGCTTGCTGTAACATTGCAACGAGGCGTGGCGCCGCAGAAATCCGGCGCTGATGATAACGCCGCATCGCAACCGCAGTTTGCCGACTGGGTGAGTTTATCAACATGGCCTCGAGATCTGCGACTTCCTGTTTAGCGTCGCGCAAGACCTCGGCCTCGATCCGCCGGAAAGGATGAAGGCGATCATTGAGCGACTCTATTGCGTCCGTCAGAGCCTCGTTGCGCGCGGCGGCGGCGATGTAGCTGAACACTGCGCGCGAGCGCAGAGCCAGGTCGACGCTGCCGCTTGGGATTTCAGTTTGTTCGGCGTGCCCCATACGCTTCATTGCAAGGCGAACCAACACAAGGTTGAGCTCGAGCAGTTCGCGAAGATCGAAAGTGCAGAGCCGCGGCACATGGAAGCCGAAACCTGGCCGCAGGTCCACTAAGCGCTCGCCAACAAGTCGATTGAGACTGTCGCGAACCGGGGTCATGCTTACGCCTACCAGGTCGGCGATCCGTACGCTCTCAAGGCGAGAGCCTGGTGGCCAGGCTCCATCCAGCAACTTTTGCTTGATGGACGCGTATGTCGGTTCGAGGACATGCGCCGGGCTCATCGCTGTGCCCCCTGCCCCCGCGCGAATTCCGAGAGCATTGTAGCCTGGTCGGGTCGCAATGCATCCACGGCGCCGATCGGGCCCCGCCTGGCGCGACTGAGCAGCACGGAAGGGCATTGCCCTTCGTAATTCCCAAGATTGGGGCGGTGCTGGGCATAGCCGACAAGCGCCGCGAGTTCTGGCGAGAATGTCCTTGCGACCTTTGGCGGATAGGCCAGCCACATGTTTTCGTAAGGCTTGAGCCAACCCAGACTGTACCCGACGACGACGGCGCGCCTGACACCGGCAGATCTGTTCGGGCCGGCGCTATGCAGCGTCGAGCCCAGAAAGCAGATGGCTGAACCGGGTTCGCACTGCGTGATGACGGGCTCTGGAAGCTCTGCGAAACTCCTTGGCGGATTTCGATGCGTACCAGGGTAGATCCGGGTGGCACCGTTTTCAGGCGTGAAGGGATCCAGGGGCCAGATCACGTTCAGGAGATATTCGTGTGCGCCCTTCACGCCGGCCCACATGTCCTGATCGCAGTGAGGGAATTGCTCGAGTTCGCCAGGATGGATTGCGATGGCCTGGGCGACGTTGAGCTGGATTCTGTCACAGGCGGAACCCAGCAGTGCTTGAGCCAGGGCCAGCACCGTTGGCTCCATGACGATTTCCGGAGCGCGGGACGATCGACGCAGCAGGCTGCCGAAGCGCTTGGTCCGATAGCCGTAGAAATGACCCTGGCCGAACGGGGTGGCTCTGAACGCGTCCTCCAGGTCGTGAGCCAGATCGGACAAAGTCTGTGGCGGAAGAAGCTGCGGGATGACGCAGTAGCCTTGCGCCATCAACGCATTGAGCCATGGCTCGATTGTGACGGGCGTCATGCCGCTCCTCCCGTCGCAGCAGGCATTTCGATAGTCGGCTCGGCAAAGCAGCCAGCCTGCTTGACCCCTGCGAGCGTATGCCCGTCGACGCTGATATGCAGCCCGACGAGCTTTTGCCCATCATGGGTTACGGGGTCTCCAAGCGCCCGGCACTGCCACCCGAATCTCCGGATTTGCCGATACCAGGCAAGGCCAGCGACACCTGTATAATCCGTGATGCCGTTCCTCAGCGCATATTGGACCAGGGCGGTGACGAGCTCGTTGCGCGCGACCTTGCGCTCGGCAGCAGTCAGCCGCGGGTCTAGGCAGAAGCGGGTTATTTCCCGTGTCGTGGGACCGCACGGAATTGGGCCAGGGCATAGCACCGGAAACATGTCGCGCAGGATGTGGGGGGCGTCGGTGCGCAGCAGCCTGGTCGAAGCGCGGTGCTCACCGTTCTCATCGAGCAGGATCAGGTAATCGGCATGCTGGTTGTCGAATTGATCAACCTCGTACTTGCCGGCAAGGACTGGCAGGTCCCAGCGCAAGAGGTCAATAAATACCCGCTTACGCGCGGAAAACATGGTGCGAAAGGCGTGGGCTTCATTCGCTGCGGGGTCAGTGAGGTTGGGCATGGTGCGATCTCCAGGTTGGGATGGCGCATCCAAACAGCGAGCGGACCTTCGCGGTATTCCCAGATCTGGGAATGGCGGGAGCCGTAATACGCCCTTCCCGGCGATCCCTTTACTCGAGGAGGTTGTTCCACCAACGCAGGAGGTCCGGAAAGCTGATCAGGCCGTCATAGAGTGCGCAGAGGATGAGCGTCTGGCCACAGTGGACGTTGTAGCGTTCTCGGGCATCCTTGAGGTGCTTGCGGACCGTAAACTCCGTTACGCCCATGATGATCGCGGTCTCTGCAGCTGTCTTTCCTCTGGCCGACCACAACACGCATTCGCGTTGCCTGTCCGACAGGGCTGGCTTGCAGTGGTATTGGCCCAGCCCTGCCAACCCGCGCGCTGCCGCTATCGCGATGGCCCCAAGCAATTCAGCCACTTCCAACCGTTCGCGGGGGAGTTCAGAGCCAGGACCGACCACGAAAGAGCAAGAGCCGGTGCCTTCGCCAGGAATGTGGCGCGGCACGGTGTATCCATCGGCTACCCCGACTTCACGGCCAACAGCCAGCATGCGATGGTCGCCAATTGTCAAGGGGATCAGTTTGGCGAGGTTTCGCCATTCAAAGCCCAACAGCGCTCGATCACAGGCACGGCGTACCGGATCCTGCCCGGCAAGGTCGAACGAGACATACACTTCGGCCCATTCTGCTGGGTAGTTGTGCATGAGGACCGATTTGCGTTCCTCGAATCGAACTCGTGGTTCGTAGGCTAATGCAAAGTGATCGAACCCGAGTTCTCGAGCGACATGTGAGAGGCAGTCCGACAAGAAGATTGGCGTTTTCGCTTCGATCAGGTGGGGTCCAAATTCGCGAACGATCGATAGAGGCATGCCTGACAATCGGCACCCGAGACGTATCCCAACCCGTCAAGGATGAACCGCCCTGAAAAGCCTGGGCGCTGTTTCCATGCCAGCGCTTGCGGCTGTTTCATCAACGCGCTTGGCAAATTAGCGCCGAGCCCGTGTCCATTTTGAGTTATCTACCGGCACTGATCAACGCAAAAAGGCCTGAAGGATCGTCAACACCCGCTTGAATTTGAAATGTCCGCAAGCATCCTCACTTACATAATTTATAGACCCACGTCCGCGGCAGTGACGTCCCGCGCGTCGGCTATGGGCGCGCTGGAATTATTGAGGCGAGGTCGGCGTCACGCGGGAGCGCCGGCCAAGTTGTTGAATGGCTCTCCCGTTTTCAGCATGCTGTGCATGAAGACTGCCAACTTGCGGGCTACCGCAACCGCAGCGCGTTTAATGCCAAGGCGCTCTCGGAGCTTGAGTCCCCAGTCCTTGAGGCGGCTGTCATGCCGAGACGTGGTTCTCGTGAGCATAATCACCGCTATCTCATAAAGAAGGCTGCGCAGGTAAAGGTGGTCTGAAGAATCTGGACATCGGGATAAGTGGATTTTCTGCCTGACGGCGGCCAGAATGGCGGCATGACAGGAGACGAGATGAGCAGACGACCCCGCCGGAACCACAGCCCGGCGTTCAGGCGAAGGTGGCACTGGCCGCCGTGAAGGGAGAGAAGACGCTGGCCGAACTGGCGCAGCAGTTCGACGTGCATCCCAATCAGATCACGACCTGGCGCACGCAGTTGCTTGAAGGTGCAGCAGGCGTATTCGGTTCAGAGAGCGCCTCAGAGAGCGCCTCAGAGTCCGCCGAGCCAGCGGTCGATGTGAAGACGCTGCATGCCAAGATCGGCGAGTTAACGCTGGCGAACGATTTCTTGGCCGGCGCGCTCGGGAGCGCAGGCGACGGATGATCCGGGGGATCATCCCAAAGCCGAGCCGGTCTGTTGCCGAGCGCAAGGCGATGATCGATCGTTCGCATAACCTGCCCGTAGTGCGACAGGCGCGGGAATTGGGAATCAGCCGTGGCAGTGTCTATTACCTGCCCAAGCCGGTTTGCGCGGCCGATCTGGCCATTATGCGGCGCATGGACGAATTGCACCTGGAGTTCTCGTTCGCGGGCAGCCGAATGCTGCGCGATCTGCTCCAGCAGGAAGGCATTGAGATCGGTCGTCAACACGTCGCCCACGCTGATGAAGAAAATGGCGATCGAGGCGATTTACCGCCGTCCAAAGACTTCGAAGCCGGCGCCGGGACACAGGATTTACCTGTATCTGCTGCGCAAACTGCCGATTGTGCGGCCGAACCAAGTCTGGGCAACCGATATCAGTTATGTGCCGATGGCCAAGGGATTCGTCTATCTCGCGGCCATTGTGGATTGGTTCAGCCGCAAGGTCCTGGCCTAGCGGGTGTCGATTACGATGGAGGCCGACTTCTGCGTCGACGCGCTGGAGGAGGCTCTGGCGCGCTATGGCAAACCGGAGATTTTCAACACCGATCAGGGCAGCCAATTCACCAGTCACGCCTTCACCAGCGTGCTGCACCGTGAGGAGATCGCTATCAGTATGGTCGGCCGGGGCGCATGGCGCGACAATGTCGTCGTCGAGCGGCTTTGGCGCTCGGTGAACTACGAGGAGGTTTATCTCCACGCCTACGCCGCAGTCAGCGAGGCCCGGGCCTCGATCGGCCGCTATTTCAACTTTTACAACACCAGGAGGCCGCATTCGAGCCTTGGCACCCAGACTCCGGACCAGGCATATTTTGACAACCTGCCCATGGCGATGGCAGCATGAATTCGGCCGCCGATATTGGGCGTCACTCCGGTCGGGCTACGCCCTCCCTGCATGACACCCAATATCGGCAATCCCAGGAAACAACCGGCAGACGATCCACTTATCGAGCTCCGATCCCTGTTCAGACCAACCCGGCCACTTCTAGCCATGTTCGACGCGCTCCAGATCCGCGCCCGCCCTACTCAGTATTTGTAGGACTGGCCACCGTCGATCGGGATGGTGGCGCCGTTGATGAACGGGGCCTCGCCCGAGAGCAGGAACGCGACGAGTGCGGCGACTTCCTCGGGACGACCGAAGCGCTTCATCGGGTTGACCGAGACGAACTGCCGCCCGGCCTCTTCCCAATTGTCACCGCCGATCTGGCGCAGCGAACCCTCGACCATCGCCGTCATGATCGCACCGGGAGCAATGGCGTTGATCTGCACGCCATACTGGCCGTACTCGACCGCCGAGTTGCGGGTGAGGCCGACGACGCCGTGCTTGGCCGCGGCATAGCCGCTCTGGTTGCCGACGCCGCGGATGCCGCCGACCGATGCCGTGTTGACTATCGCCCCGAAGCCCTGTTCGCGCATGACCTTGAGCACTGCGGCCATGCCGAAGAACACGCCATCGAGGTTGATCGAGATGACGCGATGGAACTCCTCGGCGCCAAAGTTCTCGGTGAGGTTCTGGCGGCCCTCGATCCCGGCATTGTTGAAGAAGCCGTCGATCCGGCCGAATTCAGCCACGGTGTCATCAACATAGGCCTGCACTTGCGCTACGTCGGCAACGTCAGCCTTGATCAGCTTGTTCCGCGTGCCGTCCGGCATGCTCGCCCGTGTGGCCTCGAGCCAGTCCTCGCGCAGGTCGACCAGCGCAAGCGTGGCCCCTTCTTTCGCTAATCGCTGCACCGTCGCCAGCCCGAGCCCGGAGCCGGCGCCCGTCACGATCACGACCTTGTCCTTGAAGCGCATGTCCTCTTCCCTCTTGCGATTTATCGGCCCAGCCTATCGCAGCTTCATGCCTCGGCGAACCGGTACATTGCGCAGGTTCACTTTATCGAAACGCGCACTTCGCTGATCTGACCCGTAAAAGCGCTGTCCTGAACGCTGTAGTCCGGGCTGACCGCGCTGATGCGATCGAGGCCGATGTCGAGGCCTTCGGTGTGAGAGAGCCAGCCTGCCACCGTGCGCCCCAACCTGCCCGAACCAACGGCCTTGCCATCGACGTAGAGCGTCAGCGTGCCCGGCGTGCCCGGTGTTGCCGTGTCGGCGGCGAATTCGGCGGACAGGGTGTGTTGGCCATCCGCAAGCGGACTGTCAGCGGCAACGGTGAAGTTGTCCGCGCCCACCGCGTTGTAGTGGAACACCGGCTTACCGTCCTTCAGATAGAAGGAGTAGCCGCCAAAGCGCCCTCCTTGCGCGATCATCACGCCCTTTGTGCTGCTGCCGGCGGTGACGTCGGCATCGATGCGGAAGCTTTTGCCGATAGTATGCGGCGCTGCATCCTCGGCAATCGTCGCGGCACCGGGGCGATAGGTGAAGCTGGAGCGATAAGCGCCGAGTGAAGGCCGACCCTGCGTTCCTTGGCTGTAGTCATGGATCGGCAGGATGTTGTTCCGGGCCGCTTCTGCCCAGAACAGGTCCTGCATTTCCCTGAGCTTTGCAGGGTCCTTCCTGGCGAGGTCCTTGGCCGTCGTGAAATCGGCGTCCAGATTGAACAGCGACCATTCGCGCTGATCCGGCCCGACCGTCAGCTTGCGATCGCCAGCAGCGCCTGCTTCCCACGCGGCACGCTTCGGCAGCGTACCGGCCATCCAGCCGTCCTTGTAGATGCCGAAGTTCTCCATCATCTCGTAGATCTGCATACGGCGGGCGGACGGCGCGGAGCCCTGCTGGAAGGTATAGGCGAGGCTGATGCCGTCAACCGGCTGCTGTGCGACGCCCTTCACCACTTCCGGCGACTTGATCCCGACCGCATCCAGCACCGTCGGCGCGATATCGCTGACATGGGCATACTGCGAGCGCAGGGCACCCTTCTCGGTTATGCGCTTGGGCCAGGAGACGACCATGCCATTGCGTACGCCGCCAGCCTGCGAGGCGACCTGCTTCCACCACGGGAAGGGCGAATTGGTCGCCCAGGCCCATGCTGCGGGGAAGTGGTTGTAGAGCTTGGGCCCACCGATGTCGTCGATGTGCTCCATCTTCTCGGCCATGGTTTCCTTGCGGCCGGTGATGCTCGACTGCTCATATAGCAGGCCTTCCGGCCCACCCTCGGCGCTGCTGCCGTTGTCGCCCTGAATGTATATGATCAGGGTATTGTCGAGTTCTCCGGTCTCGCGGATCGCGTCGATCAACCGGCCGGTCTGGAAGTCCGAGTAGGATACGCTTGCCGCATAGGCCTCCATCAGCCGTGCGTAGAGCTTCTTCTGGTCGGCGTTCAGCGAACTCCACGCTGGCAGCGAGGCCGGGCGCGGGGACAGCTGCGAGTTTGCCGGGACGATGCCCATGCGCTTCTGGCGGACGAAAGTCTCCTCCCGCACCTTGTCCCAGCCCTGGTCGAACTTGCCCTTGAACTTGTCGAGCCATTCCTTCGGCGCGTGGTGCGGCGTGTGCGCGATGCCAGGCGCATAGTAAATGAAGAAGGGCTTGTCGGGCGCGGCAGCCTGCTGCGTGCGCATCCACTTGATCGCGTGATCCGCCATGTCCTTCTCGAAGAAGTAGTCCGGATCATCGTGCGGCGGCTCAACCGGCAGCGTGTTCTCGATGATGCTCGGCTGCCACTGCGAGGTATCGGCCGAGAGGAAGCCGTAGAAGTATTCGAAGCCGAGCCCGGTCGGCCACTGGTTGAACGGTCCGGCTGCGCTCGTCTGCCACTCTGGGGTGAGGTGGTTCTTGCCGAACATGGCGGTGTTGAAGCCGTTTTCCTTGAGGACTTCGGCGACCGTCGCGGCGGACTCAGGGATCACCGACGTATAGCCGTCATACCCGGTGGGAATGTTGGTGACATTGCCCATGTTGACGTTCTGGGGCAGCCGGCCGGTCAGCAACGATGCGCGCGTTGGCGAGCAAAGAGCGGTCGTGTTGAACCGGTTGTAACGCAGACCGACCTGGGCAAGTGCATCGAAAGTCGCGGTAGGCACCGGGCCGCCAAAGGCGCTGGTCACGCCGAAGCCGACGTCGTCGGTCAGGATGACGAGCACATTGGGCGCCCCCTTCGGCGCCTGCGGCTGCGAGGGCCAGGCCGGTGCATGGGTTTCCTGCACGGTCTTGCCAACCTTCCCGGCCAGCGGGTCGGTGGCTGCATCCTGGGCGAGTGCGAACGATGGGGCGATGAGAGCGGCGAGGGCGGTCGCACCGCAGAGCTGGCGCTTGCAGGCGGACAAACGGAGAGCTGAACGGAGTGCGCGCATCGCGGGAACCTCTTCGCGTGAAATCTGACAAAAAAGCCCCGGTCGCGCCGACTCCATGGAAGGACGCGCGACCGGGCAGGGAGGATCTCAGTACTTGAAGGTGGCCAGGAGCATGACCGTGCGCGGCAACCCGGCATAGCCAACCTGGTCTGCGAGGACTCCGGCCAAGGTTCCGGTCCCGGAACCCGTATTGGGGGCATCGATTCCGCCGACAGCGAAGAACTTGTTGGTCAGGTTCTTCCCGATGAGCGCAACCTGCCAGCGATCGTCCTCGGACGAGAGGCGGATCGTCCCATCGACGGTCAGATAGCTGTTCTGGCGCGAAGCAGGAGTTCCGAAGGCGGAGGCAATGTAGGAGCTCGAATAGCGAGCGTCGGAAGAAAGACCGACTTTCATTCCGCTGCTGATGCCAGCTTCATAATTGAAGCCAAATGTCGCCGTCCACTCGGGTGCATTAGCGGTAGGAAGGCCTTTCAGGTTCTGCCGGTTGGCTATCGTGTCGGTCGCCGAGTTGAACGGCCGGCTTGTCCCGTTTGCCGAGCCGTCGTTCACGTAGACCAGATTGCAACCCGCAGTCCGCGTCTGACCCGCATAGCACGGTGCCAAAGGCGCATCACCGTACCGGGCCTTATTGTAATTCACGATCGCGTGGAGGTTGAGTCCGTCGATCGCACGCGGGGCGAATTCCAACTCCAGCTCAACGCCCTTCGACGTGGCAGAGCCCGCGTTGATGGTCGTGAACGCGAAGATGTCCGACCGCAGGAAGTCCAGCTGCAGGTTGGTGTACTTGAAGTGATAAGCCGAGAGGTTGAGCTTGAGCTGGCGATCAAGCAGCAATGTCTTGATCCCGGCTTCGAAACCCCTCGCCTTCTCGGGCGAGAATTCGAAGTCGGCAAGGCTGGCGTTGGGGCTCAGGATACCCGAGTTGGAGAACCCGCCGGACTTGTAGGCGGTTCGATAGCCGGCATAGATGTTTATGTCCGGTGTCGGCTTGAAGCTGATCGTTGCCTCCGGTGACCAGTCGTCGAAGGTCAAGTCCGAACGGATCGTCACGCCCGGCAAGAAGATGCCTTGAGTTACGCGTATCGGGTGAGAATATGGCTGCAGGAAGTAGCTGTTCTTGGTCTCGTGGGTGTAGCGGACGCCGCCGGTAACCTCGATCTGGTCGGTCGGCTTGATGATCGCCTGTCCAAAGGCAGCGAAGGTTTCACCGTCGGTCTGGCTGTCCTTGCTGTTGGCAAGATAGCGCTGGAAGGGTTGCGGGGCCTGGCTGTTCTCAAGCCCACCAGATGCGGTCCACGCGAGGTAGTTGCGCTTGGTCTTCTGATAGTATGCACCGACCATGCCGTTAAACACGCCGTCGAACGAAGTCGTCGCACGAAGCTCTTCGGAAAACGCATGGAACGTCGACCATTCGGTGGCGTTCACGCCTGCCGGACCTGACCGCGAGACTACGTCACCATCGAGCTGAAACACGTTCCTGTTCCAGTTGTAGTTCGTCACCGAGTTGATCGTCACATTGTCGAGCTGATACTCGAGAGCGGCATTGATCGCCCAGCTCTTGTACTGGTTGCCCAGCGAGCCGTCCCTGTTCGCATAGGGCGTGATTGCGGCAATAGCCGCAGGGAACTTGTTGGCCGAGGATTGGAAAGTCCGCGCGCAAGGAATGGCCGGATTGCCGGCCGACTTGCCGGTCGGGCAATTGTAGAGCACCGCACCTGCACCCGGGTTGTTGTTGCGGTTATCGCCGTAGTTGGCTTTGAGCGTGGCGCTAAAGTCCGAGGTGGGCTGCCATTTAACCGTGCCGCGGACGTAGAATTCCTTGCCGCGGCCATCGCCGGCAGGATCGACCGAGTGGTTCGTCGGCGCAACAACTTGCGAGGTCGATGTGCGATCAGTGGTCGGGTAGATCTGCGTCGTGCCGAGTTGCTTGAAGTAGCCGCGGTCGGACTTCGTGCCGCGGACAGCGATGCGCACGCCGAGCGTTTCACTGAGCGGTGCCGAAACGATGGCTTCGCCGACAATCTGGCGCGCCTTGAATTCATATCCGGCGCGAGCAATCACTTCCAGCCTGTCGCCCGGATCAGCCGTGGTGATTGAGACCACGCCCGCCGTAGCGTTCTTGCCGAAGAACAGCGCCTGCGGACCCTTCAGGATCTCGAGGCGCCCGAGGTCGAAGAAGCCCTCGTTTATGGTGCGTCCCTGGCCGTAATAGGCACCATCGACAATGACGGCCACGGACTGCTCAAGACCGATCGAGGTCGAGTTCGAGCCGATGCCACGCATCACCAGCGTCGCACCCGCACCGCTCGGCGCACGGCCGATCGAGAACGATGGGGTCGCAACGGACACGCGCTCAAGGCTCGTCAGATCGTAGCGATTGAGAGTTTCTGCAGAGATTGCCGTGACGGACACCGGCACCTGCTGGGTGGTTTCGGTGCGCTTGCGGGCCGTGACCACGATGTCCTGGATGCCACCCTGCTCGGCCTCGCCGGCCTGTGCCTGGCCCGTGGACGCTTCCTGCCCGAACGCAGGCATGGCCAGCATGAGAGCGGAGCTGCTCATCAGCATGGCGATACCGCCGCGCGCAAATCCTTGTTTCGTTGCGATCATGTCACTCCCCTCTACCCAAACGAACCGGCGCGACTCGTGATCGCTGCTCTTGTCCTACTATGGCCACACGCGGAAATGTAACGCACCTGACTTTTATGTGAGCAGGAGAAAAGGCATGACCGCGCTTTATGACCGTGGGATTAAGCGAAAGTTAGCCGAAAAGCTAACTCGCATGCGTTAGGGTATCTATCAAACAGCTTGGCAGCCTAACGCGCGTGCGTTATCCATTCTGGAATGGCTGAAGCTGAAATCGTCGAGACAAACGAAACTGCCGACAGCAAGGTGCAGTTGATCCTCGCGGGCGAAAAGCTCTTTGCCGAACGGGGTGTCGAAGGCGCTTCCCTGCGCGAGATTGCCAGTGCGGCCGGACACGGCAACAACAATGCCGTTCGCTATCACTTCGGGTCGAAGCAGGGGCTGATCCAGGCGATCTTTCGCCACCGGGTCATGCAGATGGAGCCCGTGCGCGCAAAGATGCTCGCAGAGCTCGAACAACGCGGCCTGGAGAGCGACGCGCGGGCACTCATGGAAGTTCTTACTCTGCCGTACTTCACGCTCCGCTCGGCCGATGGCACATTCTCCTATCCTGATTTCATGCTCCAATACCTGTTGTATCATCGCCCGCGCGGCGTGCGGCATACCGCAGACGAAGCCGGAGCCCTGTCCCCCGCGCTCAATCGTGCGCAACAGTTGCTCCGTGAAAGAATTCGCTACCTCGATGCCGAAATTGCCGACCGTCGCATTCTTCATGCGATGCTGACCTTCGTCACCGCGGTCATTGGTGCGGAGAATGTTCTTCCACGCTTGGCAGAGGCCAGCTACCGATCCTTGATCGATGACACCCTGAACCAGATCGTGGCCGCACTGGTGCTACAGCTTCAGAATTCTTCAGCCAGCTTTCTCCACAGCGACCGGGTCGAAAGCAAATGGCTCAGCATGTTAGCAGTTTCCGGAAGGTCGACCACATAACCCGCGCGTAGGTTTGGAGCGTGGCAGATAATCGTGACCCGATAGCTATTGAAAGCATGCCGGGATGACTCCTTCGGGGCGGAAGCTACGAGCGTCGATATGGCTGCATAGGGGGCGCATTGCTCAACTTCTGCTTTCCTTCATGATCGGCAGGTTTTGGTTCGATGCGACGCTCAATGCTACTGGCCTGAACGACTGACTCTGGTCGGCAGCCACCGTCGGCGCTTAACGATCCGAAAGGCGCTATCCCGTTCTCGCGGTCCATAAGCTGCCTTTCCGGTCAGTCCGCAGGCTTTATCATTGATCCGAGAAGCGCGTGGCCAAACTCGCACTCGCCCCACTCTTTGCTGCAAGCTTTGCCCCGTAGCGCAAGACAGTACGCGCATCACGCCAACGATAGGCCTGCATAATGGCTGGCAGCCCCTCCCCGGTGGCAAAATTGTCCTGCGCAACACCAACGCGTATCGAGTGCGACGATACGCTTTTGAGCCAGCGCTCGAGCTCAGCTTCGCCCATCTGACCGAGCAGGCCCTTCTCCCAAGCCCCGCGTATCAGCCGCTTATAGATAAGGGTAATACTGTTGGGACGCAGGCGCTCGCCACCAATGCATTTCACCGACCCATCGAAATGCGTCGTCACCCGTCGCAGCAAGGGTCCCTTGTCGATTTCACCGGCCTTACGCCAGCGCGCAATCGCCGCCATGGTCGCCGGTGACAGATAAGCCTCAGCGCCTTCCTGCTTGCGGTCGGTTTTGCTCGAAGGGATGTGCAGCAGCCCTGCCCCCTCCCCGTCCGGTCCTTCAATATGCGCGACATCGATCGCGACCAGCTCGGACCGCCGGGCGGCGATGTCGTAGGCGATGCGCAGCAGCGCGGCATCGCGCAAACCGAGTTCGTCGCGGCGACACGCCTTGAGCAGGTGTGCCAGACAAACGCCCGAGGCAGGGCTGTCGAGATCGGCAATGTCGCCTTTGAAGCGAATGGCGCGAGCCTGTCGCTGGCGAACCCCGAGATGGTTGCGCGCCGCCTGGCGCTCGAATTTGACGAGAGGGTCTGATGTCGGATCGGTAAGCTCCGCCATGCGGTAGGCCCAGCTCACGTGTACGAGGTAACGCTCGATCGTCGCCATGGCGCGTGTCTTGAGGTCCGTCGCTTCGGTTCCGGCCAGCGCACGGATCCAGGCGGCAACGTCAGCAGGACCGGCCCCGGCGGGCTGCACCTGCCGCCCCCTGCACCACTGCCCCCACAGGGTCAGGTCCGAGCGGAAGGCGCGGCGGGTGTTGTCGGACCACCCGCGCATGGCGGCATCGAGCAGCGCCTCGTCAATGCGTACGCCGGCGCCGACCAGCGTGCGCACGTCAGCCACAAGGTCGCTTGGTTCGACGGCACGCTTGATCATCGCACGTCTGGCAAGAGTGGCGGGCGGGCTTTTCCGCATGTCGGCGATGATAGCCGGGCCAATCTCATATGAATAGGGTAGTGATAACGATCCATTATCAATACAAGAGGAATAGCGCCCCCTTAGTTCGTCGCGCAATGTTTCACGTAGGCAGCCAAAGGACTGATTTCACGATTCGCTCGGGGGATTATAAACTCTCCGGAATCCATCCTGCGGCCTATCGGGCAGTCGTCCGGAACGTTACCACGAACTTCACCGTCAAAAGCCAACACCTCTTCGGCGTCTTGCGGAACCTCGCTCATGAGCCAAATATGGCCCCTATTTTGACTTCAGCGCAAATATAGGCCATATATGGCCATGTTTTTCACGCTTCATGATCAACTGACAGGCCTCGGCAAACGGATCAAGGCCCGCCGACTGGCGCTTGACCTCACCCAGCAAGCGGCCGCTGCCAAAGCAGGCGTGGCCCATAGAACATGGCGGCGAATGGAGGCCGAAGGCAGGGCTTCGATCGAGGATATGGTGCGGGCAGCCATCGCACTGCGCTGCGATGAGGGCATTGTCGCGCTGTTTCCGCAAGTGCCGGCAACCAGCATGGATGAACTGCTTGCACAGCAGCGTCAGGCAGCCAAACGGCAGCGCAAGCGTGCCAGCGGGCGCTCGGGCGGAATTGGGTCATGAAACTGGCTCCGGGAACGCCTTTGGCGATTGGACTGCTGACCGACGAGACTGCAGCGCCGCGTTCTGTCGGCAGGCTGACAATGGCGAGCGGATTGGCTCAGCTCGAATGGTCGGGAGAGATCATCGCTGTGCGCCTTCCGATATCTCCGCTGCACTATCCGGCTGAACCGGGCCTGCACCCTGCCCGCAGCCGAATTTTCGAAGGCCTTCACGGTTTCCTTTCAGACTGCCTGCCCGACGCCTGGGGCATGCTGCTGTTGAAGCGGCGCCTCCAAAGGATGGGTCACTGGTTCGAAGACCTTAATGCAGTCGACCGGCTCGCCCTTGTGGGCACGAGGGGTCGGGGAGCCCTCGTCTTCCAGCCTGAATCGCTTGGGTTCGAGGCTTCAGGTACCATTGATCTCGATGCTCTGGCCGATGAATCGCGCCAGGTTCTGCTCGGCGAGGAGACAGAGCTCGAAGCGCTGCTGGCACGCCTGGGCGGCGGCTCTGGCGGAGCGCGGCCGAAAGTTCACGTGGCGATCGACGCGGACGGCAAGCTGTCCGCCGGAGACGAGCTCGCTGCAGCGGGAAACAAGAGCGCGGGTGAGGAATGGATCGTCAAGTTTGCAGCGACCAATGACCCTGCCGATATCGGGCCGTTGGAAGAGGCCTACGCCCGGATGGCCCGCGCCGCAGGCATCGATATGGCGGAGACGCGATTGATCCCGGCGGCGAACGGTCCGGGTCATTTCGCGACAAGGCGCTTCGACCGACCGGCACCGGGCAAGCGGCTGCACATGGTCAGCCTCGGCGGAGTGCTTGAAGCTTCGTCGCATATGCCCAGCGTCGATTATGACGGTTTCCTGAAGGCGACCCTGGCCATCACCCACAGCATGGCAGACGTCGAGCAGGCCTTCCGCCGCATGGTCTTCAACGTGCTTGCGCGAAACCGGGATGATCATGTCCGCCAGCATGCTTACCTCATGAATGATCTGGGAGACTGGCGGCTCGCGCCGGCCTTCGACCTCACGTTCTCAAACGGCCCCGGCGGCGAGCATTACATGGCCGTCTTGGGCGAAGGTCGCACCATCACCCGAGAGCATGTCGAGAAGCTCGCAAAGGTCCATGGGGTTTCGCCGAAGCGTACGGCTTCCATCTTAGACGACGTTCGTGCAGCGCTTTCCGATTGGGCGTTGCATGCGCGTGACGTGGGGGTCGGGATATCTCAGGCCGCTGTGTCAGAAGGCTTGGATCTGGTAGCCCGGGAGTTTGCGTAAGGTTGGCATCGCTCGACCTCGTGTCTCGAGCGATGGTGTAGCCGGGCTCGATCCGCGACCAGAACTGGCTGGCAGAAAATGGGATCATACCCACCGGTCCGAGAGTTTCCAGCAGCGGCTTGACGGTCGACAATCTCAGGGAAGCCTTCCTGAACAGTGCTTTGAACATGTCTCTTGCAATTTAGAGCGAATCACTCCACATTGTTTGGGCGGACCGGGCCCCTCTGGCGCGGCGTTCTGGCCATTGTGGCAGTTCGCTTCGTGATGTCGGACCGCATCGGGTGATGCCGATGCTCTGGGTCCGGGTTCAATCCCCCCTCCTTCCGGACCAGTGGGTCCAGCGCGCGGCATCTCCCGATCGAAACGCAATTGCTTTCGAAGGGTTTTCATGATGTCTGACCGTTACTTCCATCTGCTCGAACACCACCAGAAGCTTGACGATGCGCTGCGCATCGCGCGCGACCCGCTTGATGTGCTGCGACTGCGCAGCCTCAAGAACGCCGTGAAGGCGCGGCTTGCGGCGCTGCTCCTGCGCGGCCCGGAAGCCGCAGGTTTTCCGGCGCCCCTGGCAACAGTCTGACACAGAGGAACGCCCCCGCGCTCCAGGCATTGCCGAGGCAATTGCGGGACGTGCGGGGGCACAAGGAGTCTGACTGATGGAATTCCTTTTTGCAGACTGGCTGGGCACGCCTGCGTGGTTCTGGCTGGCCTTCCTCGGCCTTGTCGTGGCGCTGACCGCGTTTGACCTTGGCGTCCTCCACAAGGAGGACAAGGCCATGGGCATTGGTGAATCGCTGAAGCTGACGGCGTTCTACATCACCATTGCACTGCTGTTCGGCGCGTGGGTCTGGGCCGAGAAGGGCGCGGACCTGGGGATGAAGTATTACACCGGCTTCTTCATCGAGAAGGCGCTGTCGATCGACAATGTCTTCGTGATCAGCCTGATCTTCACGTTCTTCGCCATTCCGCCCAAGTACCAGTACCGTGCCCTGCTGTGGGGCATCGTCGCCGTGATATTCCTGCGCGGCGCGATGATCGCAGGCGGCGCCGCGCTGGTCGAACAGGCCTACTGGGTGCTGTACATCTTTGCCGCGTTCCTGGTGTTCACCGGCATCAAGATGTTTTTCGCCAACGACCATGACCCGGACATCGGCAACAACCCTGCCGTGCGCTGGATCAGCCGCCACATGCGCGTGACCAAGGAGCTGCATGACCAGCACTTCTTCGTGAAGGTGCCGGACGAGAAGACCGGCAAGATGGTCAACGCGGCAACGCCGCTGTTCCTGGCACTGGTGGTCATCAACCTTGCCGACCTTGTGTTCGCGGTGGATTCGGTCCCGGCGATCTTTGCGATCACGACCGATACCTTCATCGTCTATACCTCGAACATCATGGCGATCCTCGGCCTGCGCGCGCTGTATTTTGCACTGGCGGCGATGATCGACCGCTTCGCTTACCTCAAGTATGCGCTGGCCGCCGTGCTGGTGTTCATAGGCTCGAAGATCTTCGTCGCCGACTTCCTGCTGGGCGGCGACAAGTTCCCGCCGGTGCTCAGCCTTGGCGTCACTTTCGCGCTGATTGCGGGCGGCGTCGCCTATTCGCTGTGGAAGACGCGGGGGCAGCCCCTGCACGATCCGGCCGAGCCGATTGCCTCGGGCACGATCAACTGAGCATGCCCCCTCCCCTGACCGGGAGGGGGCTTTGCTTTCAGCTTACCACTGCCGGATCACTTCGAGGAAACGATCGCCATAGGCATCAAGCTTGCGCGAGCCGACACCGCCGATCTGGCCGAGTTCGGTGAGGCTGGCCGGGCGCGTGGCCGCCATTTCGCGCAGGACGGAATCGTGGAAGATCACGTAAGGGGGCACGCCGTTCTCGCGCGCGAGATCGCGGCGGAGATTGCGCAGGGCATCGAACAGGGGATCGCCCACCGGGTTGAGCGCAGCCCCTGTACCGCTGCGGCGGCGACCTGAGCGGCCTTCCTTCTTCGGCACGAGGACGAGGGGCACATCCGCTTCGCCCTTGAGGATGGCGCGGGCATCGCCTCCCAGGGCGAGGCCGCCGTGTTCCGTGGCCACAAGGGCGCCTCTTGCCTGCAGGGCGCGGGCCAGAGGGCGCAGCAGCGGGGCTTCATCGCTGGTAACGATGCCAAACACGGAAAGCTGGTCGTGCCCGCGCTGGGTCACGCGATCGTCGGCAACACCCGTGAGAACTTTCTCGACGTAGCCGAAGCCGAACGACTGTCCGGTGCGGTAGACGGCGGAGAGCAGCTTGCGGGCAACCTCGGTGGCATCGGTGACGCGCGGGGCTTCCAGGCAGTTGTCGCAATTGCCGCACGACGGTGGCGGGTTCTCGCCGAAGTGGCGCAGCAGCAGGGCGCGGCGACAGTGCGGGGTTTCGACCAAGGACGCGAGCGCATCGATGCGGGTGCGTTCGCCGGCGCGGCGGTGCTCTTCGACTTCGGCGAGGCGCTGGCGGGCGCGCATGAAATCTTCCGCGCCCCACAGCATGACTGCCACCGAAGGATCGCCATCGCGCCCGGCACGGCCGGTTTCCTGGTAATAGCTTTCGATCGATTTCGGGCATGCGGCGTGGGCGACGAAGCGCACGTCGGGCTTGTCGATACCCATGCCAAAGGCGACCGTGGCGACCATGACCATGTCTTCGGAGGCGACGAAGCGCGCCTGGTTTTCGGCCCTCACCTGCGGATCGAGCCCGGCGTGATAGGGCAGGACGGGGCGACCGCTGGCCTGCAGCTGCTGGCTGAGCTTTTCCACCTGCGCACGAGTGGGCGCATAGACGATGCCGGGGCCGGGGTTTTCGGCGATGACCGTCATCAGCTGGCGCAAGGGATTGTCGCGCGGAGTGATGGCGTAGCGGATGTTGGGGCGGTCAAAGCCCGCTACGATCAGGCCCTCTTCGGGGATGCCGAGCTGGGCGAGGATATCGGCGCGGGTGTGGCGGTCGGCAGTGGCGGTCAGCGCGAGGCGCGGCACCTCCGGGAAAGCGTCCATCAGCGGACGCAGGAGGCGGTAATCGGGGCGGAAGTCGTGGCCCCACTCGGAGACGCAGTGCGCCTCGTCGATGGCGAACATGGCGACGCGGCCGCGCGTCAGCATCTCGAGGAAGTGCGGCTGGCTGGCGCGTTCGGGGGCGACGTAGAGCAGATCGAGATCGCCCGACAGGAAACGGTCGATGGTCTGGCCGCGGTCCAGGTCGACGCTGGTCAGCGTAGCGGCGCGGATGCCGTTGGCGGTGGCGCTGCGCAGCTGGTCATGCATCAACGCGATCAGAGGGGAGACTACGACGCAGGTGCCGGGCAGCATGACGGCGGGGAGCTGATAGGTCAGCGACTTGCCCGCACCGGTGGGCATGACGGCAAGCGTCGAGCGGCTCTGCAGCACACGCTCGACCACGTCCTGTTGCACGCCGCGAAAGGCGTTGAAGCCGAACACGGCGTGGAGACGGTCGAGGATTTCGGGTTCCGGGAATACGGTGTCGGTAAGGCTCACGGCCCCGCTATGGCAGATCGCGTGCTGTCATTCCACGCCGGATGCGCCCGAAACTATTCGCCGACGATCACGTGCAGGCGGCTGATGCGGCTGGTGACGATCTTCCAGCCGTCTGCCTCCTTGCGGTAGGTTTCGTGGTAGTGGCCCATGCCGTGGAGGAAGGGCTTGCCATCGGCGTCCCAGATCTGGTCTTCCATGGCGATCACGCCGCGCGCCTCTGTTTCCGAAAGCAGTTCGATCTCGTGGCAGTGGCCGTGGTGGACGGTGCGCAAGGCGTCGACGGCGGCTTCGACGAAGGCGGCAATGGCGTCACCGCCCGAGTGCGTCCAGTTCTCCGCGTCCTCGGCGGGTTCGATGGAGAGCGAGCAGGAGGCATCGAACACGGCGTCGTCGGCGAAGACTGCGCGCAGGCCGGCGTAGTCCTTGGTGTCCATGCAGCGGAAATAGCGGGCCTTGAGCTGCTTGATTTCCTCGATGGCGATCAGGCGGGTGACGGGATCGATGGACATGGCGGGCCTCTCCGGTGTTTTGCCGCAGGAGAGGGGAGAATGCGCGGACGCGCCACTCTTACTTGTGCGAGAGTTCCCTCGCCGAAAGATCGGCCAGCCACTGCGGGGGCTGCCCGGTGCGCGCCCAGTCTATGCCCCAGGCGAACGTGGCATAGAGCGCGGCGAGCGTGAGCAGGGCCATGAGGAACCAGTATCCCGGTCCATAGGCGGTAACATGCTGCGGATCATCGCGGCGGTACCAGATGCGGAACACGCTGGAGGGCTTCCGCGACCGCTGCACCTGCCGACCGACCATGGCATGAACGCGGGTGCCGTCGGCCGTTTCGAAGACGACCTCGTCCTCGATCCAGCGCTTGCCCTCGCCATCGCGGATGTCGAAGCCGCGCAGGGTACCGATGAACTGCTGCATGTGGACGAAATCATCCAGCCGCTCGAGGTCGCTGTAGCCGCCGCGCCAGACATGCGCGACCGCGACCTGCCAGCCGGTGAGCAGCGTGACGCCGCGGTACAGGCACCAGCACAGGCCGAGCACGAGTGCGGCAACGCCCGCCATGAGGAGATCGACGGCTTCCATGCCGGCGATGCTTACCGCGACGGCGTTAATGGACCGTTGGCGCAGGCAACGCCTTCAGCCTGGGGGTGACCAGCGGAACGGTCAGCATCGTGCTCATCACAGCCATCAGCAGCAAGGCGGTGAAAGTCTCGTTGGTGACAATGCCTTTGTCGAGCAGGACGTTGACGAAGATGATCATGATCAGCGCCTTGGTCTGCAGCAGCCAGCCGATGATCGAGGCCTCGCCCTTGGCCCAGCCGAGCACGCGGCCGGCAATGCGCACACCGACAAGCTTGCCGGTGACCGAGGCGACGAGGAACAGGAAGGCAGCGCCAAACACGGCAAGGCCGCCGACATCCCACTTGGTGCGCAGGCCGGTCGAAAGGAAGAACACGGGCATTACGGCAAGCAGCAGGAACTGGCGGAAGCTGTCGAGCCGCTCGCGCGTGAACCAGTGCGCATCGAGCACGGCCCCTGCCAGAAACGCGCCGACCATGAAGTGCAGGCCGGACCAGTCCGCGGCGAAGCCGACCATGGCCAGCCAGATCAGCGAGACGTACCAGCGATCGCTCTCAGGCAGGCGGCGGAACAGGGCTCGCACCGCCCAAGAGGCCACCGTGAAGGCGGCGAGGAAGATGCCCTGCCGACCGACCCGCTCCCAATCCACGAGGATCAGCGCGAGCACGCCCCAGATCGCCACGTCATCAAGGCTGGCATAACGCAGGATGCGCTGGCCCAAAGGCTCGCGGAAGATGCCCAGCTTTTCCATCAGGAGCACGAGAATGGGCAGCGCGGTGACGGCGCAGGCCATGCCGATGCCGAGGACGACTTGCGCATAGTTGCCTTTGGGACCGATCCAGCCGGGGGTCTGCAACAGCAGCGCAGCCGCGGCGGCGCCGAACACCAGCGGCGTCAAAAGAGCGCCTGCAGCGGTAATCGCGGTTTCGCGGCGATTGGCCCAGGCATCGGTCAGGTCAAGCTCAAGGCCCGCGGCGAACACGAACATCATCACCGCCCACCACGCGATGCCGTTCAGCGAGCCGATCACCTGTGGATTGAAAACGAAGGCGTAATAGTCAGGAAATGCCGCACCCAGCACGCCGGGACCAAGCAGGATGCCGCCGATGATCTGCACGACGACGAGCGGCGCCCAGTAATCGGTGCGCAGCAGGCGCCAGACCAGAAAGGGAACGGCAAGGATGATCGTGAGCGCGATCAGGAACACTTCCGTCGTGCCCATTGCGGGCGCAGCTGCCGTCACCATCTATCCCCCGTGTTGCCATCGTCTATGCAACGGTGCGACGGCTTGTTCAATTGATCTCAAAGGCCATATCCTGCGTGAAGGAGGCGGCCAATGACCTTTGACCTCGGCAAGGCCCTGTTGCGCAAGGAAGAATACGAATCCGCAAGGCTGACGGAGTTCGAGTTTGCCGAAATGGTGCGGGCGCTGAAGGCGTTGGCAGGGGAACTTGAAGCGCCGGTGGGACCGATGCTGGGGGTGCTGGCCGAACGCGGACTTGGCCAAGCGCTCAGTCACCTAGCACAACTGGCCGGGCGTGACGTGGAAGCGGATTACCTGCGCTGCAGGGCAAGCGCGCGGGCCAGGCTGATCGACGAGCGCGGCGATCCCTCTCCGGTAAGACTCGGTTGACAGGAATCTTACCGCTTAACCATCGCGCGGCTCCGGCAAGGTGCGCTGCCGTCGGTTAAGCGCAGGTTTGCCGAGGCCTGACAGCTTCTCCTCATGGCGGGTTGGTCCGCCGCGAGAGGAGAGTGGCCATGGGCTTCGAGATGCGCGACAGCTTCGTTCGGCGCGAAGAATGCAAGGCGGCGTGGGAAAGCGAAGTGGAGTTCGCCGAGATGGCGCGCGTGCTCAAGGCATTGGCGGCCGAGCTGGGACAGGACACCGATGCCGCGCTGGGAGAGCTCGCTGCACATGGCATTGGCGCCGCCCTGGGTATTCTGGCAGGAGAGGCCGAAGGATCGGACGTGGAGGCCGACTACCTGAGGCGGCGGGCCATGGCGAGGGTGGCGGCAAGCCGCCTGCAGTAAAGAGACGGCACGCCCGCTGTTCTTGCGGCGTCCGCTTGGCCAAAGCGATACCGTTTCGGCGTTTGTCCCGCATGAGCTGTCCGAGGCAGCGCAAGGCGCTTGTTCGAGCAACGCTGCCGGCAGGGCCGCAGGCAGCGGGATTTTGGCCTCGATACTGTTCCCCGGCGAACTGTGTATCTCGCGGGCCGTGAAGAACGCGATTTGCGTTCGCGTAGGTCGGCGGCTGAACTGCCCTCGCCTGTGCGCGCTTTGGAAACCGGGATAGGGCCCATTTCATCGAACCCACAGCGCGTCCTGCCCTTGCTTTTGGCAATGCATTCGAACCCAGCGTATGCAGCGGGCAGAGCTCGCCGGCGCCCTCCCTCTTCCAGATAACCTCATTGGCATCCGCCTGACGCGAAACGCGCGAATGCCGCGTCGCGTTCTTGACGGCCAATTAGCCCTGATTGCCAATGATCTTGCGGCCGATCACCCGGCCGGGCAAGCTCGGCCAGATGCACAAGTTGCGCCCTAGCGCATTGCCTGAGGGTGCCCGCGACCATGGATCACCAGCGAAACATCGCGCCAGGCCTGGTGTCCTGTGTGAAAGAATGACGCAGCTTGAGCCTGTGCGCCCCTGGCAGCTGCAGTTCGCGCTTGTCTGCACCGTTCACCCGCGCTGACACATCAGCGATGACCTGTCGAAATGCCTGAAGAGACTGTGGCGCGTCATCAGGCGCTGCGGCACGATGAGAGTCAGACAACGGACGGGTGCCAGGATCGAGCCTGGCGGACTCCTGCGAGTGAGCCCAGACCGTGCCCACGGGCGCGGCGAAATCGATGAAGTAGCGTTATCTGGCTATGGCAACCAACGCACGTGCAGCGCCTTGGGAAGATCACCTCGGCGCTGCCTGCCTCACCCTTTCGGCGTCCTGAGAGTGACCTCAAACCTGCAAGGAAAGCCGAAACTCAATCAGAGTCAACTTGAACAGCGTGCGCGGTTGCGGCATCTAGCCCCTGCCCGACTTCGGGCAAACCATGGTGCGACCGCACCGAACTTGAACCCTGCCACTCCGCACAGTTGGCGGGGTTTCTTTTTGCCGAGATCTCGGAGGTCGGGGGAGGTAGCCGCTTCACGCCAATAAGGGATTCGGTCAAACGCGTAGCAAGACGCGCTCTATCGTGCTGCAGCACGCGCAATTTCTGCAAGGCCCTGCGCCAGCGCCAGGTCCCCGTTCCGATTGTCGGCGATCAGTGTGCGATGCAATAGAACCAGCCTCTCGCACAGGCGCACAAGCCGCGGGCCACGCCAGCGCTTGAGTTGCTGGGTCAGGTCGGCACGGTCTCGGAAGAACACCCGGCGCGCGTCGCTTTCCTGTTGCATGAATGCATTGACGTCGCCGCGTTCCCCGAGCCGACCAGCGAGCTGGACCAACTGCCCGGCGCGGCGTTCAAGCGCGAGGACCAGTCCCACCGGATTCATGCCCTGTTCGCGCATGCGGGAAAGTTCGGCCGGAATGCGCCGCACCTCGCCGCCAAGGACGGCGTTGACCAGCGGCATCATGCCATCGTCCTCGCTGACCGCGCAGACGTCGTCGAGGTCCGCCGCTGTCGCTGTTCGCGGCGCCTGCGGGCTGGCGTCGAGATAGAGCGCGATCTTCTCCAGCTCGCTTCGGGCCATGCGCGTATCGAGCGCGGTCGCACGGGCGACTCGCTCCGACAGCTCGTCGGTCATGCGCACACCCATCGCATCGGCCGAACTCCGGATCGCACTGGCGACCGATTTGAGGTCTGGCGGATGGAACATGCCGACCAGCGCATCGGCGCGGCTTTCCAGCAATTTGGCAATGCGCGACTTGTCGGTGGCCGAACTGGCGACGATCAGGACCGGCCAGCCGTCGACAGGGCTTTGCAGCAGGGTTTCGACGGCGTCGTGCGCATCGTCGCCGGTCGCCCGGACATGAATGATCCGCCTGTCGCCAAACAACGAGACCGAACGCGCCTCGTCAGCGAGGCGCACCGGGTCGCGCTTGAGTTCGGCTCCGCCCAGATCGACCTTTTCCGCCTCGCCCAACATGCCTGCGATCTTCGCGGCGGCATCACTGGCACCCGATTCATCCGGCCCGCAGAAATAGAAGATGCGGCAGTCCTTTACCGCGCGCGCCGCATTTGCCCAAAAGTTCTTCTGGGTGACCTTCACGCCCGCCTCAGGAGCGCTTGCGCAAGCGGACCGAGACGCGCGTGACGATCTGGTCGGCCACTTCCTGCGACAGGTTTTCAAGCGCTGTCTGTTCGGCCGCGATCACCGCGTATTCGCTGTTGACCACATCGAACCCGGCGTCCGATCCCGCGGTCGCATCAAGGACCACTTCACCGTTCTGCATGTCAACCAGCTGGTAGCGCGCGCGCAGGGTGCGGCGTTCGCGCGTGATCGCATCGTTGGAAAGCTGGCCCAACCCCTCCACGCGATCGTCCAGCCGGACATCGAGCCGATAGCGAGCGCCAGTCCCTGCCGCGCCTGCACCCAGACGATCGACCAGCGCGTTGCGTACGTGCCAGCCAGACTGCCCCTCGATCGGCGAGATAGTGACGTCGGCAAGCGCGCGCGCGACTTCGCCCTTGCCGCCGCCTGCGTACATTGGCTGCAGACCGCAACCGGAAAGCAGCGCAAGCGGCGCGAGGATCAGGACGAGGCGCTCAGGCGACAAGGTTCACCAGACGGTCAGGCACGACGATCACCTTCTTCACTTCCGCCCCTTCAAGTGCACGCTGCACTTTCTCGGAAGCAAGGGCAAGGCGTTCGAGCTCTTCCTTCGGCGTCCCCTTGGCCACAGTCAGGGTATCACGCAGCTTGCCCTTGACCTGGATGGCAACGGTGACTTCATCATCGACCAGCAGTGCGGGATCGACTTCGGGCCAGGCCTCGTCGGCAATCAGGCCGGTACGGAAACGCGCATGCGCTTCTTCGGCAAGATGCGGCATCATCGGCGCGACGAGCAGCAGGACCTTCCTGATCGCGGCGGAGCGGCTGGCGGAAGGCGCAGCCTTCTCGATTGCGCCGGTCAGTTCGTAGATCCGCGCCACGGCCTTGTTGAAGCCCAGTGCCTCGATGTCGGAGGCAACAGCGTGGACGGTCTGGTGCGCCTTGCGATCCAGCGCCTTGTCCTCGCCGCTCGCCGCAGCGTCGTACTGGCCGAACAGGCGCCACAAGCGCTGAACAAAGCGTGCGCAGCCTTCGATCCCGGCTTCCGACCACGGCAAGTCGCGCTCGGGCGGGGAATCCGACAGCATGAACCAGCGGATCGCGTCGGCACCGTACTTTGCGACGATCTCGTCCGGGTCCACGACGTTCTTCTTGGACTTGGACATCTTGATCACGCGGCCGATCTCGACCGGCGCGCCGTCTGCCTTCAGCGTTGCGCCATCACCACTGCGCTCAACCTCGGTGGGCGAGAAGAACACTGGCTGGCCATTCTCGGGATTCCTGCGCTCGTAGGTCTCGTGCGTGACCATGCCTTGCGTGAACAGGCTGCCGAACGGCTCGGTCACCTCGATCTTGCCGATACGGGCAAGCGCGCGGGTCCAGAAACGGGCGTAGAGCAGGTGCAGGATCGCATGTTCGATCCCGCCGATATACTGCTCCACCGGCAGCCACCGCTTGATCTCTTCCGGGTCGAACGGGCGGTCTTCCGGCTGGCTGGCAAAGCGCAGGAAGTACCACGACGAATCGACGAAAGTGTCGAGCGTATCGGTCTCGCGCCGGGCGGGATGGCCGCATTGCGGGCAATCGACATGCTTCCACGTCGGATGCCGGTCAAGCGGGTTGCCGGGCACGTCGAAGCTGACGTCGTCGGGCAAGGTCACTGGCAGCTGTTTCTTGGGCACCGGCACCACGCCGCAGACCTCGCAGTGCACGAACGGGATTGGCGTGCCCCAATAGCGCTGGCGCGAAACGCCCCAATCGCGCAGGCGCCATACCGTCTTGCCTTCGCCCCAGCCCTCGCTCTGTGCGCGGCCGATGACGGCAGCCTTGGCATCGGCGACGTTTATGCCGTTGAGGAAGTCGGAGTTGACCAGAACGCCGTCGCCGGCCTCGGCCTCACCGGCGAAGGGCTTGTTTGCATCCGCCGGATCGGCGGCCACAACGCGCAGTATCGGCAATTCGTACTTGGTGGCAAAATCGAAGTCGCGCTGGTCGTGCCCGGGCACGGCCATGATCGCACCTGTGCCGTATTCCATCAGCACGAAGTTGGCGATGTAGACTGGCAGGTACTTGCCCGTGAGCGGATGCTTGGCGCCGATCCCGGTGTCGAAGCCCAGCTTCTCGGCCGTTTCCAGTTCAGCGGCAGTGGTGCCGCCCTTCTTGCACAGCGCGATGAAGTTGGCCGCTTCGCAGTTCACCGCCGCGACGCCCTGCGCGATCGGATGGTCCGCGGCGACAGCGACGAAGCTTGCGCCGAAGATCGTGTCGGGGCGGGTGGTGTAGACCTCCACGCTCTCCCCATTGGAAAGGTCGAAGCGGAACTGCAGGCCCTGGCTCTTGCCGATCCAGTTCTCCTGCATGGTGCGGACCTTCTCGGGCCACTTGTCGAGCGTCGACAGGCCCTCGAGCAGTTCGTCGGCAAAGTCGGTGATCTTGAGGAACCACTGGTTCAGCTTGCGCTTCTCGACCAGCGCGCCCGAGCGCCAGCCGCGTCCGTCGATGACCTGCTCGTTGGCGAGCACGGTCATGTCGACCGGGTCCCAGTTGACCGTCGATTCCTTGCGGTAGACCAGGCCTGCCGCATAGAGATCAAGGAACAGCGACTGTTCATGGCCGTAATATTCCGGCTCGCAGGTTGCGATCTCGCGGCTCCAGTCGAGCGCGAAGCCAAGGCGCTTGAGCTGCGCCTTCATGTTGGCGATGTTGTCGCGGGTCCAGCCGCCGGGGTGGACGCCCTTTTCCATCGCTGCGTTTTCCGCCGGCATGCCGAAGGCGTCCCAGCCCATCGGATGCAGCACCTCGAATCCGCGCATCCGCTTGTAGCGCGCCAGCACGTCGCCCATCGTGTAATTGCGGACGTGGCCGATATGGATGCGGCCCGAGGGATAGGGAAACATCTCCAGCACGTAGCTGCGAGGCTTGGCGCTTGAGTCGTCGGCGCGGAACGACTGGCGGCTCTCCCACACCTGCTGCCAGCGGGTGTCGGCGATTGCGGGATCGAAGCGCTCAGGAGCAGGGTTGGCGGGAGCAGTGTTCTCGGTCATGGCCGCTCCTCTAGGGAGCGCTGGCGCGACACGCAAGATTCGCCTCTCGGCAAATCAGGCCCGCCCCTTGCCCTGGACCGGCGCTTTACCCGGCGCCTTATCCGGCAATCGCGGCGCGGCGCAGATCGCGCGCCTTGCTCAGGATGATGTCTTCAAGCTTCTGGACGGTGGCGGCCTGGACAGGGGCATCAATCCACTGGCCGTTCTGCGAGACCTGACGGCTGGCGGCAACGCGCAGCGCATCGGCGCGCAAGTCCTGGTCGACGATCGAGACAGTGACCTTGACACGTTCGCCCGGGTTCTTGGGGTTGGCATACCAGTCGGTCACGATGACGCCGCCGTTGCTGTCAGTCTGCAGCAGAGGCATGAACGAAAGCGCGTCGAGCGTTGCGCGCCACAGGTAGGCGTTGACGCCGATCGTGGTGACCTGGCTGGCGGCGAGATCGGCCCGCGGGCGTTCCTTCTTGCTGCAGGCGGTGACAGCCAGGGCCATGGTCCCGATCATCAGCCCACGAAGGATCAGCTGGCGGGTGCTCTGCGCGGTCTTGGCGGTCATGGTCACTACGAGACAGTCCTTGGCTTGCGGGCGTGCCGTTTCCGGGCATTGCCGCAGGTTTGCGCGCATGTGAACGCGCGTGATCGAAAGAGCCTCTATCACTGGCGCGCGCCATGCGGCAAGCGCGATGAACAAGGCAGGCATTTACGGGTTAAAATGGTCCGGGCTTGCGTGAACCGTGACTGAACATCACCATGCCTCTCCCGCGCCAAAGCGCAGTCGCTTGCCCGGCACCTGTGGATATTGCGCCACACCTTGCAAGGAAGAGTCTCTCGCCGCCACTTCTATCTGGCGTGGCACTGGAAACCTTCAGGCATTAGAGGTATTGGACAGAACAGTCCGAGTGGTGTGCAGAGTCGTTATAGCGGCAAGCCGCTCTCGGTAGCTTTATGGGGCGAATTACAGCCCGGGTTGGGGTAGAACGGACGTATCATGGTCGGCAACGGCAACAAGGCTGCAGGTAAGGGTGCGATGCGCCGCCGCCTGCGCGCGCCGTTGACAATCGGATTGGCGGCGGCGGTAGGCCTTGCCCTATCGCCGACGGTCACCTCGGCCTTCTCCAGCGGTTTCGACATGGCGCCCGTCAGCCTTGCAGCGCGCGGCGGCATCGGTTCGTTCACGCCGGCTTCGGTAGACGAACGTCTTGCTTCGCAGATCACCGTGCGTGCGCTCAAGAACGGCAAGCTGTTCCGCTTCACGCCCACCGGCACCGATACCCGGCCGACTCGCTCGGTTACCGTTGCGGTCCGTGTCGATGCGCTCAATTCGTCGAACTTCGCGGTCCGCACCGCGATGGCCGATACGGCACAGCCCGGGACTTCGCCGGTGCGCATCGCGCCGATGGCGTTCAACCTCGGCATGGCCCGTGGCTACGCCAGCTTCGCATCGCCAGCCGCCGCACCTTCGCCGCTGCATGATCTGCAGCGGATCGAGATGCCCGATCTGGCCAAGTTCAAGGCTTCTGCCCCGGCATCGACGCCGAGCCGGTTTGCGCCCCGGATCGAAGCCGAAGGCCGCGATCAGGCTGGCCGCGCACCGCGTACGCTCGAAGGCCAGGGCGATTACCAGCTGGACCTTGGCGGCAGCTATCGCCTGACCAAGAACCTCAACGTCACCGCGGGCGTGCGCTACTCGCCCGAGCGTGATCGCCTGCGCCCACTGACCGATGGCAAGCAGGACAATCAGGCCGTCTACGTCGGAACCCAGTTCCGCTTCTGATCCCGGTCGGCATCTGGCAATATTAGTTTCATTGCTGCAGCAATTCTGCAGTGCGTTTCCTCGTTCTTTTGCAGCATTTACGTATTCGGCAACTTGTCGCATCTCCGTCATGAACCTACCCTACCTGCGAGAGGGAACAAAGGAGGGTAAAGCATGTCGCGAGTTGCAGTGGTTACCGGCGGTACGCGCGGAATCGGTCAGGCGATCTGTCTGGCGCTAAAGGCGCAAGGGCGCACGGTTGTCGCCAACTATGCAGGAAACGAGGAAAAGGCCCGCGCCTTCACCGCGGAAACCGGCATTCCCGCCTACCGCTTTGACGTCGGTGATCATGAAGCCACGATCAAGGGCTGCGCACAGATCGCCGCCGAAGTCGGTGAGATCGACATCGTCGTCAACAATGCCGGCATCACCCGCGATGGCGTGCTCCACAAGATGAGCTTCGATGACTGGAACGAGGTGATGCGCATCAACCTCGGCGGATGCTTCAACATGGCCAAGGCCACGTTCCCCGGCATGCGCGAGCGCGGCTGGGGCCGCATCGTCAACATCGGTTCGATCAACGGCCAGGCCGGGCAGTACGGCCAGGTCAACTATGCCGCGGCGAAGTCCGGCATCCACGGTTTCACCAAGGCTCTGGCGCAGGAAGGCGCCAAGTACGGCGTGACCGTCAACGCAATCGCGCCGGGCTATATCGACACCGACATGGTTGCCGCCGTGCCGGCGCCAGTGCTGGAAAAGATCGTTGCCAAGATCCCGGTCGGCCGTCTCGGCCACGCCGAGGAAATCGCTCGTGGCGTCGCCTTCCTCACGGCGGACGAGGGTGGTTTCGTGACCGGCTCGACCATGTCGCTGAACGGCGGCCAGCACATGTACTGATGCGCCAAGGCCCCGCCTCACGCGGAGAGCGGGGCCTTTGCTTGGCTTACACGGCGGTTATGCCGGTCACCTTCCAGCCGCCGTCTTCCGACGCCATTTGCAGCGTTTCGGTCACTTCACCCGCTTCTGCGTAGCGCGCCTTGAAGGTAACGGTCCAATAGCCGTTGGGCGGTGCAGGCGTGAAATCGACCCGCTCGAGCCTGCGCGTGATCGGCTTGCCGACGCGGCCCCGCACGCCGTCGGAGGCCTTCGCCCACCAGTCCACAGTGTTGAGCAACTGGAACGATTTGTGCGTTGCCTGCCAGCTTGCGGCCCAGTCATCGCGATCGATCAGAGCAAGGAACGCCTCGGCTGAGCGCACTGCCGCCTGCTCGCTTACTGCAGTTGGCACTACGACGGGGGACGAGCTGAGAGATGTGGTTGCTGGCGCCTGTTCGGTGCTGGAAAGCGCGGTAAGGGCGAGCAAGGCAAGGCTGATGGTCATGGCAGATCCTCCAATGATCCAGCCAAGGCGGCGCGGAGTGGCTGTAGCTGTAGCTAGGGGCTGGCTGATCCATCGGGTATGTCCAGGGCCGGTCATTGGCATCCCCGATTTCCTTGTCCGCCATCGATCTGGCCAAGGATTTGGCCAAGGATTTGGGGTGTTCCGGTCAAGCCGGCTTCTCGCTGCGGTATTTGGCGCCTTCAGCGGCATTCGAGCGACGAGAGTTCCGACCTGTTCACGACCCTGACGACGGTTTGGCTGCCAAGACGCGTTTTTCCGAAGCGATACAGCGGCTTGCCAGCGACCAACGCTGGCGCGAAGCGGCGCACGCGGATTTTGCCCCCTGACACGGCTCGGGGCGCAAGGAAGCACAGCGGCTGAGATGGTACTATGCGCGAAGGCCCCTCCATGGAACATATGTGGACCGCAGAGAGCGCGCGCGTCAAGCGCAAGGGGGCGGCGGCGCAGACGCTACCAAAGCCGCTTCACGGCAAAGCTGTCGAACAGTTCCTCGTTCGATACCAGCACCATGTCCTCGGCCTGCGCCTGGGCGATCAGCAGCCGGTCGAACGGGTCTTTGTGGGCGATGTTCATTTCTCCGGCGAGCCGGGCATGATGAACGCTGATCGCCAGTTCGGCAAAGCCCTGTTCGCCAATGATCGCCTCGAAGTCCTGCGCCAGCAGCGCCGCTTGGGCCAGCTTGCCGATGCGAAACTTGGTGGCCACCTCCATGGCCGAGGCGGCACTGACCGCGACGGCGTTGTCCTCATCGGCGATGGCCTCGAGGGCACGGCGACTCAGCGCCTCGTCACCCGCCAGCCACCAGATCAGCGCATGGGTATCGAGCAGCAGCCTCAAGCGAGATTCCACCCACCCAGTTCATCCTCGGGTAGCGGCTCGTCGAACCGTGCATCGACGGCGATCTTGCCCTTGAGCACGCCGAAGCACCGACGCCCGCGCGGGGCAACCGGCACCAGGCGCACCACCGGCACGCTGCCGCGCGCGATCACCACTTCACCGCCCGCAAGCGCGTCGGCGATCAGGCGCGACAGGTTGGTCTTGGCATCGTGAACCGAGAACTGGGCCATGGGCATCTCCTTGGCTAACTATATAGCTAAGCAGACCTCGCCAGGCAAGGACCATGCGTCATCGGGTTCGGCAAGGGGCCACGATGCTACGCATCGAGCCGGTAATTCAGGGGACACACCCCACGCACAGGTGCATGACGGTTTTCTGCGGCTTTGGCGGGATGCTATCCGCATACTCGGGCGCAGCGCTCGGAGAAGAGTGTCGGTTTCCCGCAATTTCTCGCGATTGCGGATCGCACTCTCGGGTTTCCGCGCCATGGCCTTCATCATCGCCCTCGGCATCAAGGAGAGCGAGCAGCGCTTCGGCCTCCTCGTCGGCGTTGGGCTTGCCGGCACCGTCATTTGCGGCGACCGGATGGCTTTCCGCGGCATGCCTTCTGCCGAGCACCCAGCATTTCTCGCACTGATTTCATGGCATTTTTCCCATACCATGGCAGTCTTACCGCGTGGGGTGTGCGCCTTCAATCTCGTGCAGCAGGCGCGCCGCCTCGCAGCTGCTGGCTGTGCCCGTCTTGCGCCGCGCCTCGCGCAGGCGTTCGTGGATCGTGTGCACCGACAAGCCGAGGTGCCTGCAGATCGACCTTGCGTCGTGCACGCCCAGCAGGAGGCGCAGGGTCTCCCTCTCCTTTTCGCTCAGTGCTTCGTAGCCGGTTGGCATAATGCAAGGGGCAGGCGCGATGCCGGTTGCGGGCCACTCCCAATAACTCGTATCCCTGCCGGCATGACCAACCCATACCACCCGCCTGTAAAGCGCTCGGTCGAGATTGCCGGACACAAGACGTCGATCAGCCTCGAGCCGATGTTCTGGGACATGCTGCGCGTTGCCGCTGCCGCCGAGGGCACGCCGATCAATGCGCTGGTCGCGCGGGTCGATGCCGAACGAATCAGAGTAGACGTGCCGCCGGGCCTTGCCGGCGCGATTAGGCTGTGGCTTGTCGCGCGCCTGCGTGATCAGCTGGCGGACGGCGTGGGCGCATCCTGAGCGGGAACGGTGGCTTCCGGCAGGGCAGGCTGGGGACGTGCATCGAGCATCTCTGCCGCTGCATCCAGTGCCTTGGCGTCATCGCGTGAGACGCCGCCGGGCGTCTCGTCCTCGCTTGAGCCGCACGCGCTGGCCAGGCCGAGCAGGGCGGCGACACCGAGTGTCCGGAATGAATTGCGGAGCGTTGCCATGGCAAGAGTTGCGGGCGCCGCGTGAGCGCGCCGCCCGCTTCTGTCCTTACTGCGCCGGGGTCTGCGGATCTTCGCCTTCGTCAGCTGCGGCCTGTGCCGCGGCTGCCACCGCTGCGGCATTGTTGGCAGTGTCGCGCACGGCGTTGGCTTCGGCATCCGCTGCTGCGGAAGCATCAACCACGGGTGCCATCGGAGCGGCTGCTGCCGAAGGCTCCATCGCCGGCAGTTCGTCCGCGGGCATTTCCACCGTGTCTTCGGCAGCCGCTTCGGACGCATCGTCGGACTTGCCGCAAGCCGAAAGGGCAAGGGCTGCTGAGGCGACGATCGCGAGGCTTGCGTACTTCTTCATCGAATTCCCTCTCTGGGCTGTTTCTGGGCTGTGCGCGGACGGGACACCGCCCGGCGCGGAGCCGAACGAGGCTGTTCTATAAGTGGCCAGAGGCTAAGGCAAATGCATCCTTTGCGCAAAATAGGCAGGCCCTGGAAAACCATAAAAGTTGACATAACGAAAGTCTTATATCGATTGACAGGCATAAAGGTTTCTTTATATGGCGCTCCGCATGAACTTCGAAAACGCCATTCGCGCGCTCGACGACCCGACACGCTTGCGCATCCTGCGGCTCCTCGCCAGCATGGAACTGGCGGTGGGCGAAGTCGCGCAAGTCCTGGGGCAAAGCCAGCCGCGCGTCTCCCGCCATATCAGGATCCTGTGCGATTCGGGCCTGGCAGAGCGCCGCAAGGAGGGCGCGTGGGTGTTCCTGCGCAGTTCGATCTCCGAAAGCTCGGGCAGCCCGCTTGCCGCCGCGATTGCAAGGCTGCTCGCGGTGGCGGAACAGGAAGACACCGCCTTTGGCCGTCGCTGCGCCGAAGACCGCCAGCATCTCGACGCGATCCGCGCCTCGCGCGAATCCCACGCGCTCGACTGGTTCTCACGCCATGCCGAAGAGTGGGACGAGTTGCGCTCGCTCCATATCGAAGACGGCCCGGTAGAAGCTGCACTGACCGAGATGCTGCTCGATCTTGCGGGCAGCGCAGGGCCATCCCAAGCCAGATTGGGCCGCATGCTCGATGTCGGCACTGGTACGGGCCGCATCGCCGAACTGCTGGCGCCGCATGCCAGCCACGTCGTCGCCTTCGACAAGAGCCCCGACATGCTGCGCATTGCCCGCGCCCGGCTCCAGCACTTGCGCGCCGACAGCATCGAGCTGGTGCAAGGCGATTTTGCGCAAATCCCGTTCGCCGCGCGCAGCTTCGACACGGTGCTGTTCCACCAGGTCCTGCACTATGCCCAGGCACCTGAAGCGGTGCTGGCTGGCGCTGCCCGAGTCACCGCGCCGGGCGGCCGCATCGCCATCGTCGATTTTGCCGCGCACGATCGCGAAGACCTGCGCCAGACCCACGCCCACGCCCGCCTCGGCTTCTCCGATGCCCAGATCGAGGCGATGCTGCGCGATGCCGGTTTCGTGCCCCACGAAACCCGCGCACTCGCGGGTCATGAACTCGTCGTCAAGCTGTGGACCGGCACGCGGCGTGAAGCCGGCGTGGGCGAAGACAACGTCGCGCAACTCGAACCACGGCAAAGCCGGAAAGCCCCATGAACGCCAGTTACGATCAGTTACGCGAAGCCCGCACCGCGCTCGACACCCCGCTTTTCGCCGGGCTGCCGGGCGACATCGCCGTGTCGTTCGAGTTCTTCCCGCCGAAGACCGACGCGCTTATGGCGCAGCTGTGGGATGTGGTCGAAACATTGGGGCCGCTCCAGCCTAAGTTCGTATCGGTCACCTACGGCGCCGGCGGCTCTACCCGCGATCGCACCCACGGCACTGTCGCCCGCATCATCAAGGAGGCTCGCCTTCCCGCCGCCGCGCACCTGACCTGCGTTGATGCCAGCAAGGCCGAGATCCGCGAAGTGGCCGAAAGCTACTGGGAAGCGGGCGTCCGGCACATCGTGGCCCTGCGTGGCGACATGGGTGCCCCCGGCGTGCCGTTCACGCCGCACCCGGACGGCTATGCCAACGCTGCCGAGCTGGTCGCGGGCCTGAAGCAGATCGCGCCATTCGAGATCTCGGTCGCCGCCTATCCGGAATCGCACCCGGATTCGCCGAGCAGCCAGGCCGACATCGACAACCTCAAGCGCAAGCTTGATGCCGGTGCGACCCGCGCGATCAGCCAGTTCTTCTTCGAACCCGAAACCTTCTTCCGCTTCCGCGACAAGCTGGCAGCAGCGGGCATCGACGCACCGGTCCTGCCCGGCATCCTGCCCGTTTCCAACGTTGCCCAGACGCGCAAGTTTGCCGCGGCCTGTGGTGCCGCGATCCCGGCCTGGATGGACGGACTGTTCGAAGGGCTGGACACCCACCCCGCCTCGCGCCAGCTCGTCGCCGCGACCATCGCTGCCGAATTCTGCCGCCGCCTCTATGCCGGCGGCGTGCGCGATTTCCACTTCTACACCCTCAATCGCGCCGAATTGTCCTACGCGATCTGCCACCTGCTTGGCCTTCGCCCCAAGGCCCCGGCGCTGGAGAAAGCTGCGTGACGCTCGTACCATCCACTGCCCGCACCGCCTTCCTCGAGCAGGCGAGCCAGCGCATCCTCATCACCGATGGCGCATTCGGCACCGAGATCCAGAACTTCAAGCTGTCCGAGGCGGACTACGCCGGGACGCTGGGCCTGGCCAAGGACCAGAAGGGCAACAACGACATCCTCGCGCTGACCGCTCCGCAAGTGCCCGAATCGATCCACCGCGCCTATTTCGAGGCCGGGGCCGACATTGCCGAGACCAACACCTTCAGCGCCAACCGCATCAGCCAGGCCGACTATGCCGCCGAACATCTGGTGCGCGAGATCAACGTGGAATCGGCAAGGCTCGCCCGCCGCGTGGCCGATGAGTTCACCGCCAAGGATGCCGAAAAGGGTATCAAGCGCCCACGCTTTGTCGCCGGTGCCATCGGGCCGACCAACAAGACCCTCTCGCTAAGCCCTGACGTCAACGATCCCGGCTTCCGCGAGATCGATTGGGACCACCTCGTCGATGTCTATGCCGAGCAGGTCCATGCCCTTGTCGAAGGCGGCGCGGACTTCATCCTGATCGAGACGGTGTTTGATACCCTGAACGCCAAGGCCGGCGTCATGTCGGTGCGCCAGGTCGAAAAGGAGCTCGGTCGCGAAATCCCGATCATGATGTCGATGACGCTGACCGACCTTTCGGGCCGCAACTTGTCGGGCCACACGGTCGAGGCATTCTGGTACGCGATCCGCCATGCCAAGCCGCTGACTATCGGCCTCAACTGCTCGTTCGGCGCCACCCAGTTGCGCCCGCATGTCAAGGCGCTGTCGGACATCGCCGACACGCTGATCATGGTCTATCCCAACGCCGGCCTGCCGAACGAGCTCGGCGAATATGACGAGATGCCGCAGACCACCGCCGGCCTCGTCAAGGAATGGGCAACCCAAGGCCAGGTCAACGTGCTCGGCGGCTGCTGCGGCTCGACGCCCGCGCATATCGCTGCGATGGCGCAGGCGGTGCAGGCCCTGCCGCCGCGCAAGATGGCCGTGCCTGCCACCGTTACCCGCCTTGCCGGGCTTGAACCTTTTGTAATGGCTGCCTGATTTCCATGACCGATACATTTACCGGCTCGCGTTTCGTCAACGTCGGCGAGCGCACCAATGTTACCGGCTCGGCCGCGTTCAAGAAGCTGATCCTTGCGGGCGACTACGCCAAGGCCGTCGAGGTCGCGCGCCAGCAGGTCGAGAACGGCGCGCAGGTCATCGACGTCAACATGGACGAGGGCCTGCTCGACGCGCTCGAGGCGATGACCACGTTCCTCAAGCTGATCGCTGCAGAGCCCGACATCGCCCGCGTGCCGGTGATGATCGACAGCTCGAAGTGGGAAGTGATCGAAGCCGGTCTCAAGTGCGTTTCGGGCAAGCCGATCGTCAATTCGATCAGCATGAAGGAGGGCGAGGACGCCTTCCTCCACCACGCCCGCCTGTGCATGGATTATGGCGCCGCCGTCGTCGTCATGGCCTTCGATGAGAAGGGGCAGGCCGACACGAAGGACCGCAAGGTCGAGATCTGCGAACGCGCTTACTTGGCTCTGACCGGCATCGGCTTCCCGCCCGAAGACATCATCTTCGATCCCAACGTCTTTGCCGTCGCTACCGGCATCGAGGAGCATGACAACTACGGGCTCGATTTCATCGAGGCCACGCGCGAGATCAAGGCGCGCTGCCCGCACGTCCACATTTCGGGCGGCTTGTCCAACCTCTCGTTCAGCTTCCGCGGCAACGAGATCGTACGCCGTGCCATGCACTCGGTGTTCCTCTACCACGCCATTCCGGCAGGCATGGACATGGCCATCGTCAATGCCGGCCAGCTCGACATCTACGACCAGATCGACCCGGTGCTGCGCGAGGCATGCGAGGACGTCGTCCTCAATCGCAAGCCTGCCGCCGATGACGGCAAGACCGCGACCGAGCGCCTGATCGAACTGGCTGAAAGCTACAAGGGCAAGGACAAGGTCGCCGAGAAGGAAGCTGAGGAATGGCGCGGCTGGGACGTCGTCCGCCGCCTTGAACACGCGTTGGTCAAGGGCATCGACGCTTTCGTTGTCGACGACACCGAGGAAGCCCGCGCTGCCATTGCCGCACGTGGTGGCAGGCCGATCGAAGTGATCGAAGGCCCGCTGATGGAAGGCATGAACACGGTCGGTGACCTGTTCGGTTCGGGCAAGATGTTCCTCCCGCAGGTGGTGAAAAGCGCCCGCGTGATGAAGAAGGCCGTGGCCCACCTGATCCCGTTCATCGAGGCGGAGAAGGAAGAGGGTGCCAAGGCGAAAGGCCGGATCATCATGGCCACCGTCAAGGGTGACGTTCACGATATCGGCAAGAACATCGTCGGCGTGGTCCTGCAGTGCAACGGCTATGAAGTGATCGACCTTGGCGTAATGGTGCCGTGGGCGACGATCCTCGACGTGGCACAGAAGGAACAGGTCGACATGATCGGGCTGTCCGGCCTGATCACGCCATCGCTCGACGAGATGGTCACCGTGGCCGAGGAAATGCAGCGTGCCGGAATGACCATCCCGCTGCTGATCGGCGGCGCGACGACCAGCAAGGTCCACACCGCGTTGCGCATCGATCCGGCCTACGATGGCCCGGTCGTCCATGTGCTCGACGCGTCTCGCGCCGTGGGCGTCGCCTCGCAGCTCCTGTCCGATACGCAGGCCCAAGGCTTCATCAAGGCCACCGCCGCCGACTACCAGCATGTGCGCGATGCTCGTGCAGGCAAGGGCGCATCGAAGCTGCTCAGCCTCGAAGACGCGCGCCTCAACGCCTATGCGCCCGACTTTTCGGAAAAGGCCCCGCCACCCGAACAGCCCGGCCGTCACGTCTTCGAGGACTGGGACCTTACCGATCTGGTCGAATGCTTCGACTGGACGCCTTTCTTCCGCTCGTGGGAACTCGCCGGCACCTATCCGGCCATCCTCGATGACGAAGTGGTGGGCGAATCTGCGCGCAATCTCTACGCCGATGCCCGCGCGATGCTCGACAGGATCATCGCCGAGAAGTGGCTGACGGCCAAGGGCGTCGCCCAGTTCTGGCCCTGCGCCCGTGATATGGGAATAGGGGGGGGTGACGACGTCATCCTGCACCCCAATGACGACGAGCTTTCGGTGCGCTTGCCGTTCCTGCGCCAGCAGTTCATCAAGAGCCGTGGCCGCGCCAACTTCTGCCTCGCTGATTTCATCGATCCGGCTGGTGACTGGATCGGGGGTTTTGCCGTCGGCATCCACGGCATCGACGAACACCTCGCCCGCTTCAAGGCGGATAACGACGACTATTCCGACATTCTCCTGAAGGCCCTGGCCGATCGCTTCGCCGAAGCCTTTGCCGAACGCCTGCACCAGTACGTCCGCACCACCCTCTGGGCCTATGCCCCTGGCGAGCAACTGACCAACGAGGCGCTGATCCGCGAGCAGTACCGCGGCATTCGCCCGGCGCCGGGATACCCTGCCTGTCCGGACCACACGCTCAAGCCGATCCTGTTCGACCTGCTCGATGCCACCAACACTGCGGGCATCACGCTCACCGAATCGCAGGCGATGCTGCCGACCTCGGCAGTCTCGGGCTTTTATTTCTCCCACCCCGAAAGCCAGTACTTCGGCGTCGCCACCATCGGCCGCGACCAGCTCGAAGACTACGCCGGCCGCCGGGGCTGGGACGTGCCCGCCATGGAACGCTGGCTGCGGCCCAATCTGGACTGACACCTCCACCCCTGCTTTCATGGCCGCACGCATGGCCGCCCAGAGATACGGCAATGCCGCCGAATGTCGGCGACGTCCCGCTACCGGTTGCAGATGCATGGGCGGCGCCGTGCCCTGAGCAGGCTCACCGCGCACGCCCCAGCTGTTCTTTGTGGAGCGCATGACCCGATGCGCCCTGAAGCCTGCCTGTTCGCCACGTCGTGCCTGCCGGGCTTTGCCGCTTTCCCCACTCCTGACGACCTGCCGACATGGCGAACCGGCCCATTTGGCGAACCTGCAACGCTTGACCGAGCCGCGCCACTGGCCTTGGCATGGATGACTGCCCTCGAAACCGCCGACGTCTTCGACAATGCCAGGGCCATCCAGCGGATTTGCCGTTGCAACGTCCGGCCTGAGTGCGCGCGCAGGAACCACGGGCGGTGACAGAACGCGTCGAGCACGACTGGGTTCGAGACCTTCTGCCAGACCTTCACGCGAACGGCGCAGATTATAAAGTTGACCGGGCAAGACTGCCTGTGGTGCCATGCAGGCAAAGGGGAACGCTGCTATGCTGGATGGGGCCATCACGCCAGTCACCGTTTTCAACCGGGGATTTGCCGGCGGGAGCGATGGGCACCGCACTGGACGAGGCGCCGCTGACACCGAGCAGACAGGCTACAAGCGCCTGATCAACTGCGAACTGAGCCGCCAGGTCATTCCTGTGGCGCACATGGCCGACAGACTGGGCGTCTTGCGGACAAAGCTCCATAAGGTGCTGCGGCAAGGCGCTCATCTTGACGAAAGGCTGCGGCTGCAATTGTTCGAGCAATTGCAGATTGACCACACGCGGGCAACGATTGCCATTTCCCTGCTGAGGAGCCACCTTGCCTATTACGAACAGGCTGTCTTCCTGGCGGCAGAAGGCCTCAAAGGTCTCTATTGCGAGGCGCGTTCGGCAAAACAGGGAGCAATCCAGATCGATCTGCAACCAGCCATCATTCATACGGCCGCGGAGCGGACCTACGCCATGCTGATGGTCCATCAGACCCGCGTCCTCGAGGCCAATCAGACCCTGTTCTGCTGATACAGGAGCCCGGCGCCCTTCCCGACCTGTCTAGCCCGATCTGCCAGGCATGGCAGTCTTGTTGTTGCAGGACGCAACGACCCGATCACCGGACCGAAACAGGTCGAGCAGGCGGCCAGTGATCCTTGGCATGCCGGGCAAGCGGCTTGTCAGGGGTGGGGGTGGGAATGGCACTTGGCCCTCACCCGAGGCGGGTCGCTGGTTTCAGCTCTCCGCAAGGCTCGCCCGGCTGGCCCCGGGCTGCGGGCAACGTCGTCTCGCGGCGTACCACAGGCACAGGGACTGGGGGACTGGGACTTGGGGGACTGGGACTGGCGAACCTTATCAATGGGCGCGGCCTTGTTTGCGGGCTTCAAAAGCCTTGCTTCCTGACCGAAGGCCTCAAGGCAAGCGGATGGGTGCCTGCCCGGCTGGGCACCGGGTGGCCTCACCAGTAAACTCAGATATGTCGCCTTGTTCCTGTTGTTCTCGCGGTCTGCCATGACACATTCTGGAAGGAGCCACGTTGTGGGCCGTCACTCGAAACGCGATACCGGACAATTCGATACCGAGCTCCTCAAACTTGCGCTTGCAGCCCTCCCCGACCAGCCTGCTTGCGTGCAGCGCATGACACTCAGGCAGATCGAGGATCGCGCCTTGCGCCTTTCGATCGAGGGCAAGGAGGAGGAGGCCGAAGCGCTCTACGCGTTCGTCTCATCGATCTTGCCCGGCAGCTTCTCCCATGCGCGCGATTCGGCCAGCCTGAACCGACCGGTGGCTGAAGCAGCGCTCCCTCGGCAAGCTGCAGCGGCGTGTTCACCCGGCACAGGCCAGCCCCCTCGCCGCGCAAGCAAGGCCGCTCGAGCGTGCCGTGCGGGACGTCGCGATGGTTCTGGCGCTGTCACGCAGCTTGCAGGAGCGTTTCAGACCCCTTGTCGGCCGCGGGGTGACAGCGCAGACGACGGACAAGCCCGTCAAGGTCCTGCGCCTCCCTGATAAGGGCCCTGGCCGCCGCGTCTGATTGCTCGGCCATTGCGGCATTATGCTGCGTCACTTCGGCAATCGCCTGAGATGCGCGTTTGACACTGCCAAGCGAATGCGTCTGCTCCCCCATGCTGGCAACGATCGTGATGACATTCTCAGCCACCATGCCCATGCCTTCGACGATCCGCCCGAGCGCCGCGCCGGTCTGGCCGACAAGGAGCACGCACGAGCGTACCTCTTCGCCTGAAGCGGCAATCACGCTCCTGATGTCGGCAGCAGCATCGCTTGCGCGTTGCGCAAGGGCCCTTACCTCGCTGGCAACGACAGCAAAGCCCCTGCCCGCCTCGCCGGCGCGGGCTGCTTCGACGCCGGCATTGAGCGCGAGGAGATTGGTCTGGAAGGCAATGCCGTCAATCAGGCTCACGATGTTCTCGATCTCGCTCGATGACTTTTCCAGGGCATGAACAGCATCGACGGCCTCGGCAACGATACTGCCGCCCTGCACCGCATCTTCGTGCGCCCGCGATATATTCAGCCTGATCGCGCCAGCCAGGCCCTCGTTTGTCTCCAGCATCGCAAGGACCTGTCCGAGCGCTTCGAGGTTGCTCTCGACGCTGCCGGCCTGCGCCACATTTCTTCGCGCCAGGTCGCTCGATGCCGCACCGATCTGCTCCGCCGCGATCGCGACCCGGCCTGCCGAGCCGGACACATCCCCGACAACTTTCCCCAAAGTTTCAAGGCTTTCGTTGAATGTCTTGCGCAAGCTTTCGAACTCGGCGGCAAAGGCTTCCCCAAGCCGATGGTCGAAGTCTCCTCGCGCCAGCGCATCGAGACCACAGGAAACGCTCGCAACGACCTTGCGCACTTCTGCCTCCACCGTTCTCTGGTGCTGGGCTGCAATTCGGAAACTCTCGATAGCGCGGGTCATGTCACCAACCTCGTCGTCGCGGTGATTCTGGCAGCGTCCCGCTTCCAGATCGCCTTCAGCCATGGCGCGCATCGTCCGCGCCGCCGTGAGCATCGGGTCGAGAGCGCTCGACATCAACCTGCGCAGGCCCAAGCCGACCAGGGCCATTGCGGTGAGGGCAACCAAGCCAAGCAGGCCAAGGACAGTATTCACCGTTCCCTGTGCCTCCTCTTCAGCAAGGGCACTGCGGCGAACGCTTTCCTCGGACAAGGCCTGGATTGCAGTGCGGTGTGCGTCAAAAATGGCGTCTGCCTGGCGATAGGCCCTTGCCGCAGCTTCCATGTCGCCCCGCTCGACCGCAGGCAGCAGTTGCGTGTCGACAAGCTGCCAGAAGCGGTCCGCCTGCATGACCGCGTCTTTCTCATGACGCTGCTTGAGTTCGCCATCAAGCTCGCTGGCCGCCCAGTATCGCGAGCGGTCATGATAGACTCTTTCAAGCTCGGCAAGCCGGTGGCGACGCAAGTCAAGCGATGCCGGATCCTGGACGATCCTGGTGACTTCCAGCATGGGTTCGATCACATACTGGGGCGGAGGCAGGATATCTGCGAGGTACTCGGCGGTCAGTTTCTGCCGTTCGTGCAAGGGGCCGCCCAGGCGAATCTGTGACATGCCGAACGCTGCAAATGTTGAAAGAGCCAGAAGGGCACAGATGACGAATGTGCCACCCTTGCGCACTTTTTGCCTGATCATGTCCCGGACCCTTTTGCCTGATGTCTTGGTGCGGGTCTGATAGACTGCAAAGGCCCACGAAAATGATTGCTGGCCCTTCCCGGCAAACACGGGTGTGATCGGCTGCCGCCATTAAGCCCCCGGATTTGCTGACACGAACAAACTTGACGCCTGTACAGGGGGTTACAAAGCCAGACATTGCCGAAAAGATTAACGCCATCTAGGTGATCGGGACCATTGCCGCAGGCGCACGACATGGGCCGCACGACATGGACCCGGTGCCGGGAGGGCAAGGCGCCTGCGGGCAAGCTTTCAGATGCGCCCGGCAATTGAACGGATTGTGCCCACTATTGTGCTGAAGCCACACGCGACATCATCGAGCATGCAGGGGTGAGCCGCACAAGCAGCGGCAACCCCAAGGCGCAGGCCGGCAAGCGCGTCTGGCGCCCCCGGTTCCGGAAGAATGCGATGGGCGCATTACTCGGACTTGTGCGTATTGGCGAACAGGCCATCGCGCACTATCGTCCTCTTCAACACCTGCACTTCAAGGAATGCTGTCACGCCCTGATACGAATTTGTCTCGCACAGGGCAGACCAATTCTTAAAGTTTGGGCGTTAGGGTCAAACAACAAAAGTCCGCTTCGCGCATTGACGGGTCGGCGCCAGCCGATGGGAGCAGGACAGGAGACGCAGGATGCAGCAGACGGCTCACACGTTGTGGCACAGTGTCCCAGGCACCGTGGCCGAAAGCCGGTCGAACACATTTCCGGGATGGGCTCGTCTGGCCCTGCCACTCGGCACCTCCATGGTGCTCTGGTACGGGATCTGGTTGATCGTGCGGACCCAACTCTGATCGCCCAGTCTCACCTGATCGTGCACACGTCCCCCTGAGGCGACGGCAGGGCGTTCGGCACCGGGCATTCCGCACAGCAAGCCGTCTTCATGCCGCCGGGCCTCTGGCACGTTTGCACTCGATCCGAGCCGCTGCGTCAGGTACCCGCAGCAAGGGTTGCCCTGATCGGCACAAAACGCGCCAGTTCGCTTGCCTTGAGACTGAGCCCGCGGCCTGATGGCACCGCCATCGTCTGCCGATAGAAGCTCTGTGCAGCCTGCTCGGTCATGCCCATGTCCCGGTAGTACCTCGTATAGGTGTCGGACATCGAGGACGAAAACGCCCGAAAGTCCCGAACCGCCCCGCCCTCGCTCTGCCAGGCATGAATGACAAAGCGGGCGCTGTCAGGGGCGCTGCGTTCGGCGCCTGCCAGAAACAGCTCGATTGCACCCGATCGAACCGAGCCGTTGGCAGGGACAGTCGTGCGAATGCCATTGCGCCTGATGATCCGGCCAAGGCGAAGATTGGCACTGTCATCGACAGTTCCCGGGCAATCGCGCAACTCGAGAATACGGATCTGCGGATGTTGCCGCAGCAGCTCTTGAAATGCAGCAGGCGAGCGTGAATCCGTAAGTCCGGCAAGCACAACCCGCGTGGTCGATACCACCCTGAACGGACCGAAATCGGAAGATGGCACCTGCTTGCCGGCTGTGGCGCGCGAGGGGACAAGGTCCTGCGCAGCCAGGCTGCCCGCAGAAACGCACAAGCTGGCCCCAAAAAGCAGGGCTGGAACAAGGGATTTGCAGGCGCGCCAGGACATCGGCAAATATTTGCCGCATGGCTGATTGCCGCTGCTGTAATAAGTTTGGTTAAGCGGTCGTCAATGCGACGAAACGAGCTGCAAGCAAAGACCAATCAGCTCTTTGCCGCTTTTCCCTGCAGATTTTCCGAAGCCTCCATGGTCAGGCACTTCTCGATCAGCGTGACCGCAGTATCACCCAGAACAATCCAGGTCCTGCGCGCATCATTGCGATCGGGCGAGCGGGCGACAAGCCCGCGCGAGGAGAGCAGCGTCAGCCATCGGATGACAGTGGCAGCGGGAATGCCTGTCGAATAGACGATATCTGTGACGCACATGCGCGAAGCATCGCAACGCGACAGGTAAAGCGCCATCAGGATCATCCAGCAATATTCGCTCGACAGCTCCGCTCCCAGGACCTCCTTTCTCAGAAGGCCGCTTCTCAGATGGCTTCGGGCAAGCTCGCGCATTTGCCTGATGCTCAATGAAACCGGATCGCCCCGTAGAGCTGATGACGAACTTTCCGAGCTGTCGTCGAAGTACTGGTTGAGGACCTCCAAAGCTCTGCGCGCTTCTTCCAGAATATCCTGTTTCAAGCTGCCCTCTCCCAAGCTTACCGGGAACTGCCAAGGCTTCGGTACCGTCGCATGGACCATTCCCGATAAGATAACGGTACCACAAATGGATTTCGCAGACCGCAGGAGAAACGTCGAATGTGGAGCGTTAATCGCCTGCGCGCGCAATTGCCGTCGCTCAAACCGCGGTGGCCTGGACCGCAAGGACGCTGTCTCTGGCCTGCGATTACCAGTTCGGCGATTGCCGGTTCGGCCCTAATGCTTCCTGCATGGGAGACAGATGCCCCTGTCCCCGGACGTCATCAGGCCAGGCCTGCGGCCTCGATCTCCACCCGGATAGCTTGCGCGGACGTCCTGGCACCCAGCTTGGCCATCATTTTCATGCGGTGGATCTCTACCGTGCGTGGGCTGATATCGAGCTCGCGTGCGATCTCCTTGTTCGACAGCCCCATCGTGACAAGTCGCAGCACTTCGGCCTCGCGCCGCGACAGGGACTTAACCGCCTGGCGCGCGAGTGCCTGGCGCACGCGGACCGCAAGACAAGCCTGGCCTTCCAAATAGCCTTTGCGCAACTTCTTCAGCATTTCGGCACGGGATACATCGCCTACAAGATAGTCAACCACCCCGGCCTTGATCCCTGCAACGATGTCATCGCAGCCCAGCTTGGCAGCAAATGCGATGACCGGAAGCCAGATCCCCTGGCTGTTCATCTTCTCCATCAGTCGGCAGGCGAGCCCGGTCCCATCTTCGCTCAGCAGAACCAGGCCCTGTTCGGGCATCATGGCCACGAGTTCGTCGGCATCCTCGTAGACCTCGGCATGGTGACCGAGCGAAAAGATCAGATGGGCCTTGGCCGCGCGCTCCAGCTGGTTGCTGGCAACGACATGAATATACATGCGCTCCGATGATTGAGCGTGACACTCCGCCTCGGGGTCCCGGGACAGTGGCTGGGCGAACATGTCCATGAGCAGCGCACGATCGGCAGGCATGCTTGGAATTGCGTTCACTGGCATCAAAAGGCTCATTGGATCCCCCTCACGAAGTGGTCCGCAACTTGCGGTCCGACCTAAGGGAATGTGCAGGTTGAAGGTTAACGCCGGGCACGGAGAGTGGGTAGGTTAGGATCCTAAGGACTTTTAACTATATGACACCACGGGCTTGCTTGCGATCTGCCGCAATCAAGCTAGAATCCGCAAGGAAGACATCTACCCGGCACCGGGCAGGCAAGTGTAGCAGCTCTTAAAGATTAACGAATGAAAACCGTCGCTTAACCATGGTTATTGAGCCTGTCGTGGTTGCAGGTCGCCTGCCTGCCACTTCCGACGGTCACTGGTGAGGCAGAATCGGAGGCAAATTCCCTTGCTTGCTGAACCTGCATTGCCCCAGAGACCTCGCCTGATAGCCCGGCCAGGTGCAGGCATCGCTTCCTGCCTTGGCACCATGAGTGCAGTGCGTGCGTGTCCCAACACCTTGAGGTTGCTTGCCGGGGCCCTGGCCCTGGCTTGCGCGCCCTCCGCCTCGGCCGCCGGTTTCCCGATCGTTGGCGAGCTGACCATTGTCGAAGTCGCGCCCTTGCGCTTTGGCAGCATGGTCCTGCAGTCCAGCGGCAGGCGGACTGTGACGCCAGCTGGTGCTGTCATCGACGAGGCAGTCATCGCCCCGTCAGGTTCGAGCTCTGCTCCGGCCGAATATGTCGTTCGCTACGATCGCGGCAACAATGGCCGCCAGCCTCTCGACATCGAATTCCTTGTCGTCCTGCCCGGCGTCCTGCGCGTGGAGACAGGGACGCTTTCGGCCATTCTGCAATCACTGAACACAGACGTCCGCGCAGGGCACAATGGCTCGGGGCAATTCATCCTGCGCATCAGCGGGTGCATGACCAGGATATGTTCTGCAACTTTCCGCCTGGGCGGGACGCTTGCCATAACCCGGCACAGCGGTGGCGGGACCATCGTGGTCCCGGTGCCGGTTACCGCTACGGTCCTCAGCCTGTCACGCACCGACGACTGACACAGGGTCAGCGCTCGCCTTCTCTTCGTGGAGAAACCACCTCGCCGTCCCCTCCAGCGCGATGGCCGTCAGACGACCGTGCAGGTAAGCGCCGGTATCGATACCGATGCGACGCGGCCCGGACATGACGTCCGGGGCTACCGTATGACCGTGAACGACTACAAAACCCGGATCGAAGTCTGCGTCGAGGAAATCCTTGCGGATCCACCGCAGGTCCCGTTCCGACTGTTCGGCCAGCGGCACCCCCGGCCTTATGCCGGCATGCACGAAGACATAGTCGCCAATGGTCAGGACATTGTCCATCGACCGGAGCAGCTGCAGGTGACGCTCGGGCACAAGTCCCGGCAATTGCTCGCGCAGTTCCTCGATGGTCAGCCGGGCATAGGCTTCGGCATCTTCCATGTAGCTCAGGATCGTCTCGCGGCCTCCATGCTGGAGGAACTGGCGCAGGACCCGGTCGGACCCGAAACTTGCCAGGAACATCTCTTCGTGATTGCCGGCGATCAGCCGGACGTTCCGACGGGTCTGCAGATAAGCAACCATGTCGAGCACGCGTGCACTGTCCGGGCCGCGATCGACAAGATCGCCCAGGAACACAACGGTCGTTTCAGCCGGTTCGCGAGCGTCGTCATCGGCCTCGATGCGCACCAGAAGACGCGCCAGGAGATCGGCACAGCCGTGCACATCGCCAATGGCGTAGACGCGCTGGCCTTCAGGAATGCGAGCGCCTAAACTTGGGATGCGCGAGTTCCCCTGCCGGGGACGCAAAAACTTTGTGAAACGGTCAAGAACTGGCACAGCGGCGGCTATGGTCGGTTTGAATTGCGCGCGCAATGACATCCGTCACATTTGGCGCACGACTCGTCTACTTCAACCGCACTTGAGGGGCTACCTGCCGGGGCACCCCCGCTGGATTTGCAGTACGGCAGCGCATCCCTGCACTTGCAGAGCACTTCAAAACGCCGTGTCCCGCAGGTCCCGCAGACCGTGAGCGCGCCCACCAAGGTCCAGACACGGCCTCACACCTGCGCCACAAGCCATATGCGTCAGTGGTCGCCGCCCTGCGCGCCAATGACCCTGTGCTGCCAGTCGACGATGTCGGTTGCCGCGAGCCGCACTGGCCGGCTTTCGGCGTGAGCGAAGCCTTCGACTGCAATACCATCGAAGCTCCAGTTGAGCAGGCCGATCCATCGCAAGCTGCCGTCAGCCTCGCGCGTGGCGAAATGGGCATGGCTCCCTCTCCCGCCACACGGCGGCAGGACCCGATCGCTCAGTCCATCGTTCTCGATCCACCGCAGCAGCCGCAGGACCGATTGTCTGGCAGATTCGATATCGCCCATGAGTCGGTCCAGCCCGGCGCGGTCGCAATCCTTGTGGGACCGGCTCTTCTCAAGCCGCCTGGCAAAATTGACGATGTCCTGCAGCGTTTTCTCGAGGCGCGCGGCGCATTGCGGAGCCGTGATCTCTTGGCGGTGGCACGCCATGAGATGGCTTTCGGCCTCGCGGATGAAAACCCGTGCCACGTCCGAAAGCAGCGAGGCTTCGGCGTCGGCCGAGCCACCACCGGACACGCTCTCATGCACAGTGGAAGACCGCTCAGTCGCAAGAAATATAGGACGCAACTTCCCCTGCACCATGGAGTAAATACCACGCAACTGCAAAAGACAATTCACCCCTTCGAGCACCACGTGCGCAAATCTCGATGAAAAGACGTTGATGGCCAACATCTTTGGCACCCTCCACTTGTGTTGCCAATGTCGAACGCGAACTTTCTTTAAACAAGATTTATTAAAGGCTCATAAATCGGCGCCGGACCCATCACGGAAATACGCCGCTCCTGCGTAAAATGCTCTCCTCGGACAGTTGGGAAGGCATTGCGCCTGATGCCGCGCTCTTCGGAGCCGCGGCCATGGCGCGCCTCAAAGTCGGCGCAGCGACCCAGTACCATAAGCAGGAGTGACCACGCGATGACGGCTGCTCACCTCCCAGTTCGTTTCCGCCCGGGCGTCGACGCTGCTTGCCACGATCTCAACCAGTTCATGCTCTGTCAGAACGGCCTTGAAGGAGGCTCCGAACTTGTGCCCGTCCACCCAACGGATCTCGCCCTCGAGCGCTGCCTGGCCTTTGATCTGCAGATGGACCGTCTCGCCGACCATCATCGCAAATTCCAGGCACGAAGCCCCGAAGCCCCTGGGCGAAATATTGCGCAAGGTAATGGCCAGGTCTTTTCGGCGCGGACAATCCATGGTGAGGCGAACAAGCCGGCGCATGCGCTGCGAGCGACCAGAGCGCTTGTCCTCAACAGGATCGATCATCGACATCTGGCGCCAATCCTCTCAAGCAGCGTGCGCATGACCATGCCGGGCACCTTGTACGGAATGTACAGGGGCTGGCGGGCAAAATGCCTATCCCAGGTTATAGTCAGGTTAACCTTGCTGCGCTGGCGACACCTTAATCACCGATACCCAATCTTAAGGCCTTGCCCGCGCCGAGCTACTCCACGCGGGCCCTGAACTGTACGGACAGGCTTGCGTTTGCATCGAGGGCACCGCCCGGCGTGATACGGATGGCATCGACAAGCGGGTCATACCCGCTGGTCGGCGAATAGGTAAAGGCCGTCTCACCGCTGCGGCGGTAGCTGATCGCACCGGCCGAAACCGTCATGCCGCCTGCATCGATCACTTTCACCGGCAGGCTCGTCGAGCCATCGAAGGCGATGTTCCTGAAAGCAACGCCGCTGGGAAGAGCATCAGTCAGCACGATCGTTCCCGGATCGACCGGACTGCCTCCGGAATTGGTCAGGGTCAGGGTATAGACCACGTCGTTGCCAGGCAGGTTGAAGGCGCCGAGGCTTCCTGCGACCGGCTCGGAGGTCTTGGCAAGGCTGAGCGATGGCATCGGACAGAACGTGAAGCCTGCTATGCCGATCGCCTGCTGTCCGGTCGAGTTCTCGCCCGAGGTGTAGGGATAATTGCCGTACTTGAACGTTATGCTCGTCACCGGCTGCGCAAAGCTTGCAGTCAGGGTCCCGGTCTCTGAATTGTTGTCCGAAGACTGCCTTCCTGCAGCCTGGCTGGCGCTCACGCTGACCGGGCTGGTTGCTGGCCCGACGACCAGCGAAGAGCTCGTGCTGGTGCGCGCCTCGCCAGTCTGATTGCCCGTATTCCACGGCGTCGACAGAACAGGCGTGTAGCTCGTCGTACCATCGCTGCCGGTGACCTGCACCCAGTCGCGAAACTGGTTGGAGGTAAAGTCCACGTCATAGGCCTTGAGTGAGAAATCCCGCACCGGCTGGGCAAAGGTGACGGTCATCGTGATCAGGCGTGTCGTCCCGGTCATCGAGCCTGTACGACCGGAGAAGGTTCCGCCGAAGACCAGCGTGCGATCGCTGGTTGCGCTCCCGGTCACCAGCGTCGAGATCGCTGGCATGGCAATGGAATTGACCTGGGTACTGCTGAGGCCGTTTTGCGAGACCTGGACGCTGAACGACTGGCTGGCGCCTGCGCCATTGGTCGCGCTGTACGTGTAGCTGGTGCCATAGGACAAGGTCGCGGTGGGTCGCGAGGCATAGGTAAAGACATACTGGTTGGCCGCATCGCAACCAGCATGGGCGGCCTGTGCGCAAAGGCAGGCAGCGATCGTCCAGAGCACGGCAACCGGACGGATCATCGCCCTCCTCCGAGACCTGCAAGCATTGCACTTTCGAACTTGAGTTTCACGCTGGCAAACAGGCCTTTTCTCGTGTTGCGGTTCTCGGCAAAATCGCGATCGCGGAATCCTGTCGCATTGTAGCCGATGACGACCATCGCATTGCGCGCAGGCGCAATCCCGATCTGCGGCCCGAGCGCAAATGCGCTCGTTCCATCTCGCAGGCTTCTCCTCACCGTGCCCACAGCCCCCACTTCGACACGTTCCCCCAGCCCGATCCGCACATCGGCTCCAGCCACCAGACTCGTTCCTTGCAGCCCATAGCCTTCATAGCGGTCAAAGCCGTAGCGTGCGGCAAGGAACAGCACGAATTCCTGGCGCTGGACCAGCGCCTCGCCGTCTCGCCCTTGCGGCGTGAAGTTGGCAGACACAGCGCCGAGCAATCGCGTGCTGCGGGCATCGACCGTTCCGCTGGCGGCATTGGCAGTGACAGCCGTGGCGCTGCCAATGCCGGCCCCATTCCATTCGCCCGAGATCTCCTCTCCCCGCAGCATGTCGCTGCGCAGTTCTGCCTTTGCCAGAAGCGCGAACCGGCTGGCATCGGGCCGATGAGCAAGTGACAGAGCGGCGTTCACAGACCGGGTATGCGTCCTCCTGTCGTCCTCTGCCTGCCTGGCTGAGCGCTCCCTTGCATCGGTCAGCGTCATGTTGAATCCGACGATGCTGCCCTCACCCAGTTGACGGACCGCACCCAGGGCCAGGCCCTTGCGCGCCATCGCGCTTCCCTCGCGCAATTCCGCACGGCTCGACACGCTCCAGCGACCCGATCGCCAGTTTGCCCCGAGCGTATAGGCGGTAAAGTCCTCGACGCGCGACGTTGCAGTTGCCGTACCGGCAATACCGGTGCGCGCGACGGTGACCTGCGCGTCACCGCCCACCTTCCGGCTACCATCGATCGAGGCGTCAATTGTCAGGCGCTTGCCGACCGGCACGGACTGGGCAAGGCCGTATGCAGCAAAGACGCGCTTGCCCTGCTCGGTGACTTGCTCGCGGCCGAGCACGGACGTCACCCGGGCCCCTGACCAGGGCGCAACCTCGAACCCTGCGCGAAGGGTACGCGTCTCGCTGTCATCGCTCCGGGACATCTCGTAGTCTGCAACAAGCCGCACGCTCGACGTCACGGCATAGCGCATGCCGGCCCGGTACCGCGGCGGCTGCCACGACGAGGAACCGCCGTCCCCGAGCGCAATGGCACCGGTCGCTGTCAGCTCGAGTCGGTTGTCGAGCAGGCGCCGGGTCGCGCCGGCCTCGATCAGCGTCACCGCGCTGCTTTGCTCCTGGCCGATCTGTTCCTGGCCCGGCGTGTCGGCATAGCGAGCAAGACCAAGACGCAATTCAAGACCCGGCGCCTGCCACGTGCCACGCAACTGCATCAGGTCACGGCGCGCAGGTTCGCCCAGCGTGACATCGCGGGCAAGGCTTGCCGATACCGACAGGTTCGAACCCAGCGCAAGCCGTCCATCGAGCCCCAGTTTGCGTCGGCCGAGCTCCGGAATGCTTGCCTGGCCAAGACCGAACTGGCCATCGATCGAACGAATGTAGGCCAGGACGTCGCTACGGCTATCGTGCCGCTCGATTTCAAGAAGATAGGCAAACTGCGAAGGCCCGGTGCCACTGCTCAGCGCCGTCTCGGCCCGAACCTCGAGTGTCCCGTCAAGGGCGAGCCGCGCATCGAGTCCGGCAAGGGTCGTCCTGGCCGCGCTGCCGGCATCGGGGCTTTGGCCGGCTTCGCTGATTGCCGTTGCGCCCAGACGCAGTTTGCTGTCTGCCACCAGCAGTTCGCCGCGCAGCCCCCCGGTCCATTCCCCCGGCGCTGCTGTATCGACATCGTATTCAGCGACAATCGTGCGCGGATTGAGATTGTCGTCGCGGCTCAGGATCGGTTCCTTGAACTGAATGGTTCCGGCAAGAATGTCGACTTCGTAATCGACGAAGCGGACAAGCTTGCGCGAACTGAGGACGAGCTCCGAGCGGAAACGGTCGCGCACTTCGAGCGTCACGCTCTCGCTATTGGGCACGATCCGGCGCGAGGACAGGCGGTAGGGGCCCGAAAGGCCCGCCCCCGGCATCTCGTCGCGGCGATGGGCATTGGCACTTTGCGCCGCGAACCCCTCGATCCGCGCATTGCCGGAACGGACATCGACCGCAGCGCCGGTCAGGACGCGTTGGTAGCGGCCCAGCACGGTGTGATCGAAGCCCGTGACGAAGTCGCCGACAAGTGCCCGGAACGCCTCGCTCTCGATCCGCACATAGAGCTTCCCCGTGCTCGCAGCATCGAACCTTCGGTCCGAACCGTCACCGAAGACGGTGTAGTAGGCCTTGGGATCCAGTCCGCCCAGCAGACGTTGCTCGGCGGCCTGCTTGGCGCTGTCGTAGGCAATCGTCATCAGGTACCTGCCCTTGATCCGCCCCTTGGCATAAAGTGCCGTGCGTGCGTGGCGGCCAAGATTGCTGTCAAAGCGATCGGCCCGTTCCATGTGATCGGCAATGCTGCGTGCGCCTATCGCCGCTTCGGCAACGCCGACCAGGGTCCATTTCTGCTCGCCGGGCAGCAGCCAGGCCTCGATGATCTGGCGGCGCCTGATCTCGCGGTCGACGAACTCGAAAGTCAGCTCCACCCGGCCGCTGACCATGGTCGGTGCCAGCTCGACAAGCGCAACGCCGTCGTCGCCCTTGATCGACCAGGTCGGCGTTGGCTGGTCCGATCCTGCCATCAGCTGGCCTTGTCTTGCATCGATCGCCGCCGCACTTTCGTAAGGCGCGGATATGGCAAGCGTGCCGGCAAGGCCTGCGTGCACGGGACGGCCATTGCGATCCAGTACGCGCACCGCAATGACAGGACGGGTCCGTCCGTCAGCGACAAGCCTCGAGATACCCGGCGCAAGCTCGGCCCTGGCAGGCGTTGCGGTAAAGTTCACGGTCCGCGTAAGGCTGGCAGCGAGACTCTGGTCAGGACGGCGCACATCTGCCTCGATCAGGGTCTGCTCACCGCGCAGCGGAATGCCGCGCCAGATGCTCACGGCATAGCCATCAGGCGAAATCCGCGCGCCGTCGAAAGCCAGCTTGTCGACAGCCTCGCCATCGATGCGCAGATCTACCCGCTCGCCTGCCCGGTGTCGTATGACGACGCGAACGGCCGGTGCACGAGGATTGTGGTCGGCTTGCGGGAACAGGAACTCGGTCGGTCCATCGCCCAAGGCAAGCCAATCGATGTCAGCTCCTGCAGCCGTACGTCCATCTTCAGGCTCCTCCCCGGAAGCGCTGGACGAGACCAGCATCGCGTTGTCGCTGCCTGGCGCCAGGACCACGGCGTAGTCGACACGGGCCAGGCTCCCCCCCTGCCCGGTCACGAAGCGTGACAGGGCGCTCCCGGCACTGCGGGTCGAGCGGGCACAGTCGACCACACGAGCCCCCTCGGGCAGCGTGCCCGCCTGCAATTCGGCGACATGCGTGCCCGGTCCGAGCCCTTCGAAGTGGAACCGTCCGCTCGCATCGCTGACGGCGAAACTGCCATCTTCGAGTGCAATGCGTACCCCCGGCAGACCCTGGCGTTTGCCTGACGCATCACAGCCACCCAGCGTAACCCGCCCGATCAGCGTCATGGTGGCCGCCAGGGCATCCCGCTCAATTCGCACGCGGGCCACGGCAAAGCCCGAAAGGTCCCGTGAATCCGCCACTTGCGCGCGGTTGCTGGCAAATCCTGCTGCCGCATCGGGACGGACCGTCATGGCATAAGTGACAAGCCGCTCCTCGCCCGGCCCCAGGGAACCCAGCGTCAAGGCAAAGCCCCGCCCGTCGCTGTCCGGGAGAAACGCACCTGCGGCCGGAAGCGCTCCGCCGACACGTACCGAATCGCTGAGCAGCCGTAGCTGCGGCGAGGTCCGGTCAAACAGCCTCAACCCAGTCTTGCCCCGCGCCTGGTCCGCATTGCGGACGCGGACGCGGAAAAAGATCGTGTCGCCAGGCTGCGCTACGTCGCGCGAGGCAGACTTGGTCACGGCAACGGCTCGCGCAGGCCGGTCAAGGGGAATATCGACGCGCACCGGAGCCAGCGATGCAAGCTCGAGCGGATTGCCAAAGGAGGCTGGCAATATCTCGAGTTCGGCGCCATCGGGCCGGCGCAAGGCTGCAAGACTGGCTGACGTGACCTTGCTTGGCGCACTATAGCCCGCAGGCGGCGTCACCACGAGGCGATAGTGCCCGAGCGGAACCAGCGGGAACCGGTACTCCCCGGCCGGCATAGGCCAGACATTACCGGCCCCGTCGATGACGTCCTGGCCGGTGACAACCGATGAAGGCCAGGATGTACGGCCATCGTCGGCCCTTACCGTAGCCGGCGCCCCGGTCTGGGCATCGACCAGCGTCACCGTCGCACCGGAGACAGGCGCGCCGTCCTCTGAATCGAACACAAGACCGAAAGGATCGGACAGGACTTCGACCTGGGCCTGCGCCACGAGCGAGGAGACGATGCGGTCCTTGTAGGTGATGGTTATCATGTCGCCATCGGCCAGGCTGAGCCGGCAGTCTCCCGCGACCGGTTGCGGGGGAATGGCGCTCGTTGGCAGGGCACCAAAGAACGTGGCGGTATCCGGACCCGTTTCCGTGATGGCGACGTTCTCCACGTCTCCGCTCGCCGATGTCAGCGTAACCTCCAGGGTGTCGACCTTGCCGGCCTGAAGGAGCGCTGGCGACAATTGCAGTCGGAAGACGATCGTCTGACCAAGCTTCAACTGCCGGATCGTGGCAGGCGTGGCAGCCTGGACCACGCTTTGATCCACGCTGACCGCTGCCAGCGCATGACCGCCACAGATGCCGCCCGGCAGCTCGACCGGGCTGGTCGCAGCCGTGGTAGCGGGCAGAACCGCCAGCTGCGAGCGCAGTGGCGGCACTTCGAGAGTGACAGTGTTCGACCGCACATGGCGGACCTGCCCCTGGGAACGGTAGGCAATGTCGGCGGTATTGACGATCGACTGGGCCCGCGCCGAGCCGAGGCATGCAAGAATGCATGCGGCAAGAAGCACAAGGCCGAACTGCAGGAGGAACCGATGTCGCATCATGCTGCATGCGGTTGCGCTTCCAGGGACGAAAGCCTTCGGCATTGCCGGGTCTGGCATTTCGTCCCTGGGCGACATTTGCGATCAGTTGATCGAGGCGCGAAACACGAGGGTCTTGGTCTCGCTGGCGGCGACCGAGGCAATCGTTCCGGTGACGGTGTTCGAGGTGAAGTCGCCAACACCTGTACCATCTGCCTGGCAGACGCCCGAGACCACGCTGCCATTCGTCTTGACCCCGAAGCCTGCGTCAAAGGTCAGGTTCGCCGGCAAAGGGTCATTGACCGCGACCGAGGTGGCCGCTGCACTGCCGGCGGCATTCGAGACGGCAATGCAGTATTCGATCGTCGCACCCGGGATCATCTTCGGGTTCGTGGTCCCGTTGACCGGGTCGCTGATCACGCGAGATGTCTTGGTAGCGCTCAGCGCCGCAGCCAGCACGGTGTAATCGTCCTTGGCAGAAAATGCGGCGTCGCGCAGTCCGTCGGTCGCCCCAGAACCATCTGCGAACACGGTGTCCATGCCGGCGGTGTTGCCACCGCTGGTCTGCACCAATGCCGCACCCTGACTGCCGGTCCCCCCGCCTGCCCGCGCCGTTGCTGTAAGCGTGAAAACCGCGACACTGCCGGTCGCAAGGCTCAGCGGGACGTCAGAGACCACGAAGACCGTGGCCGAGCCATCAGCTGCCAGCTCATCGAGATAGGTTATCTGGGCATCGCCCGAATCGTACGAATTGCTGCCGTTCGAATCGCGGAAAATGCGCACATTGCTGGTGTCGAAGGTATCGGTATTGGCATGGGCGCCCGCCCCGCCGGTCTGCTGGGCGGCAACGAGCGCAAAGTCGAGCACGGCGTTCGACGTGTTGGTCACGGTAAAGGCCGTCACGGCCGAAGTTTGACCGGGCGAGACTTGCGTCGTTGTCGTCCCGACTTCGGCCACCGTGAGGTTGACCTTGCGGTCGACCGTCAGCGTATCGGATGCCGAAGTGCCAGTCTGGTTGATGCCGCCAACCTGGAACGCCACCGTGACGTTGTTGGTAATGGTGCTCCCGGCGGTCGTTCCGGCGGCATAGGCCGGATTTGTGCTGAGTACGGCGAGCGCGCAAACGCCCGCCGCCCCCAGCATTCTGCTGCGGTACGTCATCTATTGCTCCGTTTCTGATTGCCTGCGTGTCGACTTGCCGCCCGCAAGCTGGCGGCCTTGCTACCCCCCGCGGCTCTTAGCGGACGATCGCGTTGTACTGGACCTTGCCCGAAGCGCCTGAAGCAATCGCGGCTATGACCCAGCGCATGTGCGTCACATCGCTGGCCTTGGCCGGGCGCTTTGCTCCGGAGCTATCGATAATCGAAAGCGCGGCAAGCTGTCCCCAGGTCTTGCCACCATCAACCGAGACCACCGCATCACCGATGCTTTCGGGCAGGATCTCGACGGCCGCAGGCACCGGGTTGGTCACGACAAAGTCCGTCACCACCTGCGGGCCCTGATTGCGATAGGAGGTCGAGAACAACAGGCGATCGCCAGGGACGACAACCTTGGGCTCGCTCAGGACCAGCTTGCGCACGCCGCCTTCTTCAACGGCCTTTTCCAGCATCACGCTGCCCTCGAGGGCGACCGGATTGGCTGCTGGCGGATTGGCTGCCGGCGGGTTGGCTGCAGGAGCCGCTGCTGCCCCTGCCCATGGCGTGGCCAGGGCCAGGGCGGCGGCGGTCAAGGAAATCTTGATGTTCATCTGCTTGTGTCCCAACTGTCAGTTGATCTGTACGGTGAAATTGACTGTAAATCGGGTACCGCCCGCAGCATCGCCGAGCGCAACGCTTACCCCGGAGCTGCCGGCCTTGCCGGCATCGCCATCCTCGCCATCGGTCAGGGCAGCACCATCGAGTGACAGCGAACCTGCCGTATAGGTGGTACCGGCCGGGATGACGTCAGTGACTGCGAGACCTTGTGCAATGCCGCTGCCCGATACTTCCGCAACGAGCTGGTAGGTCACTTTCGCGCCGGGGATCGGTGCAGTGCCGCCAAACGGGTCGACAACACGCGCTGACTTGATCAGGCTGACGCTGGCAAGCGAGGAGCGCATCGCGGCCTGCGCTGCGTTTCTGGCGGTGGTGAGACCGACAACGGCATTACCCCCACCTTCACCTTTGTCGGCAAAGCTCGTGCCCGGCGCTCCGCTGCCGGTCGCAGCGGCTGCGACGAGCTGGACCCGGGCCAGTTGTGCATCGCTCGCACCATCGGGCAACGCAGCGAGCACGAATATCCGCGCGGCGCCGTCAGGCGCAAGCACGGGGGTCTGTGCGCCGCCCGCCAGCATCTGGTCGACGCCTGCCTCGTAAGTGCCGTTGTCATTGCTGTCGATTGCAAGGCCGATGATCTGCGGGCTGAACTGGTTGCCGCTCATTGCCGCATCGACGGTGAGAACGAATGCCTCCGGCCCATTTCCGCTATTGGTGACCGCAAACGGCAACACGCCTGTCTCGCTTTGCAGCACAAGCTCGGAGGCAGCGAGGCTGGTGACCGCAACGTCGAGCAGTTCATCGACCCTGATAACGACCTTGTTCGACCTGATCGTGCCGGTCTGGCTCCCGGCCTTGAATGTCGCCGATGCCGTGTTTTCGATGAGCGTGCCGGCATTGACCCCTGCAGCATGCACCGGGGTCACACACACCAGGGCGAAAAGGCTGCCAGTGCCAAGGAGGAGCCTCGGGCTCAGGGACGGGGTATAAGTAGACATACGCATCCCAAACACGCGCCATGGTTAAGGATTTCTAACTATTCGGGGCAGGGTGCCGTTAACCGTATTCGATGCGCAGGATCGGCGCGCAAGGCCTGATGACAAGGCCCAGACCATAAACTCCATTAACTTCATAAGCTTATGGGAAGGCCGGTGAGGTGGTGCGAGGCTGGCGGACACCCGCCTGCCAATTTTACATCCGAATCGGAGGGAAGGCCGCTTTTCTGAAGCCGAGGCTTCTTCTCCGGCCATGGCGTCCCGATTCTCAGGCGCGTCCAAGCCGTTTGTCTCGAAGCAGCGAGCGGACGGTGTTCGCGTGGCTGACATTGGCCGCAAGGCCCGGATCAGCCAGAAGACCTGCTCTGACTGGACGAAGAGATGCGACCGCAAGCTGCCGCCGGACAGGCTCTGCTTGAAACCGCTCGGGGACGATAACTCCAAGCTGCGCCAGCGCGATACGGACCTTTCCTGGGACAGGGACATCCGGCAACGTCATTCGCCGAAAAGTGGAGCCTGCTCGTAGACGCGAGCGGGTTAAGAGGGGCACGGTGACCGGGGTGTGTCGATCCGCAGGCTTGCCCGATTCTGGAGATGGATACGCCGACCTGCCACGACAGATCCCGCCGTCGCGAGCGGGCCGGTTCTGAAACCAGCATCCGCGAGATCTGCAAGATGCGCCTCCGTTCTGGCCATCATTGCGTCTGCGTGCTTCTTCACCATCAAGGCGGGGAGATCGCCATGATACGAACGCACAGAAGCTGCAACGATCTGGGTCCCGGCTTCGCAACAAGACGCCCAAGCGCACGGCGATGGCACAGCGCAGGGAAGTTCGCTGCGCGGCCTGTCGCGAGGAGGATGCCTGGGCCATGGACTTGTTCGAAACCAACTGGGGCGCGCGTCACTCCTTGTCAGATCCAACTTGTCAGATCCAACGCCTCCTGGCGGGTCATGGATGCTTATTGCCAACAAGGGCGCGTCTGGCGTCTCCATGCAGATCGGGACCTGGCTTCCTGATGACCCGCACGAACAATTAATGGGTCTTATCAATGGCATGTAATGAGGAGGACAGTAAAGATGTAATCTTGGTGAAATGTTCGCGCATCATCTATTCAAATTTGCCTCTATTACTGGTATCTTGCAGCAGATCGAGCAAGACAGGACATTTGCCCTTTGAACAGACATTCTTCTCTCGCAAAGCTTGGCGGCATCCTTGCTGCAATGTTCAGGTAGCGCCATGGATCGGCCTGGCTGGCACTCTCTGCGGGTTCTGCTGGATAAACGTTTGATAAACTACGCAATTGCAATCGATGCCATCCAGCGCCTGCATCCCGACGATCTCGTCATCATCGACATGGAAATGTCCTCCGGCAACTTGCCTGTTGTACGCGACAGGTCCGGAAATGGCCTAGGCGTGATCACAAACGCTGCCCGCCGCCATGTCGAAGGCGCAACCGGCATGATCCTTCCCGACAGGGCACTGTTTGAACGAACGCTCGAATTTGGCTTTCTGGTGAAAGTTCCGCTGGTCGGCATCCGGACGCAGTCCACCAGCATGTTCCCTGCCGCCCCTGGCTTGTGCGATCAGCTGGGCAGGACCAAAATTCGCAAAGGCTGACGCCGGCCTTGCGGGCAAATGGCGTGAAGCGCCAGCAAAGCCCGAACCGCCATCAACCGATTGACGCCCGAGAACCTGGGAAGCGCGCAGCATGACCGGCCGATCATGTCGGTGACGCACGGCGCATTTCATGAAGCCTGCTCCTTCCGGCTGCAGCGCGACTGACAAAGCCTGTAAGCCCCGGCAGGAATTGTTTCGCTCCCGGCATCGACCCCAGCACAACACCGCACGCTGGGTCGCCATGGCTCGCCGATCGGCACGGATCGGGCAAGACCCTTGCCTGACGGACCAGGCCAGACCAGCTGCCGGGCGAGATGGCGCAGGACTGCGCCGGGTCCCAGGTTGATACACGAAACCCTGCAGATCCGGGATCATACTGACTTGATTGGAGAAATTTCCAGCCTAGGCTTATTGCATGGCTGGACGAACGCCTGTTTCGAGTTGCCTGTCGCGCGCGACATTTGCAGCCCTTGCCGTGTTTGCCGGATCAGCGGCAGCCCATGGCGCACCCGCTGTCTCGGCATCCGGCCATGCCAGCGCAGAAGTCGTCGTTCCTGTCGAAATCCTGTATTCACTCGGCAAACCCGGAACGAACCAGCCAGCCCTGAATGCAGCATCCCAGTCGATCTGCCGGCCGCTGCGCGCGCCCTGCCCGATCCACTTCGACACGGTTGTCGTCATAATCGACGAAAAGGACACCAGGCGCCCCCGGTCCGGAGCGGCAGCTTCGCCACGGGTTCTTGTCTATTTCGAGTGAACACCCGGTTGGGCAGGGAATATTCCGGGTCAACTTGCGGCAGCCTGACTTCCCTCCGGCACAGACAAGACACGCCAAACATCAACGATGATCGTCGTCGGCGTAACCCGTTTTCGCGCCATACCCATGACGGTAGCATGGGCTGCAGCTGCCCCGGCAGATTCCCGACCGGCGCCGGTTCACACCGGCCTGGCGGTCACCTTTGCCAAGGACCACTCGTAGGCGAGATTAAGGTAGGAAGATTTGCAAAGGCTGCCTGATCCGCCTTTCAAACAGGTCACTGGCAAGTCACCCTACCTCCTCGCTCAAGCCAGGGTTCTGGCATAGCGTTTCAGCCATGACCGCAACCTGGACAGGTCCGCCGGATGCTGTTTGCCACTGACGCTGGGAATGCGCTTGCGAAGATCGCGGGCGAGCAGCCTGTACGCAGTGCACTGCTCTGTTTATGGGAAAAAGCGCCGTAAAATCAGTGTGCGAGATGCTGGGCTTGCTTGGCAGCGGGTATATCGCTGAAGGCCATCTGGTCCCCGCAAATGACCGGAATTCCGCGACTTTCGGCCCCAGTCTTGATATTGTCGATGGCCATATGGCCCCCAAGCGGCGAAAGCCGGGGCGCCGGGCACTGCTGGATGGCAACTTTGCGCGGCGCAAGCAGCCGCTGCGCGAGGCCGAATGCTGCATCTGGGATACCGAACTTGCGGGCTTTGGTCTGCGCGTCAGGCCCACAGGCAACACCTACTGGTTTGTTCGTCTGCGCCATCGCGGCAAGCATCGCCGGATCACATTGGGCCGGTCTGATGAACTCGCGGCAGGGCTTGCCCGGGCACAGGCCCGGCGCCTGCTCGCCGAAGTGGCGCTCGATGGTCTGCCCAAACGCGCCGGGGTCAAGGCGGCGCCGGTCCTGTCGGATTTTGTCGATACCTACTGGGACGATCTTTCACGCGTATGGAAAGCCTCGACGACCAAACGAAACTGGAACGCTTGGAAAACTGTCATAGCACCCACGTTCGGTGCGGTGCGCGTGACAGATCTCCTTCCCGCCGACATTCACCGCTGGCGCGACGACTGTTCAGGTCCGCAAGAAGCGCTGTTCAATCGCGCTCTGCCAGTCTTGGCGGCGTCGCTTAAATATGCCGAGGCGCTGCGCTTGCGGCGCAAGGGCTCCAACCCCTGTTGGGGGATGCCTCGCAACAAACGTGAGCCGAAGGAGCGGTCCCTGACGCCAGCGGAGTATCGTCGGATCGGCGCGGCATTGCGAGAGCAGGAGGCCGCCGATCCCGCACAGGTCGCAATTGTGCGGCTACTGCTGTTTACCGGCGCGCGCATCGGCGAGATACTAAATCTTCGTTGGGAGTGGGCGCAACCGCCGCGCTTGCTCCTGCCTGACAACAAGACCGGAGCAAAAACGATCTGGCTCGACAGTCAGGCGCTTGAAGTGCTGGAAGGGATCGAGCGGCACGAGAACACGCCTCTTGCGTTCCCAAACCGCGCCAGGACAAAGCCGCTCAATTTCGAGAACGGGTGGCTTCCCTTCCGTGCGCGCTATGCCTTGCCCGACGTTCGCGTCCATGACCTGCGGCATAGCTTCGCATCCACAGCGATCATGGACAACGTGCCCCTCGCGACGATTGGCAGACTACTCGGGCACGTCCTGCCCGAAGCCACCGCCAAATACGCTCACCTGTCCGACGACGTGATCGGCGATGCCGCAGACCGCATCGCGGGATCGCTGGCGCAGGCGATCGGGCTGCGCCCATGACCGCCGCCAGTCTCAAACGGATCGTCGAGGAGGCGCTTGCCGAGGTCGGCTCAAACGTCAATTTCCTGCTTGTGCCCAAAGGCAAGGCACGGTCCACCACCTGGCTCGGAATCGAGCACGGCTTTGGCATTCGGCATTATCCCAGCGGCCGGAATGTCTACATCGTCCAGACGCGGATGGCGGGGAGGCTTGGGACGGTCATCATCGGCCCGGCCTCGGTCCTCACCCGGCATCAGGCATAGATGGTCGCGCGGCGCGTCATCGCCTGCACGCAGGTCGGTCGCGATCCGGCAACCGACCGCAAGCTCATCCGCTCCGCGCACCAGTTCGACGATCTTCTGGGGGAGTATTGGTCCCGCTGGTCGCCTCAGTAGAAGGCATCGACCCTTGAAACGCACAACGGCTATCGCCGCCAGTATCTCGATGGTGCTTACAAGTTTGTCTTCATCGACGAGATGAGCGAAGAGCATGTCATCAAGTGGTTCGCGGACCTCAACAACCGAACCGGTCCGGGTGCAGCGAACCGCACGCTCGAGATCCTCAAGAACATGCTCAACAAGGCCGAGGTGTGGGGATACCGGCTAGAAAACACCAATCCCTGCCGGTCGGTGAGGCCAAACAAGCGCCGCCAATGCGAGCGCTTCCTGTCTGCGGAGGAATTGGCCCGGTTAGGGGCAATGCTCAACGGCTGCGCGCCAGCGACAATCTCACGATCCGCTCAGGCTGCGTGGTCATCACCCTGCTGTGGCTGACTGGCTGCAGTTACCGCGAGATTCTGAACCTCCAGAGGCAGGACGTGAAGGCCAATCGCCTACTGCTGCGCGACAGCAAGACTGGCCCTCGCACAGTCTGGCTCGGTTTGCTTGGCACGAGGCCATCGACAGTTTGCCGCGCCATCCGAAGATACCCTGGCTGTTCTGGAACTACCAGTACCGCAGGCCGATCAGATGTATCAAGCATCTCTGGCGGACGATCCTTCATCAGGCCGATCTTGGCAAGCTGCGCATCCACGACCTGCGCCACACCTTCGCCAGCCATGCCGCGATGAGCAAGGAAACCTTGCCCGTGATCGGGCGGCTGCTAGGGCACGCCAACCACCAATCGACCGCGCGATACGCGCATCTCGATGAAGAGCACCTGCTCGACGCTGCGCAGCAGATCGGCGATGCGGTGGAGCGTCTGCTGGGCGCTCCAGTGAAATATTGCATAGGGAGTGATATCTCATAGGATATGCTTGGAGTCGTTCTCGGCACTGACGTCATCGTGACAGCGCTGGGGAGCGCGACAGGCGGCAGCAACGCAGTTCTGCGCGAGGCTGCACATGGGCGCCTGACGCCTCTGGTGACGCCTGCGCTGTTCCTCGAATACGAGGCGGTGCTGAAGAGACCTGAACAGCGCTTGGCGCATGGCCTGGGATTGCGCGACATCGACCGCTTCCTTGCTGCACTGGCGAGCGCCTGCGAGGCAGTTGAGGTGAGTTTTCAATGGCGGCCGCAATTGTCGGACCCGAACGATGAAATGGTTCTGGAAGCGGCGGTCAATGGTCGCGTCGATGCGTTGGTTACGCACAATGTGCGCGACTTCGCCAAGGGCGCGGCCAGGTTCGGTTTGCGAGTGTTGAGACCCGGAGAATTGTTGAAGGAGTTACGATCATGAGCAAGGCATCCTATCCGCTCAAGCTCCCGGCATCGCTCAAGGAAGCCGCTGCCCGGCTTGCCAAGGAAGACGGCGTGTCGCTGAATCAGTGGATCGCGGTCGCCATTGCCCAGAAAATCGGCGTGGTCGAGACCGCGTCTGACTTTCTTAGGAGACGGGCCGGCATGGCAAGTCCGGCGGATATGCTGCCGTACCTCGACAAGGCCAAGCGGGAGGTGTCGCCTGCTGGGGATGAGATCGGCACTCCGATCAGCAGGAATGTCTGAGTAAGCGCCGGTCTGCAGCAACGATCACACCAAGAGCCGGACCGAAATGCGTACCTGGCGAGGTTCAACTGGATGGATGTGCCGGTCGTCTACCCCGCCTGTCGGCTCTTCAGACAGCCGTGATGCATAGAAATAGGAGATGTCCGGATCCTTGGCATCAAACAGGTTCAGGATGTCGATGCCTATGCGCAGCCGCCCGGTCTTGCGGTACAGGCCCAGATTGACGAGGGTGGTCGCTTCGGACCTTTGCGAATTGTCCTCGATCAGCGGCGCGCTGGCAAAATGGCGCACGCGCACCGTGGCCGTGTAGCCCGGCGCTAAATCCGCAGTCAGGCCGCCACCCAGAACTAACGGGGTCGCGCCGGGGATGAACGACTGACTGGACGCGACACCGCGAAACCGCGCGCGGGTTAGCGCCGCCGAGCCATCAACCGTCAGCCAGCGCGCCGGACGCCAGAACAGCGCCAGTTCCGTGCCGAAGCGGCGCGAGGCGTCGTTGGGTTCGGTGCTTCCGGCGTCGCCCACGAACACCAGTTCGGACGCGAGATCGAGCCAGAAGCCGACCATCGAGGCATTGAGCGAGCCGCGTTCTACCCGGACACCCAATTCCGCCCCGCGCGAACGGGCAAAGACCGGCACCCTGTCTGCTGAATCGCCAGTCGCCGGATCAACGGTGATGGCCGCGCCGCGCACGTCGTTAGAGTGATAGCCTTGCCCGTAATTGGCATAGAGTTCGATGCCGTCTGCCGCCTTCCACGCCAGCGCGGCCTTGGGTGAGACGATCGCGGCCGAACCGGGGCCGGAATTGTCGGCAAGGTCGGACCGGACGTTGTAGCCCAGCGCATCGGCGCGAAGTCCGAGCACAAGGCGCAGATGCGGTGCCATGGTGATCTGCGCTTCGCCGAACAGCCCGCCGCTGTATTCGTCTACCCGATCCTGCCGCACCGTCGACGTGATCGCGCCCGCGCTGGTGCGGTAGAGGCCGACCTTCCCGATCCGGTCCCACCGCATATCGGCGCCAACACGCCAAGCGACGCTGCCGCTCGTAAGCGCATGGCTCACCGAACCGCCAAACACCCCGCGCCGGTCAACTTGCCGGAACTGATCGCCGTTCGCCGGATCATTGAGGAAATAAGTGAAGTTCGATGTCAGCTGCAGCCGCGAGCCCATTGCAAAAGCAGAGAACGTCGTGTCGCCGGACTTACCGTTGAATGTCAGCGCGATCCGGCCAGCCCGCCCGCCAAGATTGGGATCGATGAAGCCGAGGCGCTGGATCATGCCCGAGGCAATGGCGCGCTCTGGCACCTGGTCGGTCGATGTCCAGCGGCTCGAATAACCCGCCAGTCCTAATGACCAGTCAGACGTCGAATACTTGATCAGCGCGTTGACCTTCCGGAGGTTCTCGTCGAGCACCCACGGCCCGTCCGAGACCGTGCCCTCGACGGCGGCAAGGACCGTGCCGTTGCCGACATCGCCGCTGCCCGCCGCTACCCCCCGCCAGTATCCGAACGAGCCGCCGGTCAATTCCGCAAACGGGCGCGCGAGCCGGGCTTTGGTCACAAAGCGCATCGATCCGGCCGAAGCGAAATCGCCATCGGCGGCATGGTAGGGCCCCTTTGTATAGTCGATCCGCTCGACCAGTTCGGGGATCAGGAAATTGAGATCGAGATAGCCCTGCCCGTGGCCATGGCTGCGCATGTTGACCGGAGCGCCATCGACAGAGCCGGCGAGATCGGTGCCATGATCGAGGTTGAAGCCTCGCAGGAAAAACTGGTTGGCCTTGCCTGAACCGGAGTGTTGGGTCGCGATCAGGCCGGGGACATTTTCCGCAAGTTCGCCCACCCGGGAAATAGGCCGCTTCTCGAAATCAGCATAGCCAACCACACCTGCCGACCCGCTCGTGGCAACGCCGACTTGTTCAAGTCCGCGCCCATAAACGATGATTTCATCGGGATCTGCAACCGGCGGCCCATCGGACGCCCACGCAATTGAAGGAACGAGGGCAAAGGCTAGAGAAAGGGCGCTACGATGAATCATCGGCAGTTCCTAGGCGGCGTGGACAAATTTGAGCCAGTATCTGGCGGTGGCGATATGGACCATACCGAGGAAGCTGTTGGCAAGTTGGTCATAGCGCGTGGCGATGGCGCGGTTGATCTTCAGATGGCCGAACATGCGCTCGATGCGGTTGCGCTGCTTGTAGAGCGCGCGGTCGTGTTCGATCTTCACACGACGGTTTGATTTGCCGGGGATGACGGCCACGATTTTCTGCTCGGCGAGGTCGGCACGGATGGCATCGGAGTCGTAGCCCTTGTCGGCAAGCAGGGCATCGGGCGTGCGCTCAGGCAGACCTATCAGCGCGTCAAATGCCTTGCAATCTGCCGCTTCCCCGACCGTCAGGTGGAAGGCGAGCGGTCGTCCAAGGGCATCAGCCAGGCAGTGAAGCTTACTGGTGAACCCGCCCCGCGAGCGGCCAAGAGCGCGTCGATGAGTCCCCCTCATATGATGAGTTGCAGGTCAAGGAGGTATGTCG
>NZ_JABAIC010000015.1:0-9315 GCF_012641315.1 Novosphingobium sp. ERW19
CGGCACCGCACGCCTCTCTGACCAGTCCGCACTCAGCGCAATCCGCGATCTCGTCGACGGACGCTTCGCCGTCGCTTGATCGGCCTCAGTGCCAACCTCCTGAGCAGCTACGCGCGGGAAACGACGCTAACCATCTTTGTCAGCAGGCGTTGGTCTACGAAGAAAACCAACATCAGGTAACTTTAGCACTACACAACTCACCAACAAAATAACCATTGCCAAACAAAACGCCCACACAGACATAACGCCACCAATCGCACCGTAAGACGTAATCAAATAAAGGCCTACAATAACATAAACTCCGCTTGCGCAAAAATTAGCATATATTCGTAACTTCACCAAACCACGCGCAAGAAGAGCGAAGTCTAAAATACTAGCAAAATACCTCAAAGGAACAACAAACGCGAACAATAGAATTATTTCGCTCGCATCAGCATAATCCGACCCAACAAACCCTAAAAATCTTCTAATAGACGCAAAAAACAAAAATATACTACCCAAAGCCGCCGCAACCGCTACCATTTTTGCGACTTGCCAAAATACCGAACGAAAAGAACGTCCCTCTCCGACAGCATTTACTAACCGTGGCACCTGAGTGTTTCGCAACGGCTCCGCGAATACGAACGCCATTTGAAAGAACTTCTGCGCGATCGCATAAAGCCCAACCTCGCGTGAACTCGTCAAAAGCCCAACAAAGATAATATCGAATGTACCGATCAACCTCTGCATATAAATATCCGAAAGATAAGGTAAGCCGCAGACAAACTCTGAAATGATTCGGCGAAAAGAAAAAGCACTATCTCTAAACTTAATAATTCTCCTTACACAGAACCAAGATACAACAAGCTCAAACATATTCACCGCACAAAATATAAAAACAAAATACGAAGCGCTGACATCTCCAACAAATAATGTAACGGCCGATAAAACTATCAACATTGACTTAAAAAGAGCGCGAATAACCCCATCGATACTATGCTTATTAGTTACTCGAAACACGCTCTGCCACGTATTACTCAACGCTTGGCAAAATGCCCCAAAGCATAATGGCAATATAGTAAAAACACTATATCGAAATATCAACGCCATAATACACACACAAGCAATTAGGAACATCGCCAATAAAAACTGAAGTCTATATATATCCCGCGAGAATTCATGCATTCTCCCAACATCTGCAGTCAGGATTGATTGAGGATAGCCAAAGGCGACGAATACTCCAAGAGATGATGCAATCGCATAGCATGTTGAGAACGCACCAAACACATCTACAGGCAAAGACCGAGCTGCAAACAGAAAAAAGATTGACAAGCTTAATGCGAATACACCTGAACCAAGGGTGCTAAAAGCAAATTCGATGCCGCCCTTCCGCCGGAAGTAATCTATTAACCCAACAAGCCTGGAAGCAATCATGCTGTAGTTTCCTAAAATACTCAACTAGTAAAACTTCTGCATTCAAGACTTCAACAACCTGGCCTCTATATCTCTCCAGATATCGGAACAGCACTCATTGATCCAGGACACCTCACTCGCATTCAGCGCCGACTGCCAATAGTTTTGTATTGACGCCGCAGATCGCTCTCTTATGTGGGCACGATTGGGTAGGGCATAGTCGACACTATCAGAGTCTCCGGAAAGACGATTAGATGTCGCTACAGTTAATCCAGTATACTGAGACAGCCGCAAACCCAAGCCATCGGGATCTGATATATTCTCATCAATACCAACCCATAAGATGGGTAATCCCTCTATCATCCACCGCCTCACGCACGAATGTAGCATCAACCAAAGAGCCACTGCCACCTGTACTGAGTGCCTAACATCTGTAAGCCTTAAATAATCATCAGTGACGGGAAGGTCGCCACCTGAAAGTCGATAACGACCTGCAAGTTCGTCATTATCATGTTCCCAATTCATCCGCACGAAACTTGCTGCAGTTTCCAGCGGTCCGCGCAGCGTGAATACTACTGGAATACCGAACCGCCGATTGATCTCCCCCGCCAAAAAGGCTGCAAATGGGTCCTTCCAAACCAACGTTGCACATCTTGGATTCAGCCGAGCCTTCCACGCTGAAACTCTGGTCCTATTGAATAGGGACGAACGTGTAGATCCTGGGCGTCTCAATCCAAACTTAAACTTTAACTGACTTATACGCGAAATGAGGGTGTCGAGATCGAGTGGCGAGATTAGGCCTAAGGAACTCGAAGATGCAAGCATAGGAAACGGTGCCCTAGCAAACGCAAGACCAACCTCAGGATTTAGCGGTTCATATAATTCACAAACACTACCCTCGCCACACAATCGCTCACCGATGACAGTAGTCCCAGATCTAGGCATGCCTGTTACGAGCACCAACCGCTTTAGCGATTTGTTAGTTGGATCTAGGGGCGGAGAGTACAATTGATATCCCTTCTTCAAGAAAACAGACCATCTGAAATGGCGTATTTTACGCCAGCAGCTAAATTGTTGGCGACGAAGCGCAAGTTAGACGGACTTGCCCAAAACCAAGGTCTAATGCACTAACGACCAGCCCTTTTAAATCATTAAGATATAATCTCCTGGTTTCAGGAAAATTTGGATACGAAAAAGACGGCATTGGCTCCTCGCCCCAGCAAAAGGATCAAATAGATCCTCCGAGCGCTTTGATTGAATGGCGCCTACACACGTAGTCAGTGTGCGGAGCGCTGCACTCCCTGCACCCGGATTCGAGCCATCCACTACCTCAATTCTTGCCATCGTATCTAGCCCTGTCGCGGATACCAATCTACTCAAGACCAATTCCTCCCCGCTACTGTTGTTTGAAATACGAAAACTAGCCAATCGTCCAGATTTATCAGCTGATATACGCACACTAGAAGACTCAAACATCCGCCACTCGAATGGCCCGTGCGAATCAAGGGCCGTCGTGCGAGTCACTGGCGAAAAATCATCTAAATCTGACAGATAGGCCCGACATTTTCCACCCACGGCCTGAATCCCTAACTCTACATTGCCAAGGTCAATTTCTTCAGTTGCGAAATCACCCAACGCTTCGCATTGCGTGGCTGATCGAAGGAACTGTTGGTCCCGTACAAGTTCCTCGCGCAACGAATGCAGATGTGATGATCGCAACCATCGTAACAAATAGAACCAACCGTCAGCAGAATCGATAAAGCGGGAGTTCAAAGCTGTCGCTAAAATGTGGCTATCTTCTCGGTCTAAGTGAAATTCCATGCCATCGAGCATTTTTAATCGCGCCAGAGCAACTATTCTCGATGCCGCAACATCCCACTTACGGCCTTGAATGGCAGCCACGGCGACAGCCTTCTGCGCATCGACAGCCCTCCAACCAAGCTCAGCGGCAAATGCCATGGCAGTTGACCCCGTTCTAGTCCCATTTGCGATTTGGTAGGTTGCATAGGCAGTAACGACATCAGAACTGAGTGGATGTCGCAAAACATCTTTAACCGTCACCTCACTTACGGGGTCAAACCCAGTGGATGTTTGAGAATTAGCTATGGATCCGTCGGCCAAATGCGCTTGGGCAAGCGCCACCCGTGAATAATCCCAATTCACAACGATGATTACAATGGCGCCCAACAACCAAGCGAAAAACAGACTGATGGAATGTTTCGCGAGCATACCCAATTAGTCACCTTCGGCAGTGCCGTAGCTATAATAATTGTAACCGTAATAGCCATAAGCGGAATCGGCAGTCTTGGGATCAAATTTTGTCAGGACAGCCCCGATTACGTTAGCGCTGACAAGTGAAAGCCTCCGGAGGGACGATTTAATTGCTCCGCGGTGCCCTTGTGAAGCATCAATAACAATCAACGTTCCCGAAACGTGTGCAGATATTGATGCTGTATCAGACAGTCCAAGCATTGGTGGGCAATCTATGACAACTACATCAGCTGACGAAACTGCTTCTTCCAAAATTTTCGAAAATCTATCACGTCCTAGCAACATTGATGGTTCAGGCGGTCGTGGTCCTGCGAAGACGTACATCAAGTTAGGCTCATTTGAATCCTTCACGATTACATCTTGGAACCGAGAATTGCCGCTTAGTGCATCTGATAAGCCGGCACTGGAAGACGACCCCTTAATGCGGTGCAGAGTGGGGCGACGCATGTCGGCGTCAATCAGGATGACCTTTCGCCCCAATCTCGCTAGATCAATTGCTATTGCGTTCGCAGTGGTAGACTTTCCTTCCGAAGCTTGCGAACTCGTAATCGCGATTGACTTCGGCATTCCATCTACGGTCGCATAATTCAGGTTCGTAACAAGTGCTACGTAAGCTTCGCTTATCGGAAGCTTTGGATCGCGCTGCACTTGCTCCAGAGCATTGCCAGGCGATTCGGAGCCAACGTGCGGAATTAGGCCGAGCATTGGAATACCAAGCTTTGCTTCAACATCGAGCGGCGAGCGGATCGAATCGTCAAAATGGTCACGCAAGAATACAAACGCAGTGGCCACGACAAGACCTGCCAGCACCGAGAGGGCGATATTCTTTCCGAAATTTGGAGAAGAAGGTTCGGAAGGGATTTCAGCCTCATCAACTAATGACACGTTGTTCGCTGATGACCCCGCTGTCGCGTTCAATTGATTAAAGCGTTCAAGCAATGCATCATAGGAAGATCTATTTGTCTCAGCCACACGCTTCAAAACGTTGTACTGCACGCCCCGATCTTGCTCAGCTAGAGCAATTCCCTTTAGTTTTACCACTTCGTCCTGAAGTGTACGCTGTTTCTCGAGTGCCGCGCGATAATCAAGATAGACTGAGCGCTTTATGCCCTCGCCTAGACTCTGTATCTGCTGCTCTACCTTGTTAGATTGAACCTTTAGGGCCAAAACCGCTGGATAATCGTCGAGGTACCGCGCCCTAGCCGCCGCAAGCTGCGCATCAATTTCCGCCTTTTGCTTTATCATGGCCTGGATCGCAGGATTAGATAATGCCTGCGGCGTGGTTAAGACTGGGACTCTGGCAATTGCCTCCCATCGATCCTCCGCGGCAGCGCGATCAGCTGCCGCCTGGTTTGCTGCAGCATTGGCTTGCACCAAACTCTCGTTAGTGACTGAAAGGGTAGTCTCTCGATCTGCGTTAACCCCCTGACCGGCAACTCGGATTAATCCGGCAGCTCGGGAATATTGGTTTAATTCGCGTTCGGATGTCTCTAACTTAGCTCTTGCTTCCTGGAGTTGTCGCGCAAGAAAATCGCGCGCGTAAGATGAACTGTCGAATTTGCGATTGAGATTGCTGTCTATATACTCCTTGGCGACAGCATTCGCAATACGCGCAGAAAGCTTGGGGTCAGACGAGCGGAAGCTGATTGTAATTACCCTGCTTTCTCTTGGCAGAGTAATTGTCAGATTTTCTTGCAAAAGAATAATCGCTTGCTCTAATCTGTAATCATTGAGCGCGCTTGCGCTGGTCATGTTCGTCGGAAGATCCGAATATTCTGGAAGTTCGCTTTTTAGCGATTCAAAGAAGTGAGGATCGTCTTTGGCCTTTTCAGCTTCTACAACACGCATAGCCAAAGATTGACTGTTTAAAACGTCAACCTGTGTTTGCAGAAAGCGATCTGCATCTTGATATGAGTTGTTCTGGGTGAGCTCGCTCCCCTCCAAAATTTGATCGGCTTGTTGCTCAACCAAGACAGATGATCGAGCAGTATATGTCGGTGTAGCGAGTAGGGTCAACACTGTCCCTAGCAATACCGCAGCAGCCAGAAAACCAATGATCCAAAGAATATTCTTGCGCAGCAGATTTAGCAGTCGCCGGAAGTCGATTACCAACAATGGTTCACCGTCGTCTGGGTAACCGCCCCGATTCATATTCGCATCGAATGGCCCAGTATTATTGTTCAAAGCTTGCTCACCAGTCATGATCAGAAATTCCGGAAGACGTTAAAGATGGGTGCCGCAGCAATGAAATCGCGATAGGCGCCCTTGACCGCATTGAAGCCGACCACGATCTGGTCGCCACCGAGGATTTCGGGATCTTGTGCGCGACCCTCGCGGATATCCTTGAGATTGAAAACGGCGCCCATGCGTTGTCCGTTGATCTGCCTGAACACGACGATTTCGTTGACCTGCGCAACGCGCGTGAGCCCCTTGGCCCGAGCGATCGATTCCATGAGGCTGGATGAACCCGAAACTTCGTAGACGCCCGGTTCGATCACGTTGCCTTCAACCACCACGCGCTGTGCGGCGGAGGTTTCGACGCCAACCACGACCTGCGGGTTTACGATATATCGTGCCGACAAGCCCTTCTCCAGCTCACGGCTGAGCTCGATGGGGGACTTGCCTACGACGCGAACCGTGCCGACCAGTGGGAAGTTGATATTGCCGCCGGCATCGACCTGGATCTTTTCGAACGAGAGATCCGGTTCCTGGAAAGTGCGGATCGAAAGGGTGTCAAGCAGGCCGATGCGGTACTGCGCCGGGCCCTTGCCGGGGTCTGCCGCCGGAACCATCTTGTACGCATCCTCGCCGCGCGGCAGATATGCGGCAGGCGAATAGCAGCCCGAGAGCGTGAGAATTAGCAACGCCGACAGTGTGACAGGTTGAACCTTCAAGTCTGCTTTCCTTCATATTCGGGCGGCCGGGTCAGCAAGCCGACCAGCAAGCCGGCAATCGCCAGCATGGCTTCATTGCGAAGGGGGTAGTCGATCAGTGCCTGCCCTGCAATCATCACGAAAGCTGTGGCGCAGATCACTTTTTGAGCTCGATGTTCGTCATTCACCGCCGTCCTGAAAAGGCGCACCAGCAGAAATCCGACCCAGCACAGCAGAACAGCATATCCGACAATGCCACTTTCGATACCAAGCTCAAGGTAATCGTTATGCGCGCGGTTTGTTGCGGCCGGAACGAGATTCTCGAGTGACTCGTATATCGGGAAGACGGTCGTGAATGTTCCGGTGCCGGCACCTGCTGGCCAGAATGCCTGCCACGCGCTCCACGAATCCTCCCAGATCGCAGGTCTCGCATCCTGCAAGTCATCGAACCGGGCGAGCGCCTGCTGCACTCGCGTATTGCTCAGGAGCAAGCTTACCGTGGCGATACCGGTCATTGCCAGCAGCGCGATACCGATCACGGCTCGGTGGCCTGCCGCTTTCAGGCGGCCCTTGCGGGCATGGATGGACTGCCCGACCCGCCATGCCAGCGCGACGCAAGGAACGATCGCAAGTGCAAGCGACGATCGCGACTGGGTCAGCACCACCGCAATCGCCAACATGAGACCAATCCCGATGCGCAGTCCAAGATCGAGATTACGCGTGCGCAATTGCTGCGGGAGCAGGATGACGATGAGCAGGCAGATATCGAGAAACAAGCCTGCAGGGTTATGATAGGCAAACAAGCCGTGGAGCTGGTGCGGATTGCGGATCTGGTCGTAGGGAATGAGGATGCGGTTGCCCGACGAGAGCTGGATAGTGCCGAGCAGAACCATGAACAGACCCATTGCAGCCAGGCTCTTGAGCACATAGCTGCGATCGCGAACCGATGCATTGGCCACCAGAAGCGCAGCACCCACCGCAGGAATGAGGCTCAGGGCCGCCATCATTGTCCGCGCAGGATCAACCGAGAACGACATCCATGCATCGGGCATTTCTGCAGCCGTCAAAGAGGCCAGCACAAGTTCACGACCGGCAAGCTTTGTCCACAGCTCCGGAGGCAACTTGATGACTTGCAAGACTGGCAATGCGACAGTGATCGCAATCAGGGCAAGCAGCGCGCGGTCCAACTTCCTGAACTGCAGCGCGGATTCCGGCGCTCTTGCGGGCCAAAGCAAGATACCAAGGACGACAAGTTGCACCAGCATATTGGGCAACGGGTAAGGAACGCCGCCCCCACCCAAAACAAGCGACACTGCCAGGATTGCGATCAGCCGAGCTTGCCGAACCTTAGGAATGCGCTGCAAACCAAAGCTCTCCCAATCAGAATGTCTCTATCTCGCAGAGCCGGAAATGCGCCATCGGCAGCAATCTGCAGGCGCAAAAAAAGGCTGGCCGATCAAGCCGACCAACCTTTCCTTGTATCAGGTTTCGCTCAGCCGTTCGACTTGTCGATAGCCTTCACGATACCGTAGGTGGCAAAGCCAAGAGCAAGCGCGCCAATGACGTAGCCAGCGGCCGAAATGCCGTTTTCACGCTTCACCGAGCGCGACGCACGGACTTCCTTGCTGCTGAGGACGGGCTTTACGCCATTGAGCGATGCAGCCGCAGTCGTGCCGGCATTGGCCGCCACAGGAGCAGTCAGCATCGCCGCAGCAGCGGCAGCGGCAATCATAGACTTGATCTTCATAACGGTCTCCATTCCAGAATCAGTTTGCGACCTGTGGGCTTGAAATACCGCACTGCACAACCAATGGCAACTGCTTAATATTACTCGTTCAGTGCGCCCCATCCACAACCCGCCGATCCCTGGTTGGTTTCTGCCCGGGGCAGGACGCAGCATTGTAGACCTGGCTGCGCCATCGTCAAGTGCCTGTATTCTTTTACATTATCTGGTACAGCGCCCTGCCAGGAGACGAGCAAAAACTCTTCCCCGGACAAGGCGGGACGTCCGGATCGCCACCGTTGGCGGTGCTGACTAAATCATGAACATCATCTTATCTTTAGTTCAGGCGGCTATGCGCATGCGCCGCACCCGGCTAAGCAAAAGGCCTGATGGCGCTGCTAACGCAGGGTTAACCACGATTATCCAAGCATGGTCTCATGACCATTCGGCCTGCGTCCTCACCCACCCTGACCCAGTGCTGGTTCACCCGAGCACATTCCCCTGCGCGCAGATCCCGGACACGCGACAACGAGTATTTCGTTGCCGCCTGTCGCTACTGCCACCGGCCTATTCATTCACGCTCCGGCAACCATTGGACACTTGCTGACGGGTTTGACCTTGATGCCCTTGCCGAACAGGCAACCCAGCCGTTCATCTGTGTCAGCGATCCCGCAGATGGCCTCGTCATAGCCCGGATAGCGATCGACACTCCGGAAAGCGACGATGCCGCCAAGGAACAACTGGCACATGTCAAGGAGCGTTACGCAAGCATGATGCCCGATCGCACTCTTGACATCAGAGTGCTGGGGCGAGAGCGAAGCAAGACAAGGACATGAACCCGGCGGCTCGCCGTTGAGCTCGATCCGAAACTAAGTTGAGTGGTATCAGTGGGTTAGCTTGACGACCCGCCCAGTCGTTGATTCAGGGGTTTCGCCAAAAACTACCTGGGATACAACGATGTGGACCGATACCACTCGCGCTCTCCATGCGCGAAGCATGCTAGCTTTACCAACAGATTTAACCGATGCCGAATGGGCTTTCTTCGAGCCCCTTCTT
>NZ_JABAIC010000015.1:9325-10681 GCF_012641315.1 Novosphingobium sp. ERW19
GCCAGTCCGCACTCAGCGCAATCCACGATCTCGTCGACGGACGCTTCGCCGTCGCTTGATCGGCCTCAGTGCCAACCTCCTGAGCAGTTACATCCAGATAGCCTGGCTGTGGATCCGGCATCAACCCGGCTCTGCACTAACCCGCTGGTTCAAGGATCGCGTGTTGCAAAACGGCGGACGCCTGAAGAAACCGACCATCGTCGCGCTGGCGCGCAAGCTCATCGTTGCGCTCTGGAAATATGTCTCTTCCGGTGTCGTGATCGAGGGGGCAATTATGCAAGCCAAATAGCAGCCGAATCTTACTTCGAGATCCGTCAGGGCCTGCAGACCCTGCTGGATACCAGGGCGGCGGACCGAGTAACTGCAGGGCACACCATGCCGATCCGTGAGAATGGTCCCGCCATCCTGGGCCCCGTCCGCAGCAAGCGGGATGTTGGTTCAGCAGCCGAGTGTGCTGACCGAATATAAGTTGGAGCTGGCGCAACCACCGCGCCTGATCATGCAAACCGGGCCCGGACCAGGTTATCCAGAACGCCACGGAAACATATCATGCCGCCATGAACCCTTGACAGAGACCCATCTCAGAGCCCGATCCGAAACTAAGTTGAGTGGTATCAGTGGGTTAGCTTGACGACCCGCCCAGTCGTTGATTCAGGGGTTTCGCCAAAAACTATCTGGGATACAACGATGTGGACCGATACCACTCGCGCTCTCCATGCGCGAAGCATGCTAGCTTTACCAACAGATTTAACCGATGCCGAATGGGCTTTCTTCGAGCCCCTTCTTCCTCCACCAGCAAAGACAGGTCGACCACGGAAGTGGGAGATGCGCCGGATTGTTGAGGCCATCTTCTATCTGCTCCGGGGTGGGCTGCCATGGCGAATGCTGCCACCTTGCTTTCCACCGGTCTCAACGGTGCGACGCTGGTTCTACATATGGCGCGATACTGGGCTATGGCAGGCCTTGAACCATGGCCTTCTTATGCTGGTCCGTGAAGCGCAGGGGCGTGAGGCCTCGCCCAGCGCCGGTGTGATCGACAGCCAGAGCGTCAAAACCACTGAAAGTGGCGGACCTCGGGGCTACGATGCTGGAAAGAAGATCAAAGGACGCAAGCGTCACATCCTAACCGACACCGAGGGCAATCTGGTTCACGCCGTCGTCCATACCGCTGACATTCAGGATCGCGATGGAGCTCCGATGGTCTTGGGCGGCGTCATCAAGCGGTTTCCCTGGCTGCGGCACGTGTTCGCTGATGGCGGATATGCTGGCCAGAAACTGAAGGATGCCCTGAAGCCTTTGGGTAGCTGGATGATCGCAATCATCAAACGCTCCGACACGGTCAAGGGCTTCGAAGTC
>NZ_JABAIC010000015.1:10691-11190 GCF_012641315.1 Novosphingobium sp. ERW19
ACAGGGGCGTGAGGCCTCGCCCAGCGCGGGTGTGATCGACAGCCAGAGCGTCAAAACCACTGAAAGTGGCGGACCTCGGGGCTACGATGCTGGAAAGAAGATCAAAGGACGCAAGCGTCACATCCTAACCGACACCGAGGGCAATCTGGTTCACGCCGTCGTCCATACCGCTGACATTCAGGATCGCGATGGAGCTCCGATGGTCTTGGGCGGCGTCATTAAACGGTTTCCCTGGCTGCGGCACGTGTTCGCTGGTAGCTGCTCAGGAGGTTGGCACTGAGGCCGATCAAGCGACGGCGAAGCGTCCGTCGACGAGATCGCGGATTGCGCTGAGTGCGGACTGGTCAGAGAGGCGTGCGGTGCCGGTGACGGAACGGTATCCGGCATGGATCTGAGCGCCCCAGTCTGACCTGAAGCCGTTGGTGACCTTACGGAAGACGACCGAGGGGCGGATTTCGCGCTCGGAGATGTTGTTCGTGGCCGGCACGTCACGGTTTTT
>NZ_JABAIC010000015.1:11200-75036 GCF_012641315.1 Novosphingobium sp. ERW19
TAAGCTCGGCTTCGCGAAAGCGCCTGTGACCCGCTGCTCTTACGCATCCCGCCAAGAGCCTGTCAGCGGGTCGGATCTCACTTCGCCGGTCTTCCCCATGGCCGCGACTGGCTGCAAGTCAGGTCTGTGCAGTTGTAGCCATGCCGGATCCAGATCCTTCAACGGTACCGCCGGCCCATCCCACCTGTGCACCCGCAGCAGTCGCCGCCAAGGCCACCCGGCACGCGCATCTGTCGCAGGGTCATAGACGATCATCAGCCCTCGCTGCAACGGCATGGAGGTCTCTTGGTTGAGAAGCAAGTGAGGCTATGCGTTCGGGCGCCAGTTCAGCATGTTGGCGGAGCGCCGGACACGCCCAAGGTCCGAAGTCTGTCGTCAATCCGTTTGCAATGCGCCTGTGACCGGATAGCTAGCGTCACCGGTTGAAGACGGCAGGTTCTGCCATAGCCACACGAACCTGGCGTTGGTGCATCAATGTTTGGAGATTCATTTCAATGTCGAAAGTTCCCGTACTCGTCACCGGTGGCGCAGGCTATATCGGCAGTCATGCCGTACTGGCGCTCAGCGATGCGGGCTATCCCGTCGCGGTCATCGACAACCTGACCACCGGATTCCGCTTCGCCGTGCCCGAAGGCGTCGCCTTCTATGAGGGCGACATCGAGGACGGCGACCTTCTGTCGCGCATCTTTGCCGAACAGGGCATCCGCGCCATCATGCATTTTGCCGGGTCGATCATCGTCCCTGAATCGGTCGGGAACCCGCTCAAGTACTATCACAACAACACCGCCAAGAGCCGCGCGCTCATTGCCGCTGCGGTTGCGGCAAGCGTGCCGCATTTCATTTTTTCCTCCACTGCCGCGACCTACGGCATCCCCGAAGTCTCGCCGGTCACCGAAGACAGCCCCAAGCGGCCGATCAATCCCTACGGCATGTCGAAGCTGATGACCGAGACCATGCTGACCGACGTTTCGGCTGCCCATCCGCTCAACTACTGCGTGCTGCGCTACTTCAACGTGGCGGGCGCCGACCCCGAGGCCCGCACCGGCCAGTCGACCGCTGGCGCCACCCACCTGATCAAGGTCGCGGTCGAGGCAGCCCTGGGCAAGCGCGCCTCGGTCGGCGTGTTTGGCAGCGATTTCGACACACCCGATGGCACCGGCGTGCGCGATTACATTCACGTCTCCGACCTTGCCGCAGCGCACGTCCTGGCGCTCGAGGCCCTCATCGCTGCGCCCACGCAATCGCTGACCATGAACTGCGGCTACGGGCGCGGCTTCTCGGTGCTCGAAGTGCTCGACGCGGTCGATCGCGTCACCAACCGCAAGATCGTGCGCGAGATGCAGGGGCGCCGCGCCGGTGATCCCGATTCGCTGATTTCCGACAACCGTCGCATCAAGGCCACGCTGCCGTGGGTCCCGCGCTACGACGATCTCGATACGATCGTCTCCCATGCGCTGGCATGGGAGCGCAAGCTGAGCGAAATCCGCGGTCAGTAACTGCCTGGCCTACGAGGACCAGCTCTCGTGCAGGCCTGGTGTGCAAGTTAAGACAGAATTTACCATGCCCTGCGTTCCCCTTTCCGGGCATTTCTGTTAACCTTGCGCCATGGCCACCCGTCTCGACTTCCCCGTTGCCAGCGAGGACGATGCGTCCGGCGATCTTGCCGGCCTGTCGGCCAAGCAGTGCGAGGTCCTCGATCTCCTGCTCGAGCACAAGAGCAACAAGGAGATCGCCCGGCTTCTTGGCATTTCGCCATCTGCCGTCGATCAGCGGCTTGCCGCAGCACGCCTGCGCCTTGGCACAACGCGCCGCGGCGATACGGCTCTGGCTTATGCGCGGCTCAAGGGAACCTGTGTGAATTCCACAGGTGGCTTTGCACAGGTCGCCAGCGGCGGGCAAATCGCGGATGAGGATGGCGAGGACGAGGTGGGCGGTCTGCTCTTGTTCGAGGACATCGGCCTTTTTCCCGGCCCAGCAGCAGGGAATCCGTTGCCATGGCCCGAGCAACAGCCCCCCCACCCCGGACTCCGGGACCTTGCGGTTCCGGCGAGCCCGCTGGTGCGCCTCGGCCTGATCATCGTCTTTGCCCTGCTTATCGTGGTGGTGGCCCTGATCGGGATGAGCGTGACCCAAAGCGTCGTGGTGCTCCTCGGATAAGCAATCGCCCCGCCAGTCAATGATTGCGCCGCTGTCTGCGGCAGGGGAATAGCCATGACCATGACCAAGACCGTCGCCGCCACGCGGCTTGCCCGCGAAATCCCGGCCGCCGAACTGGCGATCGACCAGGCCCTCCAGGCAACATCGGCAGTACTTCAGACCATGCTCGCTGCACGCACCGCCGGAGATGTTCCAGCCCACACCGGCCAGGTCGCGATCACCAAGCTCATCCAGAGCCAGCAGGCCCTGGTCAGCGCCAGCAGCGACTTCCTGCGCGTCCATCGCGAACTGGCTGCGCTCGGACGGGAACTCATGGCAGCCGACTATGGCGAGTGCCCGCCGATCAAGGGCGCACTGGAAATCGGCAGCGACGAGGCTCTCGCCGCCTGATCGCACTTGACCTGCAGGACCAGGCAGGCACCTAGGCAAGGTGCGCTACGCCCTGCAGATTCTCCTTCTGGCCCTCGTCTCGGTCTACGCCTGGCGCCGCGCCGGCGTGACCGAGAAAGGGGGTACAGCTCTCATGGCCTTCCTGCTGTTCGCCTCGCCCGTCTACGCGGCGATCAGCACCAAGGCCGGGCAGTTCGACCGGATTGACCTTGGCTATCTCGTGATCGACGGGGTTGTCCTCATGGCCATGATCGGCTTCGCCCTCGTTTCCGAAAAGTGGTGGCCGCTATGGCTTGCAGGCGCTCAGCTCATCGCATTCCTCTCGCACTTCGTACGGCTGATCGATGCGAGCTACGCGCCCTTCGCCTACGCCTTGATGATGCGTGCGCCCTCATGGGTGCAGCTGGCGATCCTGGCGCTTGGCACCTGGCTTGCCGCGCGACGTACGCCAGCACGCCAGTCAGCTCAGAGCCAGTCGGCAGGCTCGGCTTCGCCCGGCCGCTAGGACGCCTTCCTGCCCGCGCCCGCCATGGCCTGGGCGAGCTGTTCGCACCGCGTCAGCCGGGTCTGCTGACCTCATCAAACCGTGCGGCAGCCGGTTCCTGGCACCTTGCGCACAACACCCGAACCCCTGGCGATCCTGGCGTTTCTCCCAGGCTCAGAGCCTATCTCGTGCAGCGCCTCGCCAATGCGCCGCTCGAGCAGATGCTCACGCTCTTCTTCGCGAAGGACGGGGCGCTGGTCGGCAGCGACCTGGCCCAATCGGCGAGCCGCGCCCACATCCTGATCCGCCCGCTCAGTCTTTTGCACAAGGCACGGCGCCTCAATGCCCACACCCTGGTTCTTGCTCACAATCATCCTGGCGGCCACGCCTGCCCCAGCCAAGCCGATATCTGCTCCACGGCGATCTTCCACCGCCTGATGGACCAGAACGGACTGCAGCTTGCCGAACACTTCATCATCGGATCGGAAGGGATCTTCAGCATGCGCCGTGCAAGGTTACTACCATGACCGAACTGTCCTCGACCATCGGTCTTGCCGCTCTTGCCAGCGAGGCATCGTCGCCGCGCGAGTCCTCTGCCAGCGCGATCGCGGTGGCTGAACTTGCCTTGCGCCGCAAGCTCGCCGCCCTGTTTTCACAAGGCCGGCTCCCATGCGACCCGGCTCTCGATATCCTCCTCGAAGTCTATCTCGGACTGCGCCAGGCCAGACTGCGCACTCCGGGCGACGTGGCCGCCAATACCGGCCTTCCCACATCGTCAATGACGCGCTGGATAAAGATCCTCGAAGAAGGCGGCCTGGTCCAACGTCACAAGGATACGCGCGATAATCGCCGGATCTGCCTGACCCTTACCGGTGAGGGCCATGCCCTTGCCGAGCGGGCAATCGAGACGATCGCCACCGCGCGCCAGACACCTGCTCAAACCCAGATTCAGGCAGCCCCCCTGCTGCAGGCCACACCCTTGCCGCAAACCTTTTTCTTTGCCCAGTAAGAGCCTGGCAGGGCTTGAGCATGCAGGCGCATTGCCTGCCGCATCTACCAGAGCCGATCTGCTCGATCCCTCCTGGCGCAACTACGCGAGCGGCCCCATGCCAAGCGCCTTGCCGGATTGGTTGTGCATCGCATGCAAGAACCGGTCCTGCGTCAGCTGAAGCAGCGCCGCATGCCCTCTGCGGCTCTCTCACTGAGCGCGACCCATTGCCGACGCTTGTCGGCGGGATCCTGCGTACGCTCAACCAGGCCCAAGCTTACAAGATAGGTAAGCCAGCGCAGCGCTGTCGACTGAGCAATTCCTGCATCCAGCCCGATAGCCGAAGACGAAAGGCGCTTGCGCCCCAGGCGAGCGACATAGAGTTCAAGCAGCAAGTCCCAGGCAGGATCCGAGAACAGATCCCGGCCAACCCCGAGCAGCTTGTGGCGGTTGCTGCGACGCACCTGCTCTGCCTTGACGCTTGCCAGAAGACCAGCGTCGCTCGCACCACCTCCCGAGGGTTGACAGTCAAGCCCGAATTGATCGGGGTCGCCATCGGACCAGCGCAACAACATCTGTGCAATGTCTGCTACCTTGCGGCGGTCCAGCTGCTGCATTCCTTCGCCCCCTTCTGCCCCGGCGTAGAATTACTAAGCCATTAACCACAGGACTTTTCCATAAGAGGTTCTACGCAGTCAACCTTTCCCGGCAATCCGCAATCGGGCAACATCGTAGTCGCAGGCCACTATAGCTGTCCCCTTGCGAACCTGGTCTGGGAATCCGCAAGCTGCATCGATGCCTTCCGTGGGATACGGCCCCATCGATGCGCAATGGCAGCATTGTTCAAGACCCTGAAGCAAAAGGCCCTGAGTCAAACGGCCCTGAGTCAATTCGCCCCAGCACCACACTCAAATACTTGCATTGATCGCGGCCACAGATCCTAACGTGCAAGCATCTGTCCGCGCATCGCCGGGAATGTCGCAGCCCGCACTTTGGAATTGCTGCTAATCCAGCCGGACGAATCCCGGTGTCTTGCAGGACAAGCCGATGCCAACTGTCGTGATGGTGACATGACTTTTAGCGCAGGTTTCCGTGCCGCAGCGCCATCGCCGACAACGCGCATCGCGGCCTGCCGCTGCAAGACCCGGCGCAGACGACTTTACGCCAAATTCACCATACTATTCCAATTTGGGTCTAATACCGCTAGTAGTTCCAAAATGGTAGTGTTTAAACTACCCCCGGGGTCGAGCGAGGGTCTTACGTAATGTTGTCTGAAGCGTTCGCAAAGCTGCAGGAAGCTCTTGATATCATTGACGCGCACGGCGCCCACTTGCCCGGGATACACATTGCATCGGCAATGGAAGTGCTGGCCGAGCTGCTTGAAAGTGATTCTCAGGTTGCCGCTGATGGGCAGGCCGAATAACTCTGTACAGCAAGGGATGCCTCCGGCTCGTCTCGCATCTTCGGACGCTCTGCCTACCTAGCCGGGCTGCCCCGCTCCCTAGAACGACATGTCACGAGCGGCTTGCCAGGACCAGCACTGTCCAGCAACAGGCACTCGCAGAATGCTCGGCAGTCAGGTCGACGCTTGCCCGGGACGGCTTTGCAGCTCGCCGGGATCGGGTCGAAGAGCCTGGCCGCGAGACAGGCATTGCAGGCTGTTCATCGCGCCTTTGCGCGCCTCACCATAGGCCGTGCGACACACGATAGCAGGATCCCAGGGCATTGGTTGAGGCGAAGGCGATGCGGCCATCGGCGCGGCCGGGTCAGAGCCAGATCCCGGGCGCACGCCACTTGTCCGGGCTGATCGCCCAATGCCCGGCCAACCGGGGACGTAATTCCAAGCCGTTGTCCTGGACATCTTTCCAGTACCCGAAGACCACCGTGCACACGGTCACCACTTGCGTACGAAGGACCAGCATGTTGTCCGCCTCGCAGGCGGGGCATCCTCAAAAATCTGCAATTCGGGTGACCCCGGCAATCTTTCAGCCAGACAACTATGTATTCTCGCGTAACCTCATGGTAAAGTTTGGTCTACCAGAAATGGTTAACACGCTCGGCTAGAAGTTATGAGTCAAGGGGGCTTTCATGAACCATACCGTGCGCAATGCACTGCTGACTGCAGCCGCAGCAGCATCGGCGCCGACCGCGCTTGCTGCCCAGGATCGCGATGGCTGGTATATCAACGAGGCCCAGGATCTGGCGCTGATCGAAGGCAATCCAAGCCAGTCGGGGGCCCTGCTCGGTGTCCAGTGCGATCGCAACGATCCGCGCGCACGTCGCCTGGTCTTCGGCGCAGTCCGCAAGCGCGATCGTGACGGCCTCTTGCGCGAAATCAGTGCCTTGCGCCCGGCAGTGCTCAGGATCGCCGTGGAGTCACAGTCTGCCTATGCGGAATTCCTGGTCGAGCTCGAGGACAAGGCACAGCTCGACATCGGTGGTACTGCCGATGTCGTTGCTGCCTACCTCACCAAGGAGCAATTTGCGCTCATCCGCTCGGCCCGGTCAGTAACCGTTCGCGTCGGCGAAAACCAGGCCTACTGGTTTACCGGCAATGGCTCGGCTTCCGCGACCGGCGCCCTGCCCTGCGCTGCAACGCCGCAGATCCTTGCCAGCCGCATCATCCCCTCACGGCCCGACGATGCGCCCGTCCGCCCGATACAGACCAGCTGGAGCTTCACCCCGCGCCTGCTGGCAGCCGATCCCACCAAGGGGCGATACATCGCTGGCACCTCGACCGTCGGCTTCCCCGAGAGCCCGCTCGCCAGCTTCAATTTCGAGATCACCTGTCATGGCAACCGTCTCCATGCCGCCTTCACCAACGGCTCGGTGGCAAACAGCGTCGCCATGAACCGCGCCTTCGATCCGGCAAAGTTCCAGGCGCTGGTCAACACCAGCGACAACTTTGCCGAAATCTATCGCGCAGGTCGCCAGATCGCGCGTTTCCCGGTCGAGGCCGGCAGTTCCGGCAAGGGACACGTCCTGACCTCGCAGGAGCTCAGCGCACTGCTGTCCTTCGACCGGATCGTCGTCAGCAGCGCAAAGCAGGCACGCACGATCGAATTCACCGCAGAGGGCGGGCCACAGGCCATCTCGTCGATTGCCCAGGCTTGCGGTGCCTCGCAGCGTTAGCTTGACCGAACCTGGCCTCGGTCTCACTACGCGAGACCGGGCCGGGCGCTATCCTGGCGTGCCGGAGTGGCCCCTGACCTATTCGTTGGCGGCCTCGGGCAGAAAGTACCTGGCAACGCGCAGGATCCCCTCGTCGCCAATCGTGACCCTGGCATCAGCAAGCCTTGGTCCCCTCACCTGCCCGGCACCATTCCTGCGCCCCTCACCCGACCTGCCCGACCTGCCCGACTGGCCCGACTGGCCCGACTGGCCCGACTGGCCCGACTGGCCATCGCTGCCGGCACAGACCAGGACCAGCCTTTCGCTCTCGAGGGCTCTTATGTAGCGCATGACAATATCCGGCGAGAGCCTGAGATCTCTGGCGAGCCCCAAGACGGTAACCTGACGCCGCTGCAAGGTATCGATCAGAATGCGCAGCAAGATACGCCAGGCGTCATTGGCAAGCGGAAGCGAGGCACTGAGCGCCGCCAGCCGCTCGAGCGCTGCAAGCTCCCGCTTTGCGCGACCAAGCAGCAACTTGCCATGGGGGTAGGTGGGTAGCGGTCGCGACGACCGTCCCGTTCTGCCATGACTGTTGAACTGCGTTACGCTGCCCCCGTTTGAACTCAAGGCCTGCCTCCCAGCGTTCACATCGCACACCCTGTCCAAAAGTTAACGATCTGTAAGTCCGCGTCAATCGCCCTGTTTGCGCAATGCAAAACTTGCCGTTGAATCGGCAGGAGATTTGGCCGACCTGCAAGATACCGCAGGTCATGCCGGCATGATGCCGTTTCTGGCACGAAGTGCTGCATCCCTGCCAGGAGCGTCACTGCCCGGCCTGTCAGCCGCCATTATCGAAAAGCTCCTTGAGGCGGCGTTCGGCCAGCCATAGCCTTGTCCATTCGACGGCTTCAGCAAGACCTGGCGGGCTTTGCTTGGCTGTTGCAGGATCGGCCGCCGCCGCGATACCTCCCTTCGGCAAGGCCGCATTATGCGGATCGAAGCGGTCAACCACTCGCTCGATGTCCTGCAAGGATCCCGTGCCTGCTGCATAGCTCTCGAATGCGGCCTCGAGCTCCTGCTCGAAAGCCTCCAGCCCCCCGTCCTGAAAGACCGGTGGAGCCGCATCGACGGCGCATGCGCCGTGATCGCAATCGGCCACCGGATCAACCGATGCCGCTGCGCTGTGCGCCGGGTCCGTGAGGTCTGCTGCGTGATCATGGCCTGGCGGACATGTCTCCTGCGCACCTGCGCCCGGGTGCAGGGTGTCCAGGCCGCCTGGCTCGGCAACTATGACCAGCGGACGACGCCGGACGCCCATGTCCTTGTTCGCATGTTCACTATCGCGCGCCGCCCACTTGCGGCCCAGCAGGAACAAGGCGATCAGGCTCATCGCAGTGAGCAGTGCCAGCGTCGAAAACATCTCTTTGTCGATGCCAGCCACAAACAAGCCCCCGGTGCCCAGTCCAGCTATTGCCGCAAAGCCTACAAGGTCAAGTCGGCCACCGCAATTGCCGAACCTGATGGTGCGCCGGGTGCAACTCGAAAGGTGCGTAGTACAAGCTGTGTCAACTGAGCAGAAATGCCCAATACTGCTCGCCTTCACCAGCAAAACGTGGTTGAGAGCACCTGTCGCCACCGCGCCGTTGCTTGACTGGCACCGGCAAGAGGATGGCCCAGCTTTTCGTGCCCACCATTTTTGACTATTTGTCAGATAGTTGGGAGACCCTTTTCCTTGTACCCTTCTTGCGAGGTCTGCCACGCTTGGTGGCAGTGGCCTCTGGCCAGACTGATGGGCCAATGCAGATGTGCGGGCGCGCAGCCAATCCAAGCTCAGGACCAGTTGCGACAAGGGGTCACTGTCCGTAACGACGTAACGCAGGACAGGCCTTGCCTGACGTACAGACTATTGGCGACGCTACGTGTCCTCGCCACCATGCATCCTGTTCAGCAGGTCAATCGCCAGCGACACTCGCAAGCCGGCCTCGGTCAGGTTCTGCGAATCAAGGATCTCGAGAGACTCCTCGAGCAGGGCCAAAGCGCGGGCCAAGCTGTCTGCCTCGCTGTTACCTTGATCCATAACTTCTCCAGCATGGCCTGAAATCCCGGCAGCATGCTGAATAGCGAGGTAACCTTGCACCCAACCGAACGGCTTCATCGGGGTCTTTACGTAACCTCGAGCAGCGCAACCCGCCCAGCTTTGCGCGATCGCAGTTTCCCACATGTAAACAGAAGCTTATCGGATGGACCTGCCCCGGGAAGATCCTGGCTGAAACCCCGCATCAGGTCCGCTAACCGTCTTTCCTGCGCTTTGCCGCGCCAAACAGCTGTCTGGGACAAAAATCAGTGAACGGTCGTTAACGATCTTTGTCCCTTGCCTAAGCCTTGCGATTGCGGTTCTTGCGTCCCCAGGGACGGAGAATTCGGTGCAATCAGGTCTGCAAACGGACATATTCAGAGACAGCCCGGAACGGGCCCGAACCTGGCCCGGTCACGAGGTGCACTTTTCACTGGTCGGCAGCTTGCACCGCCAGAAAAACGGTCTGGCTTTCAGGTCAGGCAGTGGCCTTTACTACGACCTCATTGCCCCTCCCGCCATCCGCACCAGTCTTGTTCTGCCTGACGACAAGGCAACATCGCGCGTACGGCTCGAAGCTCATCTTGCAGGCAGCTTCAGCCTCGTCGTCCACAGCATCGAAGCCCATGGCGACCCGGACCTGCCCCAAGATCAGATCGTGCTCGAACGTCTGCTGGTAATTGCCGCAGTGCGGGCACAGTACGAACGGGCAGCGGCTCAGGCAGCAAGCGCGCCATAGGCCGATGCCTCGATTTTTACGCGTACGGCATCGGCGACATTTCGGGCTCCGAGTTTGCCCAGCAGCTTGCTCCGGTGAATTTCGACCGTGCGAGGGCTGATCTCCAGGAAGCGGGCAATCGCCTTGGAACTCTCGCCTGACACCAGACCCTCAAGCACCTGGCGTTCGCGTTCGGTCAGGCGGGCAAGGCTGTGGCAGGCGCGAACCGCACGCTCGAGCAGGTCACGGCGATGCTCAGCCTCGGCCACGACCCTTGGCATGGCTGCCGCGAGATCCTCGCACGTCCGTGGCGTCGAGATGAACGAGAGCGCCCCGCCCTTGATGGCCTGAACCACATGGTCCACCTGAGGCTTGTCGTTATAACCGACAAACGGGCACCACTGTCCTTGCCGCGCAAGCTGACTGACCAGCTCGGGGATCGCACTGCGCGGGCCATCATCCCGGATCAGCACCACACCATTGCGCGGGACTGCATCGAGAAGCTCGCCAAGGTCTTCGTAGATCTCGCAATGAAAACCCGCATCGAACCCGAGCCGGGCAAGGACAGCCCGGTCGCGATCGGCCGGTTCGAGGATGTGGAGCGTCGTCTTTTGTGCCATGAGCCCTACTTTGACGAGCAAAAGTCCTGATAACAGGCCAATTGAACCTAGCCTGACGCGCATTATGCCTCCCGCCGCCGCTATCGCCCTGATTCCAATCGGTAAAATATCCTCATAGTGGTGTCATTTCATCGATCGCACCCGCATTCTACAGGGCAGGCGGGAGGATGCCGGACGGCGACGGCAAATCGGTCCGGAAAATTTTTGCCGCCAGCACTTGCGGGCAGGGAAACGTTCGCACGCCCTCCCCGATTGCATCATGATCGGGATTTTATCGTTTGTTTTCAGATATCTTCAGCTTGTCCGCAAGGCCTGCTCCCAGCCTGGCCAAGGCGCATCTTGCTGATTTGTTTACCACGCCTCGAAACCACGGCCATTAACTACGGCAAGGCGTTGCCGTCCTTCCCGGCAACGACAGTAACGCTTCCATGGTTTCATCGAAGGAACATCGAGATGGCTGTAATCAATACGAATATTGCCGCAGTTCGCGCGACTTTTGCTTCGAATTCTGCCAACAAGATGCTTGGTATCTCTATGCAGAGGCTGTCTACCGGCAAGCGCATCAACGGTGCAAACGACGATGCTGCAGGCCTGGGCATTGTCACCACGATGACCGCCTCGATCCGCGGCATGAACATGGCAGTCCGCAATACGAACGATGGTATCAGCCTCGCCCAGACCGCAGATGGCGTCCTGTCGGAAGTGGTCAATATGGTGCAGCGAGTTCGTGAACTTGCCGTGCAGAGCGCTTCGGAAACCTATGTCGCCTCAGACCGGCAAGCCATGCAGGAGGAGGTCAGTGCGCTCACCGAGCAGATCGCGGACACTCTGGCCAATTCCACATTCAACGGGAAGACACTCTTCAGCACCACGGCCGGCACCGATGTGACCTTCGATCTCCAGATCGGCAGCACGACCACCGACGTGATGACGATCACGAGCAAGGCAATCGATGGTACGAACCTCGACGCAACCGCCCTGGACGTGACCACCGTAGCGCTTGCGCGGACGACCCTGGACAATGCCGATGCCGCACTTGATGACATCAATGCCGCCCGCAGCACGCTCGGTGCAGCACAAAACCGCCTCGAATCCGTGGCAAACAATCTGACCACCAATGTTACGTCACTGTCTGATGCACGCTCGCGAATCGAGGATACCGACTACTCGACAGAAACCGCAGCAATGGCCAAGGCGCAGATCCTCTCGCAGGCATCGACGGCAATGATCGCCCAGGCCAACCAGTCGGCCCAGAACGTCATGTCGCTCTTGCGCTGATCCGCGGACCTTTCATGGTCTGGGCACGCGGCCGCGGTGCGCTCCTCGACGAGACGCCGTGGCCGCGTGCTTCGCGTAACGTAACGAACCCTGCTCGCTCAACGCGCCGACGCCGCACTGTGACGAGCGCGATGTTCGGATTCCGATCGGCAATCCCCACGTAACGTTACGGCGTCGTCGCCCGTTGCTGACCTGGAGGCATCGCCGAGGCCGAGGGCTTGCCTGAGGGACTGTTCGCGAAGGCCCCGGCCGGCAGGGAGATGCGTAACGGAGCCGAACCGACAGCTCCTGCCGCATTCGTCGCCACCTTGCCCGCCACCAGCTCGGCCCAGGCCTTCTGCGTCATCCGTTCGACGGGCACCCACGCTGCAACACTGCCGTCCGGGAATTCGTGCTGGACCCGTCGCCAGGTCAGCCCCAACTCGGTGTCGACCAGGTAAAGTTCGCCGCTCGCCTCGAGTGGAACCGCAACGTAACGCGCTGACGACCCGGTAACCGGAGCAGGCTCGGGGGTACAGGCCGAAGCAGCCAGAGCCGCACCGACGCTTGCCAAAAGCCATTGGCGTTTCATCTATTGCCCATTCCCCCCTGCAACCAACCCGCAGATTGCCACCCGACCTTTATACCATCCGATCATGCCCTGTAGCAACCACGCCGAGCCATCGGAATGAGGACGACGAACGCGGCACAAAGCGCCAGAACTGCGATTCCAAGGCATTGCAGGCCCAAGCCATCGCAGGGGACGGCGCCGGTTTGCCGCAACGCCAACCACGCATCAACCTCGTGCGGCCTGCCCGGTCATGATCTGCTTTTGGGGTGGTATGCCAGGGTGCTGGGACAAACAGGCAAAGGTCCCAGCCCGGGCCCAGGGAGATCGATCTCCCGGCCGTTACGTCACGAGGTTGGATCGGATCCAGCCTTCACGAACAAGCGACTTTCCACGCAAGTGTCCGGCGTCACGACAAAGCACCGCCGTGGGCTGAAGGCAGCGCGCAACAGGAACCAGCCAACGCTGCAACAGATGACAACCGGACGTGCCGGGCGCATGGTACGGGCAGAACGCAAGACATCAACGCAAACCCGCTTTGTGGCAGCACGATGTGGCTCGCTCGCGGTCACTTCACCGGCGCTGCATGCAGATGGGCAAAGCTTTCCAATCCAGGCTGGATCGGTAGCAGAGGCTGCGTTGCGCTCCCTTGCGCCGCGTTACGTTGCGTGACGTTATGGTACGGCACACGCGCGCGCAAAGCCTTCCCGACAGGCCCGGCCCGGGCATCGTCCTGGCAAAGCTTGCGTACCGCCCCGGGCGGCCCCCTGCAACTTTGGGAAGGGTTGCGTCCCGACAGGGTCGCGCTGGAGACGACGTTACGTAACGCCTTAGCGCGGCGATCGACCGTGATGGACAGCCTTTCGCGCGGGGCATTTCATGAGGTCGGCAGGGCAGCCCCCATTCCGGCCTCGAGGGTCTTGGCCATGCGCAAGGTCTTTCAACCATGCAGAACCCCGCCACTGTTTCGCGACACCTGCGATCGGCCTCGTTCGAATCGCGTTCCGGGCATTGGCGGTGCGTCCGGCAAGCACTGTTTGCCAACACAGCCTTCGCCAAGGCGACCACTCATGCTTGGATGAACATCGCTACTTACATTTCACAATATACTTTTGTATGTATTACCGGTAACTGAAATATCTGTGAAGATTATTAAAGTAATGTCACAAAATGACGAGGGACTGCAAGAGCATGAATTTGCACGATATTGCTGTGGCCTACCGGAATTTCATGCACTTACGACACGCCATCATGCCGATGGGCGCCCCAAGCGATCCGGCTTTGAGCATTCTGCTTGAATTGTTCATCGCCGTGGACAATCGCAGGTGCTTGAGCGTAGGTGATGTCGCCTTGCTGACCGGAATTGCTTCCACCACGTCCCTGCGCTGGATCCGGCAGCTGGAACACCAAGGCCTGGTCAACAGGCAATCAGATCCGGCCGACCAGCGCCGGATTTTTCTGAAACTGACCCCAGATGGTCATGCGCTTGCCGAACAGGTCCTGCGCAGCCTTGCTGAGCAATTCGCCCCGTTACGTAACGCCTTTGCTGCGGGTAGCGGCCTGCGCCGGTCCGCAAGGTAGCAGGGGCTACCGTTCAGGGACGCTCCCGGCCAGGTCGCATCGGCCTTGTCGAAGCGCGCAATGCCCTCGTGACGGCACTGCCGGTCGTTACGTCACGTAACGCGGTCCTTTGTCTCGTGATACGCAATGCCCCTTCTGCTGCGGGCATGCCCGCGCCAGTCCCGGTGATGCTGACCTGCAGCGGCAAGCCTTTGGCCCAGCTCGTTGCGCGCCCCTCTTTACCGCAAATCTCGTTACGTAACATGTATAAATTCGTTACGTAACGACCAGAAGCACAGGCATTGCCCAGGCGCGCAAATCCATCGCCCGCCCTGCTCTCTCAAGCCTCGCGGCCAAGCCTGCGCCTCGAGGCAGCACAAAGCGTTGCGCAGCAGACCGTCACGCAGTGGTGCTGCGCTGCTCAGGCCGAAGCGAGTGCACTTCGCAATCGCAAAAGCAGGAAGCCATGGGCCGAGGAAACATCAGATGGGGCCGAACGAAGGGATGTACCCGGCCAAAGACTTTGCTGCAGGAAAGCTCCGGATCCAAGGAGGTCGTCGCCCCCGCCACGCAAGGACCTGCACCATAAGCATCTATCCCGAATTGCCCCGCCAGATCGGCTTTGCTAGCTTGCCCTCCCGGAAGGCAGTCTGGAAAGATGCAGATGCGCAAACAAGCCAATGGCAGATCAATGTCCGCCACCCTGCGCGGGCCGGTTTCGGCGTGCATCCATCGGATAGCCGCCACAAGCGAAGTCCTGCAACTTCATGAAGAAGCGCTGCAATGGGCCGAAGCCAGCGTGAAAAGCGCGCAGCCTGCCAACGATGCGTTTGATCAATGGCGACCCGGGACCTAGTGATCCGATTCCGACGGCCGCTTCATTTTGTTGACAAGTGGGAGCGGCTTTCAAATTGATAGGTTCTCCAAGGACCAGATCCAAACAGTCTCTTGAAAATCCGGGTGTACGTTGATTCATGGATTCTCCGCGGCGGCAGGAGCCTTTGGGAATGTCGCGTCTATTGTCCTGATTATAGGATCAAACTTGGGCCGCCGTTTAGCCGAACTTGCCGAAGAGCCAGCCCGGAGCGCGACGGGCTATGATCGCAGGGTGATCCTCGGCATCATCCACCTGCTCAAATGTTGCGGACAAGGGGCGGATTGCCCAGCCAAGAACAGCCCGCAGACGACCGTCTACACCCGCTGGAAAATGTAAAGCCGTCGGGGTAAAGAGCCGCGCGAGCCAACGTCGTTCGGTTCACGCGTGACGGCCGGACAACGAGAGCTGTTGTCCACCCTGCCCCGCCATGAGAATCAAAGGCGCTGCCCTGCTTACGAAACAGCTGCTGGACAAAGTCTCCTGTGCCGCGATGCTATCCGAGACCCGGACAATGATCGGCAAGCGGCTCTGGAGTTCCCGCATTCAGAACACGGCCCGCGACGCCGACCTGGATGACGCCCCAATCCTCGAAAGTGCCGGGCAAGTCGGGCAACTGATTGAGTGGAGGACGGGTTCAAGGTGTTGTGCCGCTCCAGTGATGATGGAAATCCATCTCCGGGGTGGCGAACGGCTTTCGGCCGCTTGCCTTTCCGGGTCGGGAACGACAGGATAATCTTCTGATGCGACGTGATCTCGATCATCTGCCAGCCAACAAGCAGCGCGAGCTGGAGCGTGTGCTCCAGCTGATCTTCGAGGAATTCGAAGACGTTGTTGCCTGTGTTAGCGAGGGCCGCAAGAAGGCCGGTCGCATTCTCAAGGTCATTCTCTACGGCAGCTATGCGCGCGGTGGTTGGATCGACGAGCCCCACACCGCCAAGGGCTACAAGTCGGACTTCGACCTGCTGATCATTGTCAACCACAAGGACCTGACCGACAGGGTCACGTACTGGTCGCGGCTCGATGATCGGCTGATGCGCGAGTATGGGATCACCGGAACAGTGAAGACACCGGTGAACTTTATCGTCCACACGCTTGGGGAGGTGAACGATGGCCTGGCGCATGGGCGCTACTTCTTCATGGACGTCGCCCGGGACGGCATCGCGCTTTACGAAGCTGACGAAAACGAGCTGCATACGCCGAAGCCGAAGACGCCGGAGCAGGCTCTTTCGATGGCCAGGGAGTACTTCGAAGAGTGGTTCCCGAGTGCCGCGGCTCTAGCGGAGGGGGCGGATTTTTACATCCGCCGCGAACGTTTAAAGGAAGCCGCTTTTTCTCTGCATCAGGCAGCTGAGCGCTTGTATCATTGCGTCCTGCTTGTAGTGACATTCTACACGCCACATGTGCATAACCTTGCTTTTCTACGCACGCAGGCCGAGCGGATTGATCGTCGCCTCATTTACGTATGGCCATCGGACGACCGGAAGCAGCGTGCGATGTTCGAGAAGCTTAAGGAAGCCTACGTGAAGGCGCGCTACTCGAAGCACTATAGGATAACCGCTGAGGAACTGGTCTGGCTCAGCCAGCAGATCGAGGAGTTGGGTCGCGTAGTTCACGTCGTTTGCACCGAAAGAATTGCCTTGCTGCAGCATGCTAGCCGCAACCACACAACAATTGCTACGGGACAATGACGCGAAGCTGCCAGGCGCACTGTTCGCCTGGGGGCCGTGCATCCTCGTAAACCACGAAGCCACAGGATCTTGCATGGACGCGAGATCGTGTTGGGCCCCAAGCCTGGGTAATACATGTCGCTGATATGCATAGACTGCCGCTACATAAGTCCTCGACCGAGCGGAATTGGCAAGATTCAACAGGCGCTAGTCGATCACCTGCCGCAAATGGCTGGCGACTTCGAGTTTCTCCTGCTGAAGCGGACGGATGTGCCCGGGAAACTCTCCTCAGCAGCCAACGTACGCGAAGTGGCGTTGTCGGCGGGTGCCAACAGCCCTGCCACCATGTGGTGGCTACCCAGAATTGTGCCGCTCTCTCGCGTCCATCTGTTCCACGCGACATTCAACATCCTGCCCGCAGGCCTGCAGATGCCCTGCGTGACAACAGTGCATGACATCATGTGGCTGGCAAATCCGCACTGGTGCACCGGACGCTTGCCGCATGCGCTTGAACGCTTTTTCTATAGCAACGGCATCAACAGGGCTCTGGCGAAGTCGGCCGCGATTACAACTGTCAGCGACGCGAGCAAGCGCGAACTTCTGGCCTGGGATCCTAGGCTGGAGGGCCGCGTGTTCACGACGTCGCCCGGTGTGGACAAGCGTTTCCGTCACGATCCGCGGCAAGGAGCGCTGACCTTGCCGGGATGGCCGAACGGCAAGCGCATTGTCTTGAGCGTAGGTCAATATGCTCCCTACAAGAATCACGAGGGCGCGATGCAGGCTTTCGCAAAAGCCTTCAAGGGTCGAGATGAGGTTGCTCTGGTCTTCATCCAGAGACTCAATCAAGGCTCGGAGACCCTCAAGAGTCTGGCGCGCAATCTGGGAATCGAAAGCCAAGTTCACTTCCTCGGGCCTGTGAACGATGATTCCCTCGTCGCTTGCTACAATTCAGCTACGGTACTGCTACATCCTTCGCTTTGCGAGGGCTATGGCCTGCCGATGGCCGAAGCCATGGCTTGCGGTTGTCCGGTGGTGGCATCAGACCGCTCTGCAATGCCAGAAGTGCTTGGCGACGCAGGACTGATCGCGCCGGTCGAGGATCTCGATGCCATGGCCACAGCCTTGAGGAAGGTGGTGGATGACCCGCGGGTCATGTTGACCCTTCGGCAGGCCGGGATCGAGCGTACAGCTCGCCTGAGCTGGCGCAGGTTCGCGCAGGCGACGCTCGACGTTTACAGAACCGTGCTGCAGCGTTGAAACTGCAAGCAGGTCATTTGCCTCAAAGGTCTGCTCAGCTTTTTTGCGCTGCAGAAAACCCGCATCTGTTGGTCCGCATTTCTTGGCGGAGAATGTGAGAAAATGTGATCTTCATCACATCTTTACAGGGCGATACACGCACAAGGCAATGTACGTCCGATATGGGGGATAAAGCTATTGCAACGCAAAAATCTTGTGTGTTAGAAGACAGGATAAGTGTTTTTAGAATGTTTTATTACAGATTGTTGCCGCGCTCGCGCGAGTAATGGTGGGCGTCAGCTTAAGTTTGTAAGGCTTTGTCATTCCTTGATCAAACACCTGAGTATACGATGTCTTGGCGCAAGCATCAGGATGAAACGGTTCGTTTAGGAAATGACCAAGCGCCCCTTTCTTCTCGACGTCAGCCGGCTGATCTGGCGCAGCTGGTCCGGACGCCTGCCAACCGGCATTGATCGTGTCTGCTACGCTTATCTCGATCACTTTTCCGAAAGATCGCAAGCGGTCGTGCAGTATCGCGGCGTGGCCCGCGTCTTGACGCCGGAATCGTCGGACAAGCTCTTTGCCGCCTTGAAACTGCCTGACCGCATGTTCAAGGCTCGTCTCGCAGCGCTGCTCCCGGGGGTCATGGCTACCGCTGCGCGCTCGATCGACGGACGCGGCACTTTCTACATCAACGTAGGACATACAGATATCGACCTGGCACGTCTGCTTGACTGGACGAGGCGCAACAACGTCAAGCCGATCTACCTGATTCACGATCTGATACCGCTGACGCATTCGGAATTTTGCCGCGTCGAGGCAATCGAGCGCCACCGGGGCCGGGTGATCAATGCGCTGTTCTCGGCGGCTGGGGTCATCGCCAATTCGCAAGCAACCGCGACAGAACTCGAATTGTTCGGTCGCAATCACGGAATTCCTCTGCCGCCGATTCTCTCGGCGTGGCTTGCCGGGGCGGAACTCGCCTCGCCTCAAGTCGTACCCCTCAAGACAGGGCGGCATTTCGTCTGCGTGGGCACCATCGAAGGGCGCAAAAATCACTTCATGCTGCTCAAGATCTGGCAACGCCTCGTTGCCAGATTGGGGCCATCAGCGCCCAAGCTGGTGCTGATCGGCCAGAACGGGGCCGAAGCGGGCCATGTCCAGAACCTGCTGGATCGCGGCAATGGCCTGAGCGATCACGTACAGATCCTGTCCCGCTGTCCTGACGAGGAGCTGGGCCAATGGATTCGATCAGCCCGGGCGCTACTTCTGCCATCCTTTGCGGAGGGCTTCGGCCTCCCGGTCATTGAATCTCTGACACTTGGCACCCCGGTCATTGCGAGCGACCTGCCCTGCTTCCGCGAGATCGGACAGGGTATTCCGACGTTGCTCGATCCCCTCGATGCCATCGCGTGGGAACGGATGATCGTCTCGTTCCTCGATCAATCGCCCGAACGCTCACGGCAGTTGCGGCTGCTCAAGGCCTATGAGCAGCCGACATGGGCCAGGCATTTCGCAGCAGTTGAGGACTGGTTGACGCAGTTGAAGTCTCTGCCCCGGTCATTCGGTGCATTCCCCCATCGCCAGCCGGACGCATCGCGCAGGCCTCCAGTCTACGGCGCTGTCGGTGCGATTGGAGCATTCGCTGAAAGCAAGCACGCTTCCCTGTTCGATTGAGCCTGTTTGCTGCCGACCGACCGCGAATTCGAGAAAGACCAAGCTCCCGTGCTAAAGCGCTTCAAGATCTTCGATCCCCTGTTCATTGCGGCGGTGATTCTCCCAACGACGCTGTCCCTGCTTTATTTCGGCTTTTTCGCTTCGGACGTGTACATCTCTGAATCGCGGTTCGTCGTTCGCAGTCCCGACAAGCCCGCCATGTCCGCACTAGGCGCGGTGCTCAGCGCCGGCGGTATTTCAACGTCCGGTGACAAGAGCTACGCCGTAGTCGACTACGTGCGCTCTCGTGACGGCTTGCGCGATGCCAATGGCGATGGTGCTGTCACCAAGGCCTATGCAAACGACACCATTTCGACCTTTGATCGGTTCGGCGGCCTGCTCCGCGGCACCACGTTTGAGCATCTTTATGAATACTACACGGGCAAGGTCGCCATCGAGTTCGACACTGGCACTCAGGTGACCCGCCTGACGGTCAGCGCCTTCTCCCCGCGCGATGCGCAGCTGATCAACCAGCGGCTGATCGAGCGCTCGGAACAGCTCGTGAACCGCCTGAACAGCCGCGCACAGAGCGACACGATCCGTCTTGCCAACCAGGAAGTCGACGAGGCCAAGCGCCGTGCCCAGGCCGCCGCCGTCGCGCTCGCCCGCTTCCGCGACGACCGGCGGCTGCTCGATCCGGAAAAGGAAGCCGCAGTTCGCTTGCAGATGGTATCCAAGCTGCAGGACGAGCTGATCGCTTCGCGCACCCAATTGGCCCAGATACGCCAGTTCGCGCCACATAACCCGCAGCTCCCTGCGCTCCAGACGAAGATCGCCACGCTCTCGGCCGAAATCGCGGACCAGACCGGCAAGATCGCAGGCGCGCCCGGCTCGCTCTCGGGCGAATCCGTCCGCTACCAGTCGCTCCGCATCGATGCCGAAGTCGCCGACAAGCAGCTCGCTGCGGCCTTGGCGGGCCTGCAGGACGCAACCGCCGATGCCCGCCGCAAGCAGGCCTATGTCGAACGTGTCGCCGGGCCCAACCTGCCCGACTATCCGCTCGAACCGCACCGCTGGAAGGCGATTCTGGCCACGCTGATCATGGGAATCATCGCTTGGGGCGTGCTGCGCACCCTGATCGCGGGCGTACGGGAGCATCATGACTGATGGCCGCTGCGGTTGACCAGAATCCCAGTTTTGCCGCTTGCCTGAGGGTCCAGCTAAGGGTCCTGCGCGCCCTGTTCATGCGCGAGGTGCTGACGCGCTACGGACGCCACAACATCGGCTTCCTTTGGCTTTTCGTCGAACCGATGATCTTCACGCTCGGTGTCACCGCGCTATGGACGGCAACCAAGTCGGTCCACGGCAGCAACCTGCCCATCGTCGCTTTCGCGCTCACCGGCTATTCCAGCGTGCTGCTCTGGCGCAACATGCCCGGTCGCTGCATCGGCGCGCTGCAGGGCAGCCTCTCGCTGCTCTATCACCGCAACGTCCGCGTGCTCGATGTTTACGTCGCGCGCCTCATGCTGGAACTTGGTGGCGCGACGATCTCATTCGTCACTTTAAGCCTCGTGTTCATCACCATCGGCTGGCTCGCCCCTCCGATCGATGTTATCCAAGTCGTCGGCGGCTGGCTCATCATCGCGTGGTTCGGCTCGGCCCTTGCCATCTGGCTCGGTGCGCTGTCCCATGACTACGAACTGGTGGACAAGATCTGGCACCCAGCCTCCTACCTGATCTTCCCGCTGTCGGGCTCGGCTTTCATGGTCGATGCCCTGCCGAAGATCGCGCAGAACATCGTGCTGTGGATACCCATGGTCCACGGCGTCGAGATCGTGCGCGAGGGGTACTTTGGCGCCGCAGCGCGCGCGCACTATGATCTGGGCTACGTCTTACCGCTGTGCATGCTGGTCACCGCCCTTGCGATGTTTCAGGTGCGCAAGCTCGCGCGCACGGTGGTGCCCGAATGATCAGCGTCCGCAACGTCCGCAAGGTCTATCCCACCCGCACCGGCCCCAAGCTCGTCTTCGAAGGCGTCACCTTCGAGCTCAACAAGGGCGAACGCCTCGGCATCCTCGGTCGCAATGGCGCTGGCAAATCCACGCTGGTCCGCCTCATCAGCGGCGCCGAACGCCCCACTTCAGGCCGTATAGAGACCGACATGTCCATCTCCTGGCCGCTCGCCTTCGGCGGGGCGTTCCAGTACAACCTCACCGGCAAGGACAACGTCCGCTTTATCAGCCGCCTGTACAATCAGGATTTCGAACGCAACCTAGCCTATGTCGAGGAGTTCGCTGAACTCGGCCCCTACTTGCGCGAACCGCTCCGCTCCTACTCCTCGGGCATGAAGGCGCGCCTTGCCTTCGCCATCTCGATGATCATCGAGTTCGACTGCTTCCTGATCGACGAGATCGCCTCGGTCGGCGACGCGCGCTTTCATGACAAGTGCAATCACGAACTGTTCGAGCGGCGGGGAGACCGCGCGATGATCATTGTCTCGCACGATGCCGCCTATATCCGCGACCATTGCTCGCGCTGGGCCGTGCTCCACGATGGCAGGTTCGTCCTGCATGACGATTTCGAGGTCGCCTACGGTGAGTTCAAGGAACTGATCGGCTGGAAACCCCCACCCGGCTGGCCCTTCGTCGAACCCCAGATCGCCTGATCCAAAAGCACGCCCCCAAAGAGCACGTACCGACCAACATGATGACACCAGCATGATCAAGCCTGCAAATTTCAACCCTTTGCGACTGTTCGCCGGGGCCAAAGTGGTCGAGGGCACCCCGTCCTTCGAACAGCCAGTCTCGCAGGCCTGTACACAGGCGCAGATGACCGCCCCCCTCTATCGCCGCTGGTGCGATGAGCTGCACGAATCCCCCAGCACCCACCGCAAGCAGTGGGAATTCTGCTACATCCTCCAGGCCCTTGAAGCCTCCGGCGTCCTCCAGTCCGGCGCGCGCGGCCTCGGCTTTGGCGTGGGTGACGAGCCGCTGACCGCAGCTTTTGCCGCCCGGAACATCGCTGTCATGGCAACCGATCTCGATGTCGAACTCGCCGCCCGGCAAGGCTGGGTCGAGACGGACCAGCACGCGCGCAGCAAGGAAGTGCTCAACAACCGCGGCCTTTGCCCGCAGGACCAGTTCGACCGCCTCGTCCAGTTCCGCTTCATGGATATGAACGCCATCGACAAGGACTTGCGCGACTTTGATTTCTGCTGGTCGGCCTGCGCGCTCGAACACCTCGGTTCGATCGAGCAGGGTCTGCAGTTCATCGAGGCCTCGCTCGAATGCCTGCGCCCGGGCGGCATCGCTGTCCACACCACCGAATTCAACTGCCAGTCAAACGACGCGACGCTCGACAACGCCTCCACCGTGCTGTTCCGCCAGCGCGATTTCATCAGGCTCGCCAAGCGCCTGCGCCGCCGCGGCCACGAAATCGTCCTGAACTTCGACACCGGCGACCAGCCGCTAGACCTGCACATCGACGTACCACCCTATAGTCAGAGCAACCACCTCAAACTCCAGATCGCCCAATGGGTTACCACGTCGTTCGGGGTCATTGTGAGGAAGGCGACATCATGAAGCGCCATCTCGGCAGTGCCATTGCCGGAACCGTTAGGAAGCGCGCGCAGTCCGTCATCGCATCTGCAGCAGGCATCCCTGTGTTGGACAGAACCGATCGGCGAACTCTGATCGAGACGAGCCAGCGCGTGGCTTTGGCGGATTCCCGCTTCCTTGCCCACGTCAGGGACGGCGATGCCTTGCGCGATCAGCAGCGCTGGCCCGAGGCTGCAGCTGCCTATGAAAGTGCCCTGCGCCTGCATCCTTGGGAGCGCAGCTACTGGGTCCAGCTAGGCCACATGGCCAAGGAGCAGGAGGATTTCCCCAAAGCGGAAATCGCCTACCGCACCGCATGTGCCTTGGGCGCGCCTGGACATGACGTGGTCGAACACTTGCGCTTCGTGATGCAACGCCAGGGTGCTGACGAGCATCGCTGGCCTGTACGCTTCTACCGCAACTCGGATGGTCCGGGCGACGTGCCTGCCTACCCCGATGTCGCTCTGTTTGGCCGCCTGCTGTGGAACGTTGGCGGCATGTCCGATGCCGACATGCTTCTTCTGCTACGCGATTGTCCGACTCTGGACGGGCTGGTCGTAACAATGTGCGCGGACTCTCGCTTCGAAAGAGCGAACCGCCCGTGGCTTGAACTGATCGAGGAGCACGAGCTTTGAGCCGGTTTCTGTCTGACGCGGAAAGCCCGCCAGTTTCGGTCGTAATCAACACCTTGAACCGCGGCGATCTGCTGGGCGATGCCATTCGCGGGGTGATGCAGCTCGACTACCCGGCGGTTGAACTGATTGCGGTGAACGGTCCATCGACCGACAATTCCGAGCAAGTGCTCTCGCAATGGCGCGGCAGGATCAAGCACTTGCGCTGCGATGTTCCGAACCTGTCGGTATCGCGCAACGTCGGGATCGAGGCGGCGGACGGAAAGATCGTGGCCTTTCTTGATGACGATGCTGTGCCCCACCCGCTTTGGCTGCGCCATCTTGCCAAGCACTATGCCGATCCGTCAACCGGCGGCGTGGGCGGCTTTACCGTCGACAATACCGGCGTGCGTTGGCAAGTGCGCAAGACAGTCTGTGATCGCTTTGGCAATGCCTACCTCCCCGATGACCTGTTCGACGAACGGCGGCTGAATTTTCCCGGAGCGCCTTTCTACCCCAGCCTGCTCGGCACGAACTCAAGCTTTCGCACCGAAGCCTTGCGTCAGATCGGCGGGTTTGATCACACTTTTGCTTATCTGCTTGATGAAACCGACGTCTGTCTGCGTCTCGTAGATGCCGGGTGGAACGTGTTCTACGAACCGGCTGCCATGATCTTCCACCAGTTCGCCGAAAGTCACGTGCGATCCGTCTCCCGCAAGCCGAAGACGCTTTATCCCTCAGTTGTGAGCAAAAGCTATTTCATCTCGCGACACGGCCAGAAGGAAGGCTTCGGTACGGTGGCAAAGGAATTGGCCGCCTACGAGGATGAACTGCGCAGGGCGAATGCCTGGCTAGCCGATCATGGGGATATCTCCGTTCGCCATCGGACCAAGCTCGACGAAGATCTCACGCTGGGCATGGCCGTTGGCACGCGTCGCAGCCACGAAGCGCTGATTTCGGGCAAGACCGTTGGCGATCTGATGATCGATGCACCGCGAGGCCCGTTTCTTCCCCTCCCGGCAAGAGAGCGGTTGCGTGTTGCCCTCGTTTCTCAGGGCTATCCTCCTGAAAATGATGCCGGGATTGCTCGTTGGACCAGCCTCTTAGCCAAAGGTCTGCGCGATCTCGATATCGACGTGCACGTCATCACCCGCGCCGCGCAAGCGGCCTACCGGCGCTATCGCGATGGCATCTGGGTCCATGGCGTAGGGCGCGAGGAGCAAGGCGCTCGCCAGATTTCCGCGCGCTACGCCCTTCCCGAAGGGGGCGTGGCGGATTGGATGTCCGGGGTCATGCGTGAAATCGCCTTCCTCAAGACCTTCGGACTCGATCTGGTCTCGTTCCCGATCTGGGATCTTGAAGCCCTGCCGGTGCTCGACGATGATTCTCTGGCATCTGTGCTCAGCCTTCACACGACCTACAGCCTTGCGCGCCCGTTCAAGCCGGAATGGAACGAGCGAATCATCTACGGCAGGGCTTTTGTCGATCGCATGATTGCCGCCGAAGGTTCCGCCCTGCGCCGGGCACCGGCAATTCTGGCGAACAGTGACGCCGTCATCCGCGAGATCGAAGAGGCTTATGGTGTCGGGATCGGGGACCGGGCAACGATCGTCCCGCATGGCACCCCGGATTTGTTGGCCGATGCAGGGCTAAACCCTTCCGACAAAGCAGATTTGCGGGCCTGTTCAGGGGTAGTGAAGGTCTTGTTCGCAGGTCGATTTGAACCACGCAAAGGTTATGACCTTGCGCTTCGGTTGACGGCAACGCTGGCGGATGATCGCCGGTTTTCCTTTGCATTCGCAGGCGCCGCCATGAACGATGAAGCGGCAAGGCGGGTCCTTGCAGACTGCGGGGTCGATCCGCGTCGTCTCGGCAATGCAACGTTCCATGGCGAAGTCGACCGGGCCACGCTCGACCGGCTCTATGTCGACAGCGACGTCGTGATCATGCCCAGCCGGTTCGAATCCTTCGGGCTCGTCGCCATCGAAGGCATGTCCGCTGGTGCGCCCGTGCTTGCGCTTGCCCGCGGCGGGCTCGCCGAAGTCGTCAGTGATGGCCATTCCGGCGTACTATTCGCTCGCGAAGATGACTTCTTGGAAGGCGCGCGCAAGGCTTTGCTACGCTTTGCCGACAGACCCGCCGAACTGCGCCAACTTTCGCAGAGTGCCTACGACAGATACCTTGAATTGTACTCTGTCGAAGCCATGGCCCGCGATGTCGCCCAGTTCTACCGCAGGACCATCAGCCAAAGGAGTGCCTCCGCGTGATCGACCCCGACTGGTTTTCCACTATTCGGTGCCTGATCGGGGCCGATCTTGGTGATGATGAGGTGCAACGCCTTGCGAAGGTCCTTGGGGAGCAGGAGGAGGTTCTGCCCTACCTGTTGCTGAAGACGAACGCCTTCGCCAATTGGCCAGCTGCTCGCCTGGCGTTTCGTCAGGCTGCAAGATCGGCGATCAGACCGACGGCGTGGCGGGAAGGAACAGACTTCGCAGACGCCCCTGCCGACATGCGCGAGAGTTTCCGGACGGAGCTTTCAAGCCTGCTGCGGGTATCGGACGACGCGGACGGGGCCAAGGCACTTGAGGCCATGAGGCTATTCCGGTCCTTTTCGCCTTCGGCAAAGGACGAACCGCACGTCTTCATCCGCTCTGAATAAGCTCGGGCAGGACGCTGGGCTCCAGCCCTGCCGCAACGATCCCAATTTGCAAGCACACGAGCAAGGCTGGGCAGGTCCCACGCAAAACGCTCAGCGCCGGCAACGACAACCGAGAGCATCGCCCCATGTACTATTCTGCCACCGCACTGCAGGAATTGGCCCGGGAAGCCTTCCGAACTGGCGAGGAAGTGAAGCTGGCCCCCTTTAGCGCCAACCCGGGTGATGGCCACGCCTTGTCGGCCGTCGCGCCAGGACACGTGTTCTGCCTGAAAAGCCGCGGTGCACTGCGCCTCCATTTCCACAGCCATGCGTGGAGCGGCCACGTGCGGGTGTCGGCAGGGATTTTCGATATCGTCGTGGACCTGTTTTCGCCCGAACCCGGTTCGCGCTGGGTCGATGTTCCGGCGTCGGAGGACATCGCAGGCGATGTCGTGGTGACGTTGCTTTCGAACAGCCATCCGGATGCTCTGGGATCGCAAGCATGGATCAGGGGCATTGCCTTCGATCGCGTGCAGGACTGGCAACCCTCGGTCCTGCCGATCACGCGAACCATCGATGTCGCGCTGGGCAAAATCGGCACTTCCTCGTTCCCCATCACGACGCAGTCATCGGCAACTCCATCAAGAACCTGGGCGTCTGGGCCGAAGATGATTTGGAGTTCTTCGCCCGGCACATCAACGAAGGCGATACCATTCTCGATATCGGCGCCAACATCGGCCACCATACGGTCTATTTCTCGAAGGCTGTCGGCCGGACCGGGCAGGTGATCTCCTTCGAGCCGCAACTCGCGATCTTCCGCTATGCCTCGGCTAATGCCGTCGTAAATGGCTATGACAACGTCACGATCCTGCAGGGATGCCTTGGCGATGCCGAAGGACAGGAGCGCATGGCGCCCGTTTCCTATGACGAACAGACCAACTTCGGGGCATTGGGCGTCAGCATCGGTGATGATGAGCGCGGCGAACTGGTGCCCACCTGGGCGCTCGATGCGCTGCTTGAGCGGGGCACGGTTCAGGTCACGAAGATCGACTTTGTGAAGATCGACGTGCAATCGTTCGAGCTGTTCGTTCTGCGCGGCGCGTACAAGACACTAAAGACCTACAAACCGAAAATCTTCCTCGAGATTTCCCCGAACTGGATGAAGGAGCGTGAATACGATTACACCGAAGTCTATGAACTCCTGCGTGAAGTCGGCTATGGTTTCAGCCATTTTCGTGAAGGTGCGGGGCTGATGGACGGCGTACGGCAGTGGTCCGGAAACAAATTAGAAGAGTGGGATGTATTTTGCGAGCCCATTGTGAGCGGCGGAACCATCCGATGATGAAAATCTCGATAGACGCCTTCAACATAGCCTTGCCGCATGGCACTGGCGTGGCCACTTATGGGCGCAATCTCGCCAAGGCCGCACGCGTGCAGGGCAATGACGTACACGTGCTGTTCGGCGCATCGCAAGGCAACTCCCGCGTGTCGCTGCTCAACGAGATTGCGCTGGCTGAAGGTGATCCGGACATGAAGGGCAAGCGTGTCTCGGGGCTGACCAAGGCGGCCAAGTTCGTGCGTGCGCTTAAAGGCGCGGTCCGTCCGGTTCAGGCCACGGCGGTGCCAGTGTCCGGGCAGGTCGTCATGCCCCAGCGCCTGAAGGTTGACGCGGCACAATTCTGGAATGCGCAGGACCTTTACACAGGCTCCGACCAGCTGTTCAGGGCAACGGGCGCGTTCACCAGCGTGGCGGTCGAGGGCATTGATCTTGCGCACTGGACCTATCCGCTTCCAGTCAGGATTCCGGGTGCGCGCAACGTCTATACGCTGCACGATCTCGTGCCCTTGCGGCTGCCCTATACCACTGCGGACAAAAAGCGGGCCTATTACCGGCTGTGCCACCGCATCGCCCGCGAGGCCGACCATATTCTCACCGTTTCGGAAGCCTCGCGGACCGACCTCATCAACATCTTGGGCGTCTCCGAAGACCGCGTCTCCAACCTCTACCAGGCCAGCGACATCGCATCGACACTATCCGGTGTAGATGAGGCTTACATCACCCGTTACGTCGAAGGCCTCCTGAACACAGGCCTACGCGAGTACTTCCTGTACTTCGGCGCGATAGAGCCCAAGAAAAACGTCGCCCGCCTCCTCGAAGCCTACCTTGCAAGTTCGGCCAAGTCGCGGTTGGTCATTGTCGGCGGACCCGGATGGGGCGGGGAGCAGGATGTGAAGCTGCTCAAATCGCTGGTGAGCTTGGACGCGGGCAAGCGGATCATCTGGCTGGGCTACTTGCCGCGCGACATGCTGGCGATGTTGATCGCGGGCGCCCGCGCGACCATCTTTCCCTCGCTCTACGAAGGCTTTGGACTGCCGGTGCTGGAGTCCATGGCTCTGGGCACTCCGGTCATCACCAGCACGACCTCCTCGCTGCCGGAAGTTGCCGGAGACGCGGCGCTTCTGGTCGATCCGTACGATGTCCAGGCGATCGCACGGGCGATCCTGCGGATGGACGAGAGCGAAGAACTGCGAGCCGAGTTGGCCCAGCGTGGGCGAGTTCAGGCTGAGATTTTCAGCGCCGCTGCCTATGCCAAGCGGCTTGCCGATTTCTACCGGCGGATGGCCTAGAGCATATGTCCGTCCCACGCCTCATATTGAACAACGGGAACCACCCCATGCACGCCAGCAGCAACATTTCCTCCCGCCCGGCGCGCTGCCCAAAGCCAAGACATGTGTTGTGGCGGTATCTGGTCGGACTGTCGCTGGTGGGACTGCTTGGCGGATGCGCAGCATTCGGCGGTTCGGGTCCGAGCACGGCAAGCATCGTGCGAGCGGGCACACCCGGCGCGGCCAATGCGATTGCCTTGATCGACGTTGACGCCGACGCCATCGCCCGGCTCGGTGCGGCGCACGTCCGGCGCGCTTTTGCTGACACGCTGGGTGATGCCGATGCAGATCCGACGATCATCGGATCGGGCGACTCGATCGACATCACGCTGTGGGAAGCGCCGCCTGCGGTTCTGTTCGGATCGGGTGCGGGGCTTCCAGGCCTTGCGACTTCGCAATCGCTCAACCTGCCGCAGCAGATGGTGGGGAACGATGGTCGGGTGACGATACCGTTCGTCGGCAGCATTCCCGTCGCCGGACGGACGACGCGCCAGGTCGAGCGAGATCTGGTCGCGGGCCTGAAAGGCAGGGCCAACGCACCGCAGGCGCTTGTACGTCTGTCGCAAAACGAGGCGCGGACCGTGACAGTGCTGGGCGAAGTGGCGGCGTCGCGGCGCCTGCCGCTGACATCGCGGGGTGAGCGGGTGCTCGATGCGATTGCGGCAGCAGGGGGAAGTCGCCAGCCCGTCGGCAAGACGACGGTGCAGATGACCCGGGATGCCACCACGCTTTCGATGCCGCTCGACGACGTGATCAGGGACCCCCGCCAGAACATTCGCCTGCGTCCGGGCGATGTCGTCGCGCTCCTGTTCCAGCCATTCAGCTTCACCGCACTGGGTGCAGGCAATCTCAGCGCGCAGGTGCCGTTTGAGGCGACGGGAATGTCGCTGACCGAAGCGCTCGGCCGGATCGGTGGACTGCGCGACGACCGCGCCGACATCAAGGGCGTGTTCGTCTTCCGCTACGAAGACCCAGAAATCGTCGGCGCTCTGGCAAAAGGAAAGGCACGCCGGGAGGATGGCAAAGTGCCGACGGTCTACAGGCTTGACCTCAGCAACCCTGCGAGCCTGCTGCTGTCCCAGAACTTTGCGCTGCGCGACAAGGACTTGGTTTTCGTTTCCAGCGCGCCCGGGACCGATTTCCAAAAGTTCCTGGGCATTGTTTCGTCCGCCACGTTCTCGGTCGTCGGCATCACCAACGCTGTGCAATAGTACGGGGCCATCTGCTATCGCGTCAGCTGTGATCGCTTGGCCCGGATGCTCGTCCGGGCAAGGATCACGCTCGCGAAAATCAGCCAGACGATTGCGCCGGCCATGAACACGATAAGGGTCTGCGCGGCGAAACCCAGCACTACCAGTGTGGCGCAGGCTGCGGCGATGAAATCGCGCATGGTCAGCCAGATCAGCAGATCGGTCAGCAGCGAGTTCGGTCGTACCTGACGCAGGTAAACCTTCACTGCTTCAAAGTTGATCGGCTGACCGAGCGCCTGCGAGCGAGAACCGATCTGCCACAGGCCGACAAGCAGAACGAGAATGCCGACCAGACCCGCGAGAGCCGCTTCGCCCTGACCGCGCGAAAACAGGTTGAACGAGAGGCCGCCTAGAAAGGCCAGATTGGTCGCGGCGTCGATGAGGCTGTCAAGCCGCGCGCCAGCAGGTGACGTGCGATGCGTTGCCCGGGCAATTTCACCGTCGACGCCATCGAACACCGACGCGGCGTGAAACAGCAGCGCACCGGCAATGGCTCCGACTTGACCGCCAAGAATCAAAGCAGCCAACATCATGACTGCCAAGAACGCCGTTCCTGCAGTTGCATGCAACGGCCGGACCGCTGGCAGCTTGAGCAGAAGCGAGGAAATCAACCTGGACACGGGACGATTCAGGTAACGCGACACCAGACCGTCTTCATCTTTCGCCGTTGCCTTTAGGAAGGAGCGGTTGGCTTCACGAAGCAGCATCTTGCGCTTGTTTGCGTCAAAGGAGGGAGCAGAGTCCGTCCATTCGAACTTCGCAAGCTGGCTCGGATTTGCCCAAGCCCACGAATTTGGGTCACGCGCTATAGATGTAAGGAGATGCAGCCCATCGAGGGTCAGCACATCTGCCGCAGACGTCCCTTGAGGAAGCTGATCATACGGTGCGCACTGGGCAAGGCGCATGCTTTCGTCGAGACATTTCCTTGAGACCTGCCATTCTCCGGACGCTACGCTGCACATCGACGGCTTTCGACCTGTCGCTCGAACAACAGCGTGAATGACCCGTGCTGCTGCCGGAATGCCCGCGACGAGGTACTCTGCAGAACGCGCGTCAGGAAAATGGATCCAGATCTCGACGCTCTGCAAATCGAACCAACGGCGGCTGGTTTTTACCCAAGGCCCATCAGTGCGACAAATCGTCTCGGAGTTACTGTCGTCCAAAATCTCTAGATCCTTTTGCCGCACGAAATAGCCTGAAACAGTAACCCCCACAGCCTCTAGTCAAGTATCTCGCCGCAGTCATCATGAGTTACATCCAGAATATACAATACTCTAGTCCGGCATGACCTGCTGCGCACTCATTGGAAAAGTTCAGGTCGCTGCCCCTTGGTTAGCGTCCGCACTTGTGGTGTAGTTTTTTGGTGGAGATTGAGATGACCGCATGGGAGGCATGCCCCCATGCAATTTCGATCTCGGGAGCCACCGGGCTCATCGGTAAGGTGGAGTTACCACACTTCACACGCCCACCGAGGAGTTGATCCCGATGATCGACGACAGACTACCGCTTACCGAGCTTATGGCGAAGACCGGAGATGGAGATTTCCTGCGCACGATCGCCGAAAGCGTCTTGCAGATCATCATGGAGGCCGATGTCGATGGTCTGGTTGGGCCGGCACGGGGCCCGCACCATTGGCACTGACGCAAGGTTTGAGGGCCTGTGCCCGTGTCGTCCCTGTGCCGGTGTCGTCCCTGTGCTCATGTCGTCAAGGCCCGCTGCCCTGGCATGCCCGCCCCTTGCGGACCACTGCATCTGGAGCAGCAATGCAAAACTGATGCGCTTGGCAAGATCTCTCCGCCCAAGCCCATGGCGACGTGCGTTGCGCAACGGTGCCGTTGCAGGCGGCAGAGCCTGCCCTGGAACACGTGACACGCCCCCTGGCGATACCCATCCAGCAACGCCGGCCACCGTCCTTCTCCCATAGTCTGGCAAAGCAAAGGATTTGTCGGGAAATCGCAGGAAGGCCTTGCCCTGCCAGACCTGCTTTCCAGCAAGGTGCAGCCATATCCCGAGCCCCGTGTAATCGATGGCGCTTTTGCAATAGCTTCATCCAACCTCTACCTTTTGAACGTCCTGTGCGATAGATATTCAGGCAGCGAGAGCTGGAGATGGCTCTTGTAAACTTTAGTCATAGATCCACGAGCCCCGAATTGCCTTCTCCTGTGAATTTGCGCGCAATTGCCACTGCCTATCGCGACTCCTTGCATTCCAGGCAGGCAATTCTGCCAATGGGTCCACCGGTCAGTGCGCCCTGGAGCATTCTGCTCGAATTGTACCTCAACGCCGAGCGATACATCCCACTAAGCCTTGGTGACATGGCCTTGCTCACCGGGATCGCCCCCACCACCTCGCTGGACTGGCTTCACAAGTTGTCAAGGATGGGCCTTGTTGCCAAGGTGCCCGACCCTGGCGACGGGCGACGTTTCCATGTCTCGCTTACGCCGCAAGGGACCGAGGTTACCGAACAGCTCCTGTCTGACCTTGCACGGGTCTTTGTCCATTCGCGAAATGCGCAATGATCATCGCTCCCCGCAACTGGTTCGGGCAGCCCATGCATCGCCATGCGCCGCCCAAGGCGATCGCCGTGCCCGGCCGGCGCAGCTCCCGCCCACTTTCGCCCCCCTGCCCGTTCGTACAGTTCGGTTCATCCTGCAACGCACAGGCCTGCGGGTGCATTCATCCTGGCCATGGCGAGATCGGGATGCCGAGCGCCCGGATTCCGGGCCCTTCTGGCAAGATGCCAGCGATATCCGCGTCGCAAAGGGTACGGCAGCGGTTGCCGACAGGCTGTGGTTCATGCGCCACGATCGCCGCCTGGCAGCGTTGGCCAATCATTCCAACGATCAGGCGCAAAGCCCGCTTGCCCCCCCCTGGCGACACCTGCACTGCCGTCATCTTCCGCAACCCGGTGCGCGGCAGCAACAGCCGATCCATGGACTATCGTGGTCTTGCACCCACCTTGCGAACCCGCCGTGGGAAGCACTGAACAATGGAAGATGACGAAGACGTCCTTGATCTGGTGCTAGCCTACCGTGAGCACTTGCGCCTGCGCGAACGTGTGCTTTGCCGCCAGGCTTCCTGCCATCCTGCCTGGTCCTTGCTGATCGAGCTCCTGATCGCGCAGCTCCGCAAGGAAACGCTGAGCGTGGGCACGCTGACCCGGGCCGCAGGAATCAGGAATACGACAGCGCTTCGGTGGATAGACTGGCTGCAAGGCCGCCGGTTGATCGAACGACGTCCTGATCCGCAAAACCGCTTGCGCGCTTTCATCACGCTTTCCGCACAAGGGCGCAAGGTGGTCAAGGCCATGCTCGTTGACATGGTTGCCAATTTCGACGTGCTTTAGCGGACGGTCGATCCAGTCGGACGTCACGCATTACGCATTGGCCATAACAATCCCCCTGCCTCCTGCCCCCTCGTCCCCTGCCCCCCTGCCCCCCTGCCCCCCCCCTGCCCCTTGGCCCCTTGGCCCCTTGGCCCCTGGCTCGCACTCTTTCTTTGGCGCGACACCCATTGCGGGCCAGCGCCCCTGGCCAGCGTCGAGATGCAAGGCATGGCGAGCATGCAGCAGCCAGCCACTCTGGTACAAAAATGGTCGATGAGCTCTGGCGTTGGCGCGCCAGCGTGCCCCTGCTGGAGTACAAACCGCAGTGTCCAGGCAAATCGAGGTTCCCCCGAGCCTGGCGCACCGCGCGCTCCCGCCGGGTCTTTCAGGGCAGTTCTCATCGCGGGGCATTACCAGGTTGCGGCAGGACCGGTCCGGCTCAAACGGTCCTTTCGGGGGGCATTGCGGGGGTGGATTCTACCTTGAAGTGCGAAATTCGAGGATTTCTGAGGCTTCAGCCCCACTCGGAGGAACGCATATGGGAGCCCAATATCGCCAGCTTGGACGGGATGATCGCGAGACGATTTCGCGGCTGACAGACGCTCGCATACCCGTGCGCAGGATCGCGGCGGAACTCGGTCGGCATCCGTCCACAATCTACCGCGAGTTACGCCGTAACTTCATGCACGACGAAGAGCCGTTCTTCCGCGGTTACTTTCCGAATGTGGCCCAGAAGTACGCTGCAGACCGTCGTGCACCTGGTCGCAAACTGGTGCGCGATCCTGAACTGGCAGCCAAGGTGATCGATGGTCTACGAAAGAGTTGGTCGCCGGAACAGATTGCCGGACGCTTGCGCCACTCGGGCAGCCGGCGGGTCTGCCACGAGACGATCTACCGCTATGTCTATGGCGAAGAAGGCAAGCGCCAAGCGCTCTATCAGCTTTTACCTTGGTCGCGTAGGCGGCGTCGACCGCGCGGCGGCCGCAAGCCACGCGGTCTTCAGATCCCCCACACCAGCTGCATTGGCCAGAGGCCGTCAAGCATCTCGCAAAGAACGGATTTTGGCCACTGGGAGGGCGACCTGGTCATCTTCCGCAAGCAGTTCGGCAAGTCGAATCTGACGTCCATGGTGGAGCGCAAGAGCCGCTTCGTCATGCTCTGGCGCAACCCCAGCAGGACTTCGGCGGGCGTCATGGCTGGCATTGAAGCGAAGCTGGCTCCCCTTCCCTCCAGCCTGCGGCAGAGCATTACCTTTGACCGTGGGACAGAGTTCGCGGCCTACGGCACATTGCGATCCAGGATGGGCATGGACAGCTACTTCTGCGAGCCGAGATCGCCCTGGCAAAAGGGTGGCGTAGAGAACCTCAACGGACGCTTGAGGCGGTTCTTGCCGCTCGATGTCGATATCGCGGCCCTCCCCGTTGACGCAATCGAAGCGGTGTCTGCCAGGCTCAACGACACCCCGCGCAAGTGCCTCGAATACAGGACGCCGCGAGAGGTACTCGCCGAAACCATGGCAGTTCATGGCGCCAAAGATGACGGATCATCCGGGGTGGGGCTCGCCCCACCCCGGATGAAATGGTAACGCTCGACGGATGACGCACTTCAAATGGAACTCACCGCGCAAATTGGAGATATCCGATCCTCATGGGCGCTCGCGGGCTGCTGTGGCATGGTTATCCTCTGCACTTGGGGATGGCGCTTATGACGGGGGTGGCGATGAGCCATGGCATGCCCGCTCATCCACCTCGGCCAATCGAACGCCTGTGGTAAAAAGTATGCGCTCAGCAAGGTGCATCCTGCACTCGGTGAGGTAGCGGAAGGGCGTGGTGTCGCTGGTGCGACCAAAAGCCTCGGCAAAGCGTGTCCGGGACATTGAAAGGGTGGGCAAAGCCGGGGCAATCCAAGCGGCCTGTTCTCCCTCAGCATCAGGTCCCGTCAGTGATCAGCGTGCCACCATCCACGACAAGGTTCTGACCGGTGACGAACGCGCCTGCCGGTGATGCCAGAAATGCCACCGTGCCAGCCACTTCCGCCGGAGTGCCGGGCCGCCGCAGTGGCGTCATCGCCATGCGGCGAGCCATGAATGCGGCGTCGTGCAGCAGCGGCTGGGAAAGTTCAGTGGCGATGAAGCCCGGCGATATTGCGTTGACCCGGACATTGTGCGGGCCCCACTCCACCGCGAGATTGCGGGCAAGTTGCGCAACGCCAGCCTTGGCCAGGGCATAGGCATTGATCCTGCCGTTGCCGCGCAGGCTCGAAAGGCTAGCAACCAGAATGGCCGTGCCGCCACCACGCTCAGCGATGCGCGGCAGGGCAAGGTTGCTCAGGACGACCTGACTGCGCAGGTTGATCGCCATGACGCGGGCGTAATCCTCCATGTCGATTTCGGCGAAAGGCCCCGCCTTGCCGGTGATGCCGGCGTTGCAGACGAGGATGTCCAACCCGCCAAATTCCCGCACCGCGCAATCTACCAGAGCCGCCTGCGCGGCGTCGTCCGTCACGTCGCAGGCAAGGCCCGGCATTCCCAGTTCCGCCGAGACCGTGGCCGTGTCATCACCGTTCTCGCTGGAAATGACGACGCGCGCGCCTTGCGCGATCAGCACCTCGGCAATTGCCCTGCCTATGCCGCGCGTCGCCCCGGTGACGATGGCCGACTTTCCAGCGAGGTCGAACAGTCCGCTCATTTGTGCTCGGGCCTGTCCTCGGGCAGGGATTGCCCGTTATGCAGGTAGGCAGGCGCCTCTATCAGTATGAAGGCGATCCGGCAGGGCTTGTCGCTCGTATTGCGCCATAGGTGGTTGGTGCCGCGCTGGATGATGAAGCCGCCCTGCCCTACCGTCCGCTTGGCACCATCGTCCAGTTCGAGTTCGACTTCACCTTCGAGCACGATGCCGTAGTCGATCGAGTTGGTCCGGTGCATCGGGCTTTCCTTGCCCGGCAGCATGTCTACCACGCGAATGACCGAGCCACCTTCCAGGGTCAGTCCTGCTTCGCGATGGCGACCGTCGGTCTCGTCGTTGTTGTCGGCCGGGACCGTTGCCGTGGTCCAGATCAGCAGGAACGAGGCATCGCCCGACGGGATCATCTTTGTCGGTGTCACATCCTCGGACTTGAACACGGCGCGGCCGTTTTCATCATGGCCGGTGACAACGCGCTGAACGGGAGGAAGGCCGGAATCGGAAAGCTGCATCGGGATATGCTCCGGTAAGATCAGATGAAGCGCAAGGGCTCGGTTAGGAGAAAGCCGGCCTCGCCCGCAGTGCCCAAGGCAAGGAGAGCTGTTGCCAGCGTGGGTATGTCTGCGTCGTGTTCAAGGCCGATCTCGTCGATCCGCCCAAAGCTCCATTGGCCTTCGATGACCTGCGTGAGGTTGGTGATCACGCCCTGTACCCCGGGCACGACGCTGATCGCCGACAACGCGGCGGCACACTGGTCCAGATCGTCACAACTGCCCGTGCGAAACACGAACAGCTTGCGCGGTGCATCGTCTGCACCCGACGCAATCACGCGTTCCTGCGCGAACATCGCCAGTGATCCCTCGATTTCACGGAAGTTGTCTTCGTCCGGACCGATGCGTTCGCGATAGGCATTGCTGGCTTTCGAGGCGATCATGTCTGCCAGCGTATCGAACCGGATGACCGTGACCGCATCGCGATCCTCCAGTGCCGGTTGCACGGGGCAAGCGATGGCGTAATGGTGGATATAGCCACGAAAGCCGCTGGAAACCGCTGGTTCCGCCATCACCATCGGTCCGTGAACGGTCGCAAGATGACGCCGCAGGCCGGCACGGCCCAAGCCGGAAAGCGTGCGCGGCAGGATCATCAGCTTGATCGGACCTGACGCCGGTCCAGCTTCAGCCACGTCCGACTTCGTGGTCGATCGCGCCGAAGGGAGCGCCTCCGTGCCCATAAGTCTTGTCTCCCGATAGCCGTTTCAGCCAGCAGATAGACGGCCTCACCATGCCCGACAAAGGCATTCGGTCGATAGCTTGGCATCGATACAATGCGTTGGTCGCCCGCGATCCGCTGCGGCAATGGCAAGAAAATTGCCAATAAATCTGCGGGGAGAACCATGGCCATCTGGCTCAAGCGCGGCGCTGCTGCTGACGTCAAAGTGCAAAGCGATCGCAAGATCCGGGACATTGTCGAGGCGGCCCTTGCCGATATCGAACAGCGCGGGGACGACGCCGTGCGCGAGATGTCCATCAAGTTCGATGGCTGGGACCGTGAAGACTATCGCCTGTCGCAGCCCGAAATCGATGCGGCGGTCGACAGCCTGACCGCGCAGGAGCGCAAGGACATCGAGTTTGCGCAGGCACAGGTCCGCAACTTCGCACAGATCCAGCGTGCCAGCATGCAGGACGTCGAGGTTGAGACGCTGCCTGGTGTCATCCTCGGCCACAAGAACGTGCCGATACAGGCAGCGGGGTGCTATGTGCCTGGCGGCAAGTATCCGCTGCTGGCCTCTGCGCACATGAGCGTGATCACGGCCAAGGTTGCGGGCGTGCCGCGCGTTGTCACTTGCGCTCCGCCGTTCCAAGGCAAGCCTGCGCGGGCCATCGTTGCAGCGCAGGCCATGGCCGGGGCCGATGCGATCTACGCGCTGGGCGGCATCCAGGCGATCGGCGCGATGGCCATTGGCACGCAGAGCATCGATCCGGTCGACATCATGGTTGGCCCCGGCAACGCGTTCGTGGCAGAGGCCAAGCGCCAGTTGTTCGGCCGGGTGGGGATCGGCCTTTTCGCTGGCCCTACCGAAACCCTGATCATTGCCGACGAAGTGGGCTGCGATCCGGAACTGGCCGCCACGGACATCCTGGGACAGGTCGAGCACGGTCCGGACAGCCCCGGCGTGCTGCTGACAAATTCTGAGAAACTGGCGCGCGAGACGATGGCCGAGATAGAGCGGTTGCTGAAGGTGCTGCCGACCGCCGATCATGCCCGCAAGGCGTGGGACACCTATGGCGAAGTGATCGTGGCAGAGAGCTACGAGGAAATGGTGCGCATCGCTGACGAAATTGCCAGCGAGCACGTGCAGGTGATGACCGCCGATCCCGATTATTTTCTGAAGAACATGACCAATTACGGAGCCTTGTTCCTTGGGAGCCGGACCAATGTGGCCTATGGCGACAAGGCGATCGGCACCAATCACACACTGCCTACCAAGAAAGCGGCGCGCTATACCGGCGGACTGTGGGTCGGCAAGTTCCTCAAGACCTGCACCTACCAGAAGGTCCTGACCGACGAGGCATCGACGCTGGTTGGCGAATACTGCAGCCGTCTCTGCGCATTGGAAGGCTTTGCCGGTCACGGCGAGCAGGCCAACGTCCGGTTGCGCCGGTTCGGTGGCCGCAATTTGCCCTATGCCGGGCAGGCAGAACCCAGCGAATTGACGCGGGCGTGATGAACCTGCCGCGCACGCCGTCCTTCCGGCTCGATGGCAAGCGCGCCATCGTGACCGGTGCCGGGCGTGGCATCGGCCTTGCCGCTGCAGCCGCGCTGGCAGACGCTGGTGCTGCAGTCGTGCTTGTCGCACGCTCCTCTGCCGAGATCGAGCAGGCGGCAGCAGCCATTGGCAACGGCGCGCTAGCGGCAACGCTCGACGTGTCCGACACGGCTGCGGTGTCCGCCTTCTTTGCCGGACGCGAGCCGTTCCATGTCCTGGTCAACAACGCCGGGACCAATCGCCCCAAGCCGATGTGGGACCTGACCGAAGCCGATTACGATGCCGTCCTGGATCTGAACTTGAAGGCCGCATTCTTTGTGGCGCAGGCCTGCGCACGACGGATGATCGAGACCGGCACCCAAGGCTCGCTGATCCACATGGGTAGCCAGATGGGCCACGTCGGCGGCCCCAACCGTAGCCTCTATTGCGCCAGCAAGTGGGCACTGGAGGGCATGAACAAGGCTTTCGCGCTTGATCTTGCCCCGCACGGAATACGCTCGAACACCATCGCGCCAAATCGTACTGGAACCGCACGTCGGCGCGACGAAACTCATCCACCGTGCCAAGGTCATTGACCATGACATAGGCCGCGATCAGGTCGCCCGCCTCGTCCGGACGAACGTAGCGGCCCGTGCTGCCGACGATGGCTCCGAACTCCAGCTCCCAGTCCGGGTGCTCGCCGATCAAGGGCAGTGGCACATCGTCACTCGGTCCGCACAGCGAAGAGTGCAGACCGGTCCAGAAAAACGGCATCCCTTCACGCGCGCGGCGGTCCATCTCCGCCAGGTTGCGCTGGAAGAACTGCTCGTCGCTTTCGCCAGGCAGACGCTTGTCCTGGTTGAACTTGTTGAACGTCATCATCTCCGCCACGTGCTGGCGGTAGTTGGACCCGGCGCAGAGCATGTTGGGGTGTTCGAGCACGGCATGGATATGCACCGCGCTGTAATCAAGCGCGGAGCGGTCCTGACGGGCCGCCACATCATTGGCGAGGTTCGAGGCGCGCGCCCAATCCGCAAAGACGGCGTGGGTATCGCGATACTCGTCCCCCAGGCTGAAGACAGCGCCGCCGGGCACTACGACACCGGGAAAAGGCGATTGCCCATCGGCGCTGAAAGTACCGATCCCGAAAGAACCCGAAACGAGCCCGGTCACGGGGTCGATGCCATCGGGTTCGGGGGCCGCGGGCAGCGGCTTGATAAAACTGTGGTCGCTCAAATTACTCTCCCAGAAATGTTGGATCGTGATGGGCTGAGGATGCTCAGGAGAAATACCGGTCCGGCGGTTCGGAGCTCCACACGTCCATTTCCACGTCGTGGATGTCGTGGATGCGCGTGCCATGAGCGCGGTTCAGGCGATCCGTATCGGTGAAAGTCTCGAACCGATTGCCGTCCGGGTCCCGCCAGACATCGAAAACGTGGCTGCCATGGGGATGGCGGCCAACTCCCCAGATCAAGCCGTACCCCTTTGATTCAAGGTAGCGGTGCGCCATGAATTGGGCTTCAAAGTCTTGCGCCTCGAAGCTGATGTGATGGCAACCTGCCACGCCGTCGCGGCTTTGCATCAGGGCGACAACGTGGTGATCGACCAGTTCGTCACCGCGATCCAGACGGCAGAAGCCGATGATCTGAACCTGCGGCATTCCGGGCACGTGATAGACATCGCTGGGGATCAAGCCGAGCACCTCCTGATACCAAGGCAGCGAGGCCTTGAAGTCGGGCACGAACAGGCCAAGGTGACCAAGTCGGAACAGCTTGGCCGGGGCCATCGGGCGCTTCGGCTCGAACCGCCCGACGCGAGGATAGCCAAGCGGCGAATTCATTTCCCAACCGGGATATGGCTCGCCCGGCTCCTTGCTGCCGGTGCCATGCACCAGATCCACGCGAAAGCCGTTCGGATCGGTCATGGAAACAAACCGTCCGCCCCCTGGCAGGTCGATCTCGGCTACCGCCGTTGCGCCATGCCGGGCCACCGCTTCTTCCAGATCGGCCTCGGAATCCACTTCAAAGGCAAAGCCGATGAAACGCGGGGTCTCTGCCGGGAATGCGACGAAAGCGAATGCGTCGGCGCCAGCGGTTGCCATCACCAGCCGCTCGCTGTTCTTTTCAACCGTGATCAGGCCAAAGTCCTGTGCAAACCGCTCGGTCGCGGCCATGTCCCTCACTTCGAAAGAGACATGGTGCAGATTGCGCAACTTCATTTCAAATCAACTCCCAATTCGCATCATGCAGACTTTCGGACCTGTCGCCGCTAACGTCCAATCGAATATGTAGGTTGCGACTTATCAGTACTGCTGATAAGTCGTGGGAATGCGGTTCGACGGCCTTGACCTTAATCTGCTGGTGGCGCTCGAGGCGCTGATCGAAGAGCGGAACGTCTCGAACGCAGCGCGTCGGCTGCACCTGACGCAGCCTGCCGTGACCGGTGCGCTCAACCGCTTGCGCGATTATTTCCAGGACGATCTGCTGGTCTTGCAGGGCCGCCGGATGCAGCCGACGCCCAAGGCCGAAGCCCTCAGTGGCCCGGTCAAACGAGCGCTCCTGCAGATCAGGGGCGAGATTACGCGCGCCGGAACGTTCGATCCGGCTACGTCCTCGCGCCACTTCCTGATCATCGCGTCGGACTATGCCTTCACCATCGTCCTGGCCGATGCGATCGCGAAGTGTTCGGCCAGTGCCCCGGGCGTCACGTTCGAAATCATCCCGCCCAGCAGTTCCGCCGGTGAGCGGCTGGAGCGCGCCGAAGTCGACCTGTGCCTCACCGTCATGCCCTATGCCAACGCGCGCTATCCCACGCGCGAACTGTGGCGCGACACCGACGTCATCATCAGCTGGGAAGGCGCGGGCTATGGCGCCATCACCGAGGACGTGTTCTTCGGTGCCGGCCATGCCGTGTCCACTTTCGGCCCTGATCGCCGCCCTTCCGTGACCGATAGCCACATCGCCACTTTCGGGCGCGATCGTCGCATCGAAGTGCTGCTCCCCGGATTTGCCGATCTGTGCCGGGCCGTGGTTGGCACCAAGCGCCTGGCCACGATGCACCGCGCCTATGCCGAGCATCTCGCCCAGCACAACCCGATCCGCATCCACGAAACCTGGGCCCCCTTCCCCGAGGTCGTCGAAGTGGCGCAGTGGCACAAGGTGCGCGAAAGCGACACCGGGGTGCATTGGTTGCTCGGTCTCCTGTCAGCCCAGATTGCGGGTCAACCCGCGGCCTGACACCCACAGGACTTGAGGCCCAGCAGTTCCGCCGCGTTCAACCCAAGGATTCTGGCCTTTACCGGTTCAGGCAAGTGGTCGTGGAACGCCAGGGGATCGGGCTCGGCCATGTCGAAAGGATATTCCGTACCCATGCATAGACGATCGACGCCATGCGTGGCGACCAGACTGTCCAGCTGCGCCCGGTCGAACACGAGCGTGTCGAGCCACACTTGCCGCAGGTAGGAGGACGGCTCGCGGCTGATATGTTGGCGGCAGTCCTCGCGCGCACGGAATGCGTGGTCCATCCGGCCCCAGTAGGCTGGCAAGTACCCCCCACCATGCGCCACGCACAGCTTGAGCCCTGAGTGTGCCTCTAGCACGCCGCCGAAAATCAGGTGGCTCAATGCGATCGAGGATTCGAGCGGGTTGCCGATGATGTTATCAAGGTAATGTTCGGCCAGCCGCGCCCCGTGGGTGAAGCCCAGCGGATGGAGGAAGACAAGCACGCCCAGCTCCTCGGCCGCCGCGAAGAAAGGCCGAAACGCATCGTCGGCCAGTTCGCGCCCTGCCACGTTCGACCCGATCTCCACGCCGCGCAAGCCGAGCGCGTTCACGCAGCGGCGCAGTTCGGCCACCGCCATCGCGACATCCTGTAGCGGCACGGTGCCCATTCCGACCAGCCTGTCGGGATGCTTTGCCGCGGCCTCGGCCACGCCATCGTTCACCAGTCGCGCAGCCTCTCGGCCCACTTCCGGCGGTGCCCAGTAATAGTATTGCCCCGGCGAAGGGCTGATCGCCTGAACGTCCACCCCCAGCCGATCCATGTCGGCAAGGCGTTCGTCCACCCCGTTGAGCTTTCGCCCGACCGTGGCAAACATCTGCGCGTTGGTGGCGCGGGATGCGGGTGACATGAAGGCCATGGGATCGGGCACGTCGCTCACCTGCCCGCGCACGAAGGCCTCGGCCGCCGCGACGTTCAGGTGGCAGTGCAGATCGACCACCAGATGCTTGCCGCGCTGGCTGACTGGGATCGGCGCGCGCTCCGGCCCGCACGTGGTCAGCCGGTCTGTCGCGCTCATGCTTCGGCCTCAAGCATCTGCTCGATCCGCCGCCGCACCTTGACTGCCGGGCCGTCAGCCTTGACCAGCAGTTCACGCTGGATCTGGCAGGCCGTTTCGGCCACAGGCTCGATCGCTTCGATCGCCTCGATGTCCTGCTGGCGGATGCGGCTGTCGGATTCCAGCTGGAACGCATCGAGCTTTGCATCGCCAAGCCGGAAATTGCGCGTGGCGAAGCCGAAGTAATGCGTCGAGTTCGCGGTTTCGGGCGTCATGCCATGCAGGATGTGCAGATGGCCCAGTTCCGGCGGGACAGTATCGTGGCCGGGCACGGCGGTGAACAGCGGCATGTTCGTGCGGATCAGTTCGGGACCGTAGAAATCGGTGACGGACTCCCAGTCGGCCAGTCCTTCGTAGCGGTTTTCCGCGCCCCACATGTCGTCATTGAAGGAACTCCACGGCAGCTTGCCGGTGCGGATCAGGCGGTAGCTGCGCTCGCGCTCCTCCTCGCGCATCGGCATGGCCTTCATCGCATCACCGCCGGGGATGTGCCAGTGCAGGTAGGGCAGATGAGTAAGGTCCATCAGGTTGTCGATCAGCAATTGCGCCCGGCCCTTTACCACGAAATGGTTGGCCGAACTGAAATGCCAGCCCTCCTGGCCCAGACCGAAATCCTCGTATGGCGGGATCAGATCAGGGTCGAGGAGATCCCAGTCACCCATCCAGATCCAGCACAGCGGGCCACGCTCCACCACCGGATAGGTCGGCTGGCAGAAGCCGGCCGAGGTCCCCTGTGAGGGAATCGCGCTGCATTTGCCGTCAGCCTCGAACCGGAAACCGTGATAGCCGCAGACGACGGCGTCTCCTTCGACCCGCCCTTTGGCAAGCGGGAAATAGCGATGCGGGCAGATGCCGTACATCGCAACCGGCGCGCCAGCCTCGGTGCGATAAAGCACCAGCGGCACGTCCAGAATCGTGCGGCCGATTGGCTCGCGCCCCACTTCGTGTGAAAATGCGGCAATGTACCAACGATTTTGAACGAACTTGCGATCACTATTGAACGGGTACATCCGAGGTCTCTCTCCACTTTCCCCGAATGATCTAGCTGAAGCTCTGCCCTTCGAATAATCAATATGTCAGTTCTAAACCATCACTCTCGCTTATGGAGAATTGCAAACGCCTTGCGGATTCATGGTTATGAGGCCCGGCGCAATTCCGTCCGCCACCGCCCGAGCCGATCCACCGCATCGTCGAGCATCGCCGCGTTCTTGCAATGGCACAGCCTGACGATGTGATCGGGCCGTCCGTCCCCTTCCCACAGCGCCGAGATGGGGATCGAGGCAACGCCCGCTTCGCGCACGGCCCTTTCGCTGAATGTCCGGTCATCCAGCGCAATGCCGGAAGCAGGCAAGTCGATGCAGGTGAACCACGTCGCCACGTTGTCCAGCACGCAGAAACCCTGCTGCTTCAATCCTGCGATCAGCCGGTCTCGCGTGACCGACCATTGCGCAAGGCAGCCCTGTGCGATCGCCGGATCGGAAAGCGCTTCGGCCACGGCCCATTGCAGCATCGGCGGAGTGGTGAAAGTCAGGAACTGATGCGCGCGGCCGACCACCGCGGCGACTTCTCGGCAGCCCACGATCCAGCCTACCTTCCACCCGGTTGCGCCAAAGATCTTGCCCGCAGAGCCGATCTTCACCGCCCGCTGTACCATGCCCGGCTGGGCCAAAAGCGACGCATGCGCCCGGCCATCGAAGCGCACGTTCTCCCAGACCTCGTCGCAGATCGCGAAAAGATCATGCGCGACGCACAGGCCCGCCAGCATGGCAAGGTCAGCGGGTGACGCCACCGTTCCGGTGGGGTTGAGCGGATCGTTGAGGACAATCGCCCGCGTCCGGGGCGTGATCGCCGCGGCGATCGTGGCGGCGTCGAACGCCCAGACTGGCGGCTTGAGCGCGACAAACACCGGCGTGCCCCCTGCGCGGCGGACCAGCGGCGCATAGGCATCATAGGCGGGCGCGAACAGCAGAACCTCGTCACCGGGCGCAACCACCGCCAGGATGGCCGAAGCCACCGCCTCGGTCGCGCCTGAAGTCACCACGACGCTTTCCGGCGCAAGATCAAGGCCTTGCGTGCGCGCATAGAAGGCTGCCACCGCCTTGCGCAGTTCAGGCAGCCCGGCCATTGGCGGATACTGATGCGATTTCTCCAGCGAGGCATGGGTCAATGCGCGCAGCAACTCGGCCGGCGGAGGCCCGTCGGGAAACCCCTGCCCCAGATTGATCGCGCCCAGATCGCGGGCAAGGCCGGACATATGCTCGAAGATGGTCACCGGCATTTCGGCATAGATCGGGTGCAGGTGCGATTGCGGTTCGGTCATCGCCTACCAGCCTAGCCAGCAGCGAGCCCTGCTTGCAATGGCTCCTGACAATCCGCGACGCGTGGACATTTGGGTGGTTGAAGTGAACTGATTTCAGGTGCAATCACCCGCGCCACAAAGCCCATTCGGGCAGAGCGCATTCGGAGAGCACGCAATGGCAGGCATGGTACCGTTCGATTGGGAAGATGCATTGGGGCTGGACAGCCTGCTGACCGACGATGAACGGATGATCCGCGATGCCGCACGCAGCTTCGCGCAAGACCGCCTTGCCCCGCGCGTCATCGATGCTTTCGCCAACGAGCATACCGATCCCGAGATTTTCCGCGAGATGGGCAACCAGGGCCTGCTTGGCGTGACCCTGCCCGAGGACTACGGCTGCGCCAACGCCGGTTATGTGTCCTATGGCCTCGTCGCGCGCGAGGTGGAGCGGATCGATTCCGGCTACCGCTCGATGATGAGCGTGCAGTCCAGCCTCGTGATGTTTCCGATCTTCGAGTACGGCTCGGAGGACCAACGGCGCAAGTATCTGCCAAAGCTGGCCACCGGCGAATGGATCGGCTGCTTCGGCCTGACCGAGCCTGACGCGGGGTCTGACCCGGGCGGGATGCGCACGGTGGCCCGGAAGGTCGATGGAGGCTATGTGCTGAACGGCGCAAAGACCTGGATTTCCAACGCACCGATTGCCGATGTCTTCGTCGTCTGGGCCAAGAGCGAGGCGCATGGCGGCGGCATCCGCGGCTTCGTGCTGGAAAAGGGCATGAAAGGCCTGTCCGCGCCGAAGATCGAAAACAAGGTCAGCTTGCGCGCCTCGATCACCGGCATGATCGTGATGGACGATGTCTTCGTCCCCGAAGAGGCGCTGCTGCCAAACGTGCAGGGCCTGAAAGGACCGTTCGGCTGCCTCAACCGTGCGCGCTATGGCATCTCATGGGGCGCGCTGGGCGCAGCGGAGTTCTGCTACCACGCAGCGCGACAATACGGGCTTGATCGCCATCAGTTCGGCCGCCCGCTGGCGGGAACGCAGCTTTACCAGAAGAAGCTGGCCGACATGCTGACGGAAATCACGCTGGGCCTTCACGCCTCACTGCAGGTCGGCCGCCTGATGGACGCCGGCAGGTTCGCGCCCGAAATGATCTCCATCGTCAAGCGCAACAACGTCGGCAAGGCGCTCGACATCGCCCGCATGGCGCGCGACATGCACGGCGGCAATGGCATCTCCGGCGAATATCAGGTGATCCGTCACATGGTGAACCTCGAAACGGTGAACACCTACGAGGGCACGCACGATGTCCACGCGCTGATCCTGGGCCGCGCGATCACCGGGATCGCGGCGTTCTGATCACGAGGTCAGCGTGAACGCGGCGCTGCTTGTGGCGGTCACGCCATCGCGCCGCGCCATGGCCTGACCGATCAGTAGCAGCGCCGGGCCATCGCCAAGCGCCGTGCGCGCCACCAGCGGCAGCAGATCGAGCCGCGTGTGGAACTGGCGCTCTTCGGGAAGGCTGGCCGCCTCAACCAGCGCCACCGGCGTATCGCCGGGAAGCCCGGCCTCGATCAGCCCGCGTGACACCGCGCCGGCCGAGGACTTGCCCATATAGACCGCCAGCGTGGCTTCGGGATCGGCCAGCGAGACCCAATCGAGCGAAAGGGCTTCGCCTGCACGGACATGCGCCGTCACGAAAGTCAGCTTGCGAGCGAGGCCGCGCAGGGTGAGCGAGGCCCCCAGGCTGGCCGCAGCGCCACTGGCGGCTGTCACGCCGGGACAGATCTGCACCGCCACGCCCGCCGCGCGGCAGGCGTCAAGCTCTTCAGTCGCCCGGCCGAATATCGCCGGGTCCCCACCTTTGAGGCGGACGACGCGGTGACCCGCCAGCGCGGCTTCCACGATCAGGCTGTCGATCGTCTCCTGCGCCTTGGAATGCCGCCCCGAGCGTTTGCCGACATGGACCAGGCTCGCACCCGGTGCGGCCAGCGCCAAAACGCCGGGGGAAACCAGCGCATCGTGGAAGATCATGCTGGCCGTGGCGATCAGGCGCTCCGCTTTACGCGTAAGCAGTTCGGGATCGCCCGGACCGGCACCGACGAGCCACACCGAACCCGCTGGAAAATCGCTCATTGCGCTGCCTCCTCGCATGTCTCGTTCCATTCGCGCAGCAGCCGGGCGATGGCCGGGCGGCACGAACCGCAGTTGGTCCCCGCGCCACAGGCCCTGCCCACTTCCGCCACGGTCACCGCGCCCTGCTCTGCCTGGGCAAGTATCTGGTTTGTGCCGATGCCATGGCAGACGCAGACCACCGGGCCGCGATCCGGCGCAGGCGCGCTGGGCCGCGCGGCCAGCAGTTCGGGCAGGAGAGCACCGCTCGAACCCAGTTGCGCCGCGATCCACTCACGCGGCGGCAATTGCCCGGTGCGGGTGATGAACAGCGCTCCGGCCATCGCACCGCTGCTATCGACCACGGCAAGACGGCGCATGCCCCGCGCCAGATCGACCGCCTCGCTGCGATTGCCGGCGGGCAACAGGGCATCGGCATCGACAGCGCCATTGCCGGCAAGCTCATAGAGCCAACCGCCAGCGATCGCCGATCGGCTCCACCAAACAAGGCCTTCGGGCGCGATCGGTTCACGGCGGACGAGAAATCCGCGCCATTCGCTGCTGACCGGTTCGATCCGGCAGGCATTGTTCTTGAAGCCAGGCTGGCCCGACACCGGATCGACCGATTGATCCGGAAGGAGGTTGCCGCGCCCGCCGCTGGCCATGGCATCGGTCCAGTGCATCGGCACGAAGATCTGACCACGACCCTGCGCATCGGTCACGCCCACGCGGAACACCGAACTGCCCGATGCCGAGACCACGCGGGCAAGCGCGCCATCGGCAATGCCTGCCGCAGCAGCATCGGCAGGATGCACTTCCAGCAGCGGTTCGCGGCGGTGCTGGGCCAGCGTCGGCGAAAGCCCGGTGCGTGTCATCGTGTGCCACTGGTCGCGATAGCGCCCGGTGTTGAGGCGCAAGGGAAAATCGGGTTCAGCGGCGCGAGTGCGCGGCTCTACCGGCACGACTTTCATCTCGCGGCCCTGCAGCGGATGGCGTCCGCCCCAGATGAACGGCTCAAGCGCTTCATAGTCTGCGTCGGCAATCCCGGCATGCGCAGTCAGGTCGAGAACCTTGCCGTGCTTTACCGAAAGCGCAGTCATCGCGGCGTATTCGCGGAACACGGCGGCGGCGTTGGGCCAGGCAAATCCAGCAAAGCCCATGGCCTGGGCAACGTCGGCAATGATCGCCCAATCGGCCCTCGCCTCACCCGGCGCGGCAAACAGAGCGCGCTGGCGGCTTACGCGGCGTTCGGAATTGGTGACGGTGCCATCCTTCTCGCCCCAGGCCAGCGCGGGCAGGCGGATGTGGGCGAGCCGTGCCGTATCTGTATCGGCGATCACGTCCGATACGACCAGCGTCTCGCACTTGGCCAAGGCTTCGCGCACGAAGCCGGCATCGGGCATCGAAACGGCGGGATTGGTGGCCATCACCCACAGGAACTTGACGCGGCCATCGTGCACGGCGCGGAAAAGGTCGACGGCCTTGAGCCCGGGGCCGCTGCACATGCGCGGAGCCTGCCAGAACGCGGCGGCATCGGACAGTTCGTTTTCGGAAAAGCCGAGATGGCAGGCCAGCATATTGGCCAGCCCGCCCACCTCGCGCCCGCCCATGGCGTTGGGCTGCCCTGTCATCGAGAACGGCCCCATGCCCGGCGCATTGATCCGGCCCAAGGCGAGGTGCAGGTTGATGATCGCGTTGCCCTTGTCGGTCCCGGCAACCGACTGGTTTGCGCCCATCGAGAACACCGTGACCATGCGCGGGTGCGCGGCGACAAGATCGGCCAGTGCGTCGAAGGTTTCGGGCGGGACGCCATGGTCGCCCATGGCCGGGACCGGATCGGCAAGGCCGCGCCGATCCATCTCCGCCAGCAACGCGTTGAACAGCGCTACGTCGCCATCCGGCTGAACCGGCACGTGAAGATCGGCCTGTTCGGCAGTTTCGGTGCGGCGCGGATCGATCACGACGATCTTCGTGCCCCGTGCCTCGCGCGCGGCTTCGATCCGCTGCCAGATCACCGGGTGGCACCATGCCGTGTTCGAGCCGACAAGGAGGATCAGGTCCGCCTCGTCGAGATCGTCGTAGGTGACCGGCACCACGTCCTCGCCGAAGGCCCGGTTGTGCGCGGCGACGGCGCTGGCCATGCACAGGCGGCTGTTGGTGTCGATGTTGGCGCTGCCGACAAAGCCCTTCATCAGCTTGTTGGCGGCATAGTAGTCCTCGGTCAGCAGCTGGCCGGAGACGTAAAGCGCCACGCTGTCAGGCCCATGGCGTTCGATGCAATCGCGCATCCTGGCGGCAACTTGGTGGAGCGCTTCGTCCCACCCGGCGCGGGCATTGCCGATCATCGGATGCAGCAGGCGCCCTTCCAGCCCAACCGTCTCGCCCAGATGCGTGCCCTTGGAACAGAGCCTGCCGAAGTTGGCGGGATGCTCGCGGTCGCCCTTGATCGTGACCGCGCGCTCCCCCGTCACCTCGGCGCGAATGCCGCAGCCGACGCCGCAATAGGCGCAGGTGGTGCGAACCTGCTTCAAGCGGCGCGCTTCCCGACCACGGCCGAGCGCAGCAGGTACATGCGCCCGGCATCAACCTTCATCGGCACTGTGGGTACGCACCCCTTATCCTCGCCCAGCGCCTCTCCGGTCTTGAGCGAAATGTTCCAGTTGTGCAGCGGGCAGGTGACGACATTGCCGTGGACGATGCCCTGTGACAGCGGCCCCTGCTTGTGCGGGCACTTGTTCACCAGCGCGTAGAACTCGTTCTTGAGCGTGCGGAACACCGCAATCTCGTCCGATCCCACCACCGGCAGCGTGCGTGCGGTGCCGGGGGTGATCTGGTCAACGTGACCGATGTCGAGCCATTCGCCGATCATGCTGCGAACTCCGTGATCGAAAGGGGGCGCACTTCGGCAAGGTGCTGGTGCAGGTCGGCATCCTTGCCCGCCACGCGCTCGGCCCAGGGGTCGTCCTGACAGAATGTCTGCGAATAGCGGAACCTCGCGGCGAGGCGCTTGACGCTGTCGGGATCGTCGAACAGGCCCGACTTCACATGGTCGAGGCCCACCCGCTCGATCCACGGGGCAGTGCGTTCAAGGTAGTGCGCCTGTTCGCGGTAGAGCTGGATAAAGGCGGCGCAGACATCCATCGCCTCTGCCTCGGTCGTCACCTTGCACAGGAGGTCGGTGGCGCGGACCTTGATCCCGCCATTGCCGCCTACGTGAAGTTCGTAGCCTGAGTCGACGCAGACCACGCCGAAGTCCTTGATCGTGGCCTCGGCGCAATTGCGCGGGCAGCCCGATACGGCGATCTTGAACTTGTGCGGCATCCACGAACCCCAGGTCATGCGCTCCAGCTTTACGCCGAGGCCGGTGGAATCCTGCGTGCCGAAGCGACACCATTCGCTGCCGACGCAAGTCTTCACCGTGCGCAGGGACTTGCCATAGGCGTGGCCCGAGACCATCCCGGCGGCATTGAGATCGGCCCAGACGGCGGGCAAATCCTCTTTCCTGATCCCGAAGATGTCGAGCCGCTGGCCGCCGGTGACCTTGACCATCGGCGCGTTGTACTTTTCCACCACATCGGCAATCGCGCGCAACTCGCGCGGGTTGGTGAGGCCACCCCACATGCGCGGGACAACCGAATAGGTGCCGTCCTTCTGGATATTGGCGTGGAGGCGTTCGTTGACGAAGCGGCTCTTCTGGTCGTCCTCGTATTCGCCCGGCCAGGCGCAGAGCAGGTAGTAATTCAGCGCCGGGCGGCACGAGGAGCAGCCATCGGGCGTGGTCCAGTGCAGCTCCTGCATCACCTGCGGGATGGCCTTGAGGCTCTTCTCGATAATCAGGCGGCGGACATCATCGTGGCTGAAGCTGGTGCACTTGCACAACGTCTTCGGACCCGACTGAACTTCACCGCCCAATGTGATCGCCAGCAGACTTTCGACGAGGCCCGTGCAGGACCCGCAAGAGGCCGAAGCCTTGCAGGTGCTGCGCACGGCATCGAGGCTGCACGCGCCTGCGTTGATGGTCTCGATGACCTTGCCCTTGGAAACGCCGTTGCAGCCGCAGATTTCTGCGTCGTCCGAAAGGGCTGCAACGGCGGCATTAGGGTCCAGCAGGGCACCTCCGCTGGAAAAGGCCTGACCAAAGATCAGCGCCTCGCGGATGTCGGAAATATCCTTGCCCTTCTTCAGCAGGTCGAAGTACCAGTTGCCATCGGCGGTATCGCCATAAAGCACCGCGCCGACCAGCTTGTTGTCCTTCACGACAACGCGCTTGTAGAGCCCGCGAGCGGCATCGCGCAGGACGATGTCTTCCGCGCCGTCCCCGCCCGAGAAATCGCCTGCAGAAAACAGGTCGATTCCAGAAACCTTGAGCTTGGTCGAGGTTACCGATCCCACATAGCCCGAAGGCTGTTCGCACGCCGCATCGGCCAGCGCGCGGCACATGTCCCACAGCGGCGCGACCAGGCCATAGCAGGCGCCGCGGTGCTGCACGCATTCGCCCACCGCCATGATCGCGGGGTCGCTGGTGATCATGTGGTCGTCAACCACCACGCCGCGCTCGACATTCAGGCCCGCTGCCTTGGCGAGGCCGGTCGCCGGACGGATGCCGACGGCCATGACCACGATGTCAGCCGCAAACTCGCGCCCGTCCTTGAGCTTCACCCCGGCAACATGGCCCTCCCGGCCGATGATCTCGGCGGTATCGCCACCGGTCACGATGGTCTGGCCCCGACGTTCCAGCTCGGTCTTGAGCAGGTAACCGGCCGCTTCATCAAGCTGGCGCTCCATCAGCGTCGGCATCAAGTGAACGACGGTGACCTTCATGCCGCGCAGCGAAAGGCCATGCGCTGCCTCCAGCCCGAGCAGGCCACCGCCGATCACCACGGCCGAACCGCCCCTTTCGGCGGCAGCCAACATCTTGTCGACGTCATCCAGGTCGCGGAACGTGACCACACCCGCCAGATCCTTGCCGGGCACCGGGATGATGAACGGATCGGAGCCGGTGGCGATCAAAAGCCGGTCGTAGGGCTCGACCCGGCCGGACTTGGCCACGACCGTCTGTGTTGCGCGGTCGATCGAGACGACCGGGTCGCCGGAAACCAGCGCGATGCCGTTGTCGGCATACCAGTCGTCACCATTGATGACGATGTCCTCGAACGCCTTTTCACCCGCGAGGACCGGCGAGAGCATGATGCGGTTGTAGTTCACCCGCGGTTCCGCGCCGAAGATCGTCACGTCGAAGCGCGCAGGATCGCGGGCAAGGATCTCCTCGACGGCGCGGCACCCGGCCATGCCGTTGCCAATCACCACCAGCCGCTCCTTCACGGGCGCAGTCCGGTCCTTTTCCATCAGGGTAGCAGGGGCGTTCACGCAAACGTTCCTTCGCAGACGCGTGAACACAAAAAAGCCGCCCGAACACATCCCGATTGGGAGGTCTGGGCGGCGACGTTGCCACGCGATGTTGATCTGTTCGGCCTTGCGCTGGATCGCCCGTCCTTGGGCGGCACTGCGGCCTTCGCTTAATTGGCTAACCGATTCGGGGGCTGCACTGCAAGGGTTATTTTGCAGTGCAGCACGCCAGTGTCAGAACGCCACCTCGGCCTGCAACCACAGGATCTGGCGATCCACGCCGAACTTGTCGGCATTGTAGTTGGCATACTTGACCAGCCAGCCGACCTTTTTCGTCCTGAAGCCCAGGCTCGCGTCCCATTCGGTGCCGAATTTCACGTTGCCGATGTCGCTGTGAAACTCATGATATGTGACGTTGGCGTTGAGGCCCTGCACGGCCTTCACCTTGGGGAAGACCTTGGCCAGCGTGAGGTAAGTGTCCTCAAGACCATTGCCCGGCGTGGTCAGGAACAGGTCGGCCCAGCCGTTGAACTTGTGCAGCGTGGCGAGTGGCGTCTGGAATGCCTTGCCGGCGGACTTGTCCGCGCCCAGCTTCTCGTAGCCGCCGGTCAGGGTGAAGCCCTGGTACGCCAACCCCAGCTCGCCGACCATGAAATCAGCCTGATAATTCACCGGGTTGCGGCCAATGTCCATCTGCCGCGCATAGCTCGCCAGCACGTTGAGCTTGACCGCTTTCGACAGCGGGACGGTGCCGGAGATGCGCCCGCCATATGTCTGCGAGGAGTTGGCGAAGGCGAAGGCTTCATCGTAATCGAGGATATAGGAAAAGCCCTTCACCTGCAGGGGGCCGGCCTTCACGCCCGCCTGCACGAACACGAAGTCCCCGTCCATCGCGCGGCGCGGCCCGGCTTCGGATCCGAAGATCGAATCCTGCTGGATCGCATAAGTCGCATCGAGGCTGACCGGGCCAAGCGTGGCTTCGGCGCGCACCGCATCGAAGGTCTGCTCGTTCTGCCGCCAGGCAACCGAGCCGACGAAGCGCTGGTCATTGAGGTTGATGCGCTGGCGGCCCACAGTCAGCGCAAAGTCCTTCACCTTGTACATGATCTGCGCGCGGTTGAGGTCGATGCTCTCGCCATCGGCGACCACGGCATACTGCGGGCGCCGCTGCGCACTGCCGGGCAGGGCAAACGGGAAGGCATTGTATTCGTTGTTCAGACCGAGCGTGCCTTCGGCCTCGACCAGGACGGAAAGGTGTGATGGCGCGTGCTTCAGCTCGACACCGGTGCGCAGGCGCACGGTCAGCGCATCGGCGTCGACCGTCGGCTGGTCCACACCCTCGTAGCGAATGCGCGCATCGATAATCGGGTCGAGCGTCAGCCCCTCCCCCACCGGCACCGGATCGCCGAACGCGGGCTTAGCTCCAGCGAACGCCGTATGCGCGAAGGCCATCGACGACGCGAACAGCGTCGCCGCGAATGCAGTCTTTTTCATGTTTCCCTCCTGAACCCCTCAAAGAAGGCCGTTCAGGCATCCTCTCGAAATCAGCCGCGCCTCAGGCGGCGTGGACCTTTGGCCCGTGATCGTATTCCGCAAGGAAGCGCAGCACTTCCTGGCGGTAGGCGTAAAAGTCCGGGTGCTTGAGCAGCGCCTTGCGATCGCGCGGGCGCGGCAGATCGACCTTGAGGACCTTGCCGATGGTAGCGTTGGGCCCATTGGTCATCATCACCACACGGTCTGCCAGCAGGATCGCCTCGTCGACATCGTGCGTGACCATGATCGCCGTCACCTTGGTGCGGTTCCACACTTCGACCAGCACGTCCTGCAGGTCCCAGCGGGTCAGGCTGTCGAGCATGCCGAAGGGCTCGTCGAGCAGCAGCAGGCGCGGGGACAGGGCGAAGGCGCGGGCAATGCCGACACGCTGGCGCATGCCGTTGGACATCTCCGCCGCCATCTTGTCCTTGGCATCGGCAAGGCCGACGCGATCAAGGTAATAGTCGAAGATCTCGCGCCGTTCCGAACGTGTAGCGTGCGGATAGACCCGCTCCACCCCCAGCGCCACGTTCTGCCGCGCGGTCAGCCACGGCATCAGGCTCGGCGCCTGGAACACGACTGCCTTGTCCGGCCCCGCCACGTCGATCTCGCGGTTGTCGAGGATTATGCCGCCCTTGCTGATCTCGTTCAGCCCGGCCGCCATGGTCAGCACGGTGGACTTGCCGCAACCCGAATGGCCGATCAGCGAGATGAACTCGCCCTTGTCCATCATCAGGTTGAAATCCTCGACCACGGTGAGCGGCCCCTTTGGCGTCGGGTAGACCTTGTGGAGTTTCCAGAACTCCATGTAGCGCCTGGTCGCACCCTTCTTCGCCGCGTCCTGATAGGCCTTGGGCGGAGGCGCAAGGTCAAGCGGGGTGACATTGGGCAGGTGCCCATAATCGCTGCCTTGCGCGGCCTTCTCGCCTGCCAGACCGCCAAGGTAATTGACGATCTCGGTGCGCAGCTTCTGGAATTCGACGCTGTCGTTCACCGCCTCGCGATCGCGCGGGCGCGGCAGCGTGACCGGGAAGATGCGGCCGATCCGTGCGGCCGGAGCAGGCGTCAGTACCGCCACCCGGTCTGCCAGCAGCAGTGCCTCGTCGACGTCGTTGGTGACGAGGATGATCGTGCGCTTCTCTTCCTCGCGGATACGGTCGATCTCATCCTGCAGCTTCGCGCGGGTCAGCGCATCGAGCGCCGAGAGCGGTTCGTCCAGCAGCAGGATTTCCGGCTCCATCGCCAGCGCGCGGGCGACCGAGACGCGCTGGCGCATTCCGCCCGAAAGCTGTGCGGGCTTGCGGTCCATGGCATGGCCGAGGCCGACCAGTTCGACCTTCTGCTTCACGAGCGCCGCGCGCTGCTCCTTGCTGCGGTCCTTGTGCACCGCATCCACCGCCAGCGCGACATTCTGTTCGACCGTCAGCCAGGGGAACAGCGAATAGGACTGGAAGACGAGGCCGCGATTCTTGTCCGGCCCGTCAATCGCCTGCCCGTGCAGCAGGATCTCGCCCGCATCGGGTTCGACGAGGCCAGCGATCGAGGAGATCAGCGTCGTCTTGCCGGCGCCCGAGAAGCCGAGGATCGCGATGAATTCACCTTCCTCGACATCCAGGTCGATGCCGCCGAGGACTTCGCTCACGCCGCCGGTCTTGCCGGTGTAGCTCTTGCGGACGTCTTTCAGGGAAAGGATCGTGGCCATGGTGCGTCCCTTTCTCAGACAGTACGGTTGCGGCTGACGAAGGACTGCAGCGCCATCATCACCCGGTCGAGGCCGAAGCCGATCAGGCCGATCACCACCACGGCAACCATGATGCGGGCGAGCGACTTTTCCGAACCGTTCTGGAACTCGTCCCACACGAACTTGCCGAGACCGGGGTTCTGCGCGAGCATTTCCGCCGCGATCAGCACCATCCAGCCCGTGCCAAGCGACAGGCGCATGCCGGTGAAGATATAGGGCAGCGACGAGGGCAGGACGAGGCGGGTGAGCTTGGCAAACCAGCCGAGGCGCAGCACGCGGCCCACCGCGATCAGGTCCTTGTCGATGCTGGCTGTGCCGATCGCGGTATTGATCAGCGTCGGCCAGAGCGAGCAGAGCATCACCACCACGGCAGAGACCACAAAGCTCTTGGGCAGGGTAGGATCGTCGCTGGTGACCGATGCCGAGACCACCATTGTCACGATCGGCAGCCACGCCAGCGGGCTGACCGGGCGCATCACCTGCACCAGCGGATTGATCGCGGCGTTGACCCGCTTCGACATGCCCGCGACAAGGCCGAGCGGCACGGCGAACAACGTCGCCAGCACAAAGCCTGCCGCCACCGTCTCGAGGCTGGTGAAGATCTGGTCGATGAAGGTCGGCGGGCCGGTATAGGCATAGCCCGCGGCCACGGCTTCGGCGGCGGCTACGCGCGAGGCGGCGGCTTCGTCGAGCAGGCCCCCGAACGCCGACCAGACATCGCCCGGCCCAGGGAGCGTACCGAGCGATGTCTGTACCAGCGGCGCCAGCAGCGCCCAAAGCGCGAGGAAGCCGCCGATCCCCGCCAGTGGAGGCCAGAGCGCATCGAGCGCGGCGCGGCCCAAGGGAATCTTGATCCCGAACGGCAGCGCCTTTTCCGGCTTCGCAGCAACTTCCACAGTAGTCTCCGGTGCCGTTTGCGGGAGGAGGGCAGCGCCCCCCTCCATCACTTCCGCTTCGGTGCCGACGAATTCGTCCTTGCGCAATGCGACCGCGTTCATCGTAAGTGCTCCTGGTTTACTTCACGCCTGCCGGGGTCACCGTCTGGCCCTGCTTCAGGCCGATGGTGAACTTGGCGAGGTAGGCGTTGGGCTGCTTGCCGTTGAACGTCACGCCGTCGATGAAGCCGGACTGTTCGGGCTTGTAGCCATCGGTTTGCGGAATCGCGTCCTTGGGGATCGTGCCCTTCTCGGCCAGGTCCTGCGCCGCGGCGAGGTAGAGATCGGGGCGATAGACCGCCTTGGCGGTGTCAAAGTACCACTGGTCGGGCTTGTCGGTCGGGATCTGGCCCCAGCGACGCATCTGCGTCAGCGTCCATACCGCGTCCGAATAGTACGGGTATCCGGCAAACTGGTTGAAGAAGACGTTGAAGTCAGGTGCGTCGCGCGTGTCGCCCGGCGCGAAAGTGAACTTGCCGATCATGCTGGCCCCGATCACTTCTGGGTCAGCGCCGACATACTGCGACATCGACAGGATCTTGACCGCCTCGGCGCGGTTCTTGCCGCCGTCTGCATCAAGCCATTGCTGGGCCTTGATGATCGCGCGCAGCAGCGCCTTGACCGTGTTGGGGTTCTTGGCCGCAAACTCCTCGGTCAGACCGAAGACCTTTTCCGGATTGCCCTTGAAGATTTCCTCGTCCGTGATCACCGGAACGCCGATCTTCTTTTTCACGGCGGCCTGGTTCCACGGTTCGCCCACCGAATAGCCGTCGATGGTCCCGGCCTCGAGCGTCGAAGGCATCTGGGGCGGCGGCGTCACCGAAATCTGGACTTGCGCACCCGTGGTGCCCGCCGTGTCGCCGGGCAGATAATAGCCGGGCTGGATGCCGCCTGCCGCCAGCCAATAGCGCAGCTCGTAATTGTGCGGGCTGAACGGGAAGACCATTCCGAACTTCAGGTTCTTGCCCTTGAGCACCGACGCGGAGACAGGATGCTGGACCTTGCCGTCAGGGCTCTTGGGCAGACTGCCCGCGATCTCGCCCCAGACCTTGTTCGAGATGGTGATGGCATTGCCGTTGAGATCGAGACTTATCGGCGCGATCAGCTTGGCCTTGCCTCCGATGCCTGCAGCTGCGGCAATCGGCTGGCCCGCCAGCATGTGCGCCCCATCCAGTTGCCCGCCGACTACGCCGTCGAGGAGCACCTTCCAGTTCGCTTGAGGCTCGAGCGTCACGCTCAGCCCCTCTTCGCGAAAGAAGCCCTTTTCCTGCGCAATGGCGAGCGGGGCCATGTCGGTCAGCTTGATGAAGCCGAGCTTCAGCACAGGCTTTTCGATGCCATTGGCCGAAGCGGCGGGTTTTTCTGGCGCATCCCCGCCCTTGCCGCAGCTTGCCACGGCCACGCCCGCCAACAGCGCCGCGATCATGCCCCGCCGATTGAACCTGCCCAGTCCGACCATATTCGACCACCCCTCAGATGCGGCGTGGCAAACACGAAAAAGCCGCCCGAACGCATCCCGATGAGGGAGGTCTGGGCGGCGACGTTGCCACGCGATGAAAACCTTAAGGCCGTCCGGATCACCGCCGCCCGTCCTTGGGCAGCACCGTTTCGGCCTGGATGCAAAGCTATGTGATTCGCCTGCTCTTGGGCAAGCCTTTTTTGCACCGCAGCGAAACTTTAACTCCGATGCTGGCTTTCGATGTAGGATTCCAGCAGTTCCGGATCGAATGGCTTTCCATCAAAGAAGCTGTTGTTTTCCAGTGTTATAATGCCTTGCTGCATGCTCACCGAAGTGGGCTTGTGCAGGCTGCCTTCAACCTTTGAGCTGGCCCCCGGCAAGGGCTCACCCGTACCCAGTAGTGCGCTGCGATATACATCCGGACGGAATACGCGCGCCGCCTTGGCCGCGTCAGCCGGATCAAAGGTAAGCCCATCCCACCGCACCATCTGGCTGTAGAGCCACTCGGCCTGGCTGACCCACGGGAAGTTCGCCGCCTCGCGATGCTGGAACATGAAATCAGGGTAGTGCAGCAGCTCGCCCCCCTGTGCCAGAAGCAGCCGATCGGAGATCGCACGGCCGATCAGCGTGGCATCGCCATCGAGGTACTCGGGCCGTGCCAAAATCGCCGCATTGCCTTCAAGGTTCGCCGGATCGACAAAGTGCTCGCCCGCCTTGCGCAGGGCGCGGACCAGTGCCTCCGCCTCGCTGCGGCGCTCGTCCATCACCCGCTCACGGAAGGCCAGGACCTTCTCCACGCCGCGCCGCCAGATCTGCGCCGTGACCAGCACGATCTCCCCGGCGCCGCGTTCCACGGCCACGCTGTTCCACGGCTCGCCCACGCAGATCGCGTCGACCTCGCCATGCTCCAGCGCGTCTGCGCAGAACGGCGGGGCGACAGTGGTGATTTCAACGTCCACGTCAGGTTGCACGCCGCAGGCCGCCAGCCAGTACCGCAGCATGTAGTTGTGGCTGGAATAGCGATGCACCACGCCAAAGCGCAGCTTGCGCCCCGTTGCCGCGACATGCGCTTTCAACGCCGCGCCCACGGTTGCCGGGTCACCCAGCCCTCCGCCGGGGTTCACCGCTTTGGCCAGATCGGGCCGCATCGTGATAGCATTGCCGTTCAGCCCCAGCACAAAGGGCACAGACAGCGGCTGAGCCGGCCGCCCGCGCCCAAGCGTGGTCGCGATTGCCAGCGGGGCAACCATGTGCGCGGCGTCGCTGTGGCCATAGAGCAGCCGGTCAAGCACCGTCGCCCAGCTCATGTCGCGCACCAGCCGCAGCGACAGGCCTTCCGCCTCGGCAAAGCCATGCTCACGCGCGAGGATCGGCAGGCAGGCGTCCACCAGCGGCAGGAAGCCGATGGTCAATTCACCCGATGCGGCTGCGGATGCCATCACTTCCCTCCCATCAGCTGGTGTGCCGTAACCACCGCTTCGGCAATGTCGGCAATGCGCTTGCCCTGGTTCATCGCCGTCTTGCGCAGTTCGGAATAGGCCTGCGGTTCGGAAAACCCGCGGCTGTCCATCAGGATGCGCTTGGCCTTGTCGACCACCTCGCGCTCGGCCAGCTTGCCCTTGGCTTCAGCCAGGTCAGCCTCCAGCCGGGCAAAGGCGTTGAAGCGGCGCACGGCAAGATCAAGGATCGGCCTGATGCGGTGCGGTGCCAGGCCATCAACGACATAAGACGAAACCCCGGCGTCGACCGAGGCCGCGATAGATTCCTCGTCGCTTTCATCGACAAACATCGCGATGGGGCGGCCAAGCACGCGGCTGACCGCGAAGTATTCCTCCAGCACGTCGCGCGAAGGGTTGCCTAGGTCCATCAGCACGATGTCGGGCGCGATCTCGCCGATGCTGGCCACCAGCCCGCGCCGCTCGGTAACCACGAAGATCTCGCAGTCTTCCAGCGTGGCCAGCCCTTCGCGGATCACCGCGGCACGACTAGCGCTTTCATCGACGATGGCAATCCGCATGGCCACGCCTAGTGCGCGGAGGGCAGCGCAGTTTCAAGGCCAATCTCTTCCGCAAGCAAACAAGGAGGGGCCTGCGATTGACCGCCTTACCCGGTGTGCCCGCCTGTCAGAGTGGCCAGAACCACAGGATCAGCGGCGTGCCGATCAGCACCACCAGCAGCGATAGCGGCGCGCCAAGCCGGGCATAGTCGCCAAACCTGTATCCCCCCGGCCCCAGCACCAGCGTATTGCACTGGTGGCCGATCGGGGTGAGAAAATCACAGCCCGCGCCCACCGCAGTCGCGATCAGGAACGCCTCGGGGCGGTAGTGGAGTTGCTGGGCGAAGACCCCGGCAATCGGGGCCATGACCAGCACGGTCGCAGCGTTGTTGAGGAATGGTGTCACCGCCATGGCCGCAACCAGGATCAGCGCGACCGCACCCCAAGCCGGAAGCTTCACCGCAAAATCGGCAAGCAACTTGGCAATCACATCGGAAGCCCCGGTCGTTTGCAGCGATGCGCTGACCGGAATCAGCGCGGCCAGCATGATGAGGATCGGCCATTCGATGCCCTTGTACGCCTCGTCCGCAGGCAGCGCGCCGGTGATCACGGTCAGCCCCGCAGCGGCAAAGAACGCCAGCGCGGCCGGCACGAAGCCGGTCCCTGCCGCAACCATGGCTGCGGCCAGGATTACCAGTGGCAACCAACGGGTACGCTTTGACCCAAGCCCGATCTTGCGCTCAGCCAGCGGCAGCGCACCCATTTCGGCAAGGCGCGCCGGCAAGGTATCGAGCGGCCCTTGCAGAACGATCACATCACCCGCCTGCAGCACGGTATTGCCGGGCTTGTTGGCGATAGTCTCACCCTCGCGCGAGATGGCCAGCAAGTTGATGCCCAGCCGTTCGCGCATCTGCAAACGCCCGGCAGTGCGCCCGATGAGCCCGGAATCGGCATGAACGACGGCCTCGATTACACCGATGCCATCCGGTTTGCGGCCATCTCCATCTTCGTCGTCACCCGCAAGCGTCAGTCGGTCGGCGCCGATGACCTGTTCGAGCAGGTTGGGCTCGCCGCTGAGGATCAGGACATCGCCTTCACCGATATGCGTATCCGGCGAAACCTCGCCGCGCATGTCGCCGCGCAGCAGGCCGGCAACTTCGACCTCGCCCTCGTGCCGCTCGACAAATTCGGAAACGGTCAAGCCCGCGACAGGCGATCCCGTCGTGACCGTAGCTTCGATGACATAGGCAGAGATGTTGATCGCTTCCGACATGCCCTGCGCCGCATGCCGGTCGGTGGGCAGCAGGCGCCAGCCCACCGAAAGGAATATCAGGCCAACCGCCAGGAGCGCGATGCCGGTCGGCAGGTAGTCGAACATGCGGAAAGGCTCGCCCGTCATCTCCTCGCGCACGCGGCTGACGATGATGTTCGGCGATGTGCCGATAAGCGTGGTCAGTCCGCCCAGCAGCGAGGCAAAGGCCATCGGCATGAGATAGAGCGACGGCGATGCCTTGTTGCGACGGGCCATCTGCACGGCCCCCGGCATCAGCATGGCCAGCGCGCCGACGTTCTTGATGAAGCCCGATGACAGTCCCACCGCCGCCGAAAGCACCAGCATCTGCCGCTGCGGCTTGCGAATGCGCTGTGCCAGCGATTGCAACAATCGCTCGATCATGCCTGATCGCTGCACTGCGGCCGAAAGGACCAGCGCCGAGCCGACAATCACCACGATGTCATCGGAAAAACCGGTAAACGCCGCATCCGGTGATACCACGCCTATCGCCACCGCAAACAACAGCGCGATGACCGCAGTCACGTCATATCGGAAGCGTCCCCACAGAAACAGGGCCATCATCCCGCCAAGGGTGGCCAGTGAAAGCCATTGGGGCTGCGTCATTGCTGCCCCCAACGCTTAACCGATATTCAGGTTCCAGATCAGAAGCGCAGCTCGCCCTGAACCGCTCCGCTGCGCCGCTGGGCTGGCACGGGGCGGACTTGCGGCAGCAGGCAGCGCGCCTTCCCCTGCAGCACATAGACCGCGTGGCGTTGCCCGCCGCGGTTTTCGTGGTCGATGGCATAGCCCTTGTAATAGCGGCGCAGCAGGCCCGCACCGACCAGTTCCGAAACCGCGCGGCTGAGGTTGCTCTTGCCCGAAGCCCGAACGCGCGCACGAACTTCATCCTCGATTACTTGCGCCGCGTGTTCCAGGTCTTCGGGCATGCGGTCCTCGAGGATCAGGTCAGAGCGCACCCGTTCGGTCAGCGCCACACGGCGAGGATCGCGCGCACCCATCGGGGCAAGGCTGTCGCACAACCAGTCCCGCAAGGTGAAAGCTTGCCGGCCGCGCCGGACGAACGGCCCGGCCTCACCCTTCTCGTCGGCAACCTCGGCGATCAGGCTCAGCACCATGAACGCATAGCGTGGCCTCGAACTGGCCTGCGAAAGGCAGTTCAGCAGGGAAGACATCGCGCCATGGGAAGACGGGCCGGGGAGGATGGCAGTCTGGAACATTCAGGGATTCAACAAAGCACATAACATGACTCCTGTGAATCCCCGGCGGAGTCTGGCGCTGCCGAATTCCAACATTTGTCCCGTGTGACACTTTACCCGAAGGCAAAGTGTCACAAGCTAACCTTTGGCTTCAGCGCGCCCGTCATGTCGGCATAGACCTCTAGGCACTGGCACGACTTTATACTGAGATTCACACAACCAAGGCGGCGTGGACAGATTCCTCGAGGCCACAGGTCGGCCGCGTAATGGTTGTCCCGGCGATGCATCGTTCGGGACCATCAATCCCAGCGGCACACAGCGCGCTAGCGACGATGCGGTAACCGGAAAGGCCGGTTTGCAGTACGAATTCAGCCGCCGTGCTCAGGTTTATGCAAGCTGTACCCGCGGATACTAGGGCCAGGGTATCGACACCGAGCCCACGGCCAACTTCGGCAATGACCCGGTGATCCAGCCTGAGCGCGTAAAGTGGGCTTCAAGGGCTCGACATCGGACGGCTCGCTGAGCGTAGCGGCAGCTGCGTTTCTCGCGGACTATACCAACCTTCAGGTCCAGGCCAACCGCGGCGACCCGGCCAACGGCGTGATCGCCTTTCAGCCGACCAATGCGGGCAGCTCGCGCACCAAGGGCGTGGAAATCGAAGCCACGCTCCGTCCCTCGCGTCGTTTTTCCGTCAGCGCAGCCGTCACC
>NZ_JABAIC010000016.1:0-2872 GCF_012641315.1 Novosphingobium sp. ERW19
TCGTCCTTCGAGGGCGGGATGTGCGAGTTCGAGGATGTCTTGCGCGGCTTGCCGACCAGACCCTCAAGTTCCGTAATCCGCGCCGCCATCCGTTCGATCATCTCGTGCTGGGCCAGAAGAAGCTCGTTCTTCTCAGCTTCGCTCAGCACATGAAGCGGGGGTGGGGCCATCAGCAGGGTGAATCAAACTCCGAGTCACCGCGCAACCATTTTCTGCCAACCTCCTGAGCAGTTACGTTCGCTGATGGCGGATATGCTGGCCAGAAACTGAAGGATGCCCTGAAGCCTTTGGGTAGCTGGATGATCGCAATCATCAAACGCTCCGACACGGTCAAGGGCTTCGAAGTCTTGCCCCGCCGGTGGGTTGTCGAAAGGACAATCGCCTGGCTCAACCGAAATCGCCGACTTGCCAAGGACTTCGAGCAGACCATCGCATCTGCCACCGCTTGGCTCTTCGCGGCCTCGGTACAAGCCTTCATCCGGCGTGCCGCAAGACACTGTCATTCAACGAATTAGTTTCGAGTCCGACTCTCAGACTCCGCGCGCCTGCGTATTATTAGCGCAGATCGCAATTACACGATAAGAACAAGATTGACAATCCTATTCGGTTGTAGTGATTATCGCTCAAACTCAACAACTGAGATTTCAGTAATGCTATCAATCAAAATTGTGGGCCGGTCTGCAAGCCTCTTATTAGCTATTCTCGCTGGATCTTGCGGAGATGACAGCACGGAGCCGACAATCTTGCCTTCATCGGCAGCAAGTCCAACCCCTTCAGCCAGCCCGACAATCGACACCGCCGATCATACCTTTGAATTTCGTGATGTGTCAACGGACGCAGGAATCAATTATATTGGCAAGACATGGGGTGTCGCTTGGGGCGACGCCAACGGTGATGGATTTTTGGACCTCTGGTCTGGGAATCACGGAAATTATGTACTTTGGATCAATGCAAGAGATGGAACCTTTAGGGATGCTACTACTGAGTGGCTGATGGCACCAAAGGCGGACGGACACGGAGCCGCATGGGCAGATTTTGACAACGATGGTGATGAAGATCTTTTTGAAACAGTTGGAGCCGATAGAGGGTTTGGCAGGGGCAATAATCGACTTTTTGTCAACGCTAACGGCAAGCTAGTGGACCGTGGGATTGAATTGGGTGTGAATGACCCCGAAGGTAGAGGGCGCCTTCCGCTGTGGTTCGATTTCGACAACGATGGCAATTTAGATGTTCTGGTGGTGAATTACGAACTTAAGGATAGGCCATCTATTCTATTCAGGCAAGAGAACGGATACTTTAGGAACGTAAATTCTGAATATGGAATCGAATTCAATAAAGCAGCGCAATATGCGCAGATCGCAAAACTTGCGCAGAGTGAGACCAATCTCATCATTCATGGTTACCCATTTACTCAGAGAATTTATACTATATTGAAGCCGCGAATGGTCAATAAGACATTGACCTATAGTTTCACAGGATATCAACCTGTGCAAGATTCAATATTTTATGATTTGAATGGAGATTTAATTGATGATGCAGCTTTGGCTATTGGGGATTTACGATCGGAGTTGATGCAAATAAGTAGCAATGAGCTTAGAATTCGGATAAATTTTAAACAAGACCAAAAAGAGTTTAGATTCCGATCAATAGGAGATTTATCTGTTGATATTGGGCCTCCTGGGTTAACTTGGTGGAGCCCAAGTAATATTTTTATCGACCGTTCGGGAAGTAATCCGAAAAGCCTCTCGTTCAATGTTTCCAAATCTAACCTCGTTAACAGCGCGTATTATGATACGTCAAATTTACGCCGAAGCGTATCAATTAAGTTTGATCCATCCAATGGATACTGGTCTTTTTCCACCAAAGGTGATGTGGAATTCATAAATATCGCAATAAGATCCAATTCAGAGATTACAGATCTCAGTTCAACCGGAATTTCAGATTCTGATACGGCGTTTAGCAACCGTGTCATTTTAAGTTCACAAGGAGTTTTTTCTGGTTCGAGAAATATGGCAGCTATATCTGCAAGAAGTAATTGCTTCTCTGTCGCTGCCGGGGACTTCGATAACGACGCAGATATCGATCTTTACTTTCTTTGCACTAGGACTACTAAGAATGAGCCTAACATGTTATTCTTGAATGACGGATATGGGAATTTTTTCCTTGATCCGAGTGCCAGGGGTGCGCAAGGCTCAAGCTTGGGAATAGGTGACTCGGCCGCAGTTGTTGATTACAACAATGATGGCTATCTCGATTTATTAGTTTCAAATGGTCAGTCACTTGAGCCATTTACAAATGGCCCATTGCAACTTTTTAGGAATACTGGAAATTCAAATCATTGGCTAAAGATTCATCTTATTGGGAAGGGCAGTAATAGGGATGGGATTGGCGCAGTAGTGTATTTGACAAGTAATGGAAAGAAACAGATGAGAGTGCAGGCTGGAGGATTGCACAGGGGGGTCCAGGATGATACTAGGCTACATTTCGGACTTGGTTCTGCGTTTAAGGTAGATAATCTTGAAGTTATATGGCCTAGTGGTGAACGCCGAAGCTACGCCATAAATAGTGTTGACCGTATTGTTGATATATTGGAGTGATGCCAACGCAAATTGATCAGTACCCATGGGCCCATTGGCGTAACTGCTCAGGAGGTTGGCAGAAAATGGTTGCGCGGTGACTCGGAGTTTGATTCACCCTGCTGATGGCCCCACCCCCGCTTCATGTGCTGAGCGAAGCTGAGAAGAACGAGCTTCTTCTGGGCCAGCACGAGATGATCGAACGGATGGCGGCGCGGATTACGGAACTTGAGGGTCTGGTCGGCAAGCCGCGCAAGACATCCTCGAACTCGCACATCCCGCCCTCGAAGGACGAT
>NZ_JABAIC010000016.1:2882-57648 GCF_012641315.1 Novosphingobium sp. ERW19
CATATAAGCAGTTACCCAATCGGGCAGTTACCCAATAGCGTGAGCAGTTGCTCTCAAAAAGACGTGGTATGATACCCTATCCTATTCGTCTAAATCGCAATGAAAGTATAAACCTCATTATTATCCAACTAGCAGACATATATTTAAAATGCTTCCTCAAGAATACTCTCAAACTGTTAAATTTTAAATCCGAAACAGAACCGGATTGCTTATGATGCTTCCCCCAACCAAATTCATGAATAACAGGCGTACACTGTAATTGAAAGGTTAGGAAGTTCTTCGACTTAAGAACTCTGCACAGATCCTCATCTTCACCATATAGAAAGATCGTCTCATCAAAACCCCCACACGCTATGAATGCCCGCCTTCGGACAAGCATTGCCGCGCCGCATACCCAGTCCACACATATCAAGCTATTATCGCAATGAGACTCCGCGGATCTTCCAAACGTATTAACGAAAGTCCTTCCATGCGGTAAGCGCTCTAGCACAGGTATCAGTTTTTCACCCATGAAAGTTGATAGCAAGTAACGAATTAACTTAGGAGCACCAATTTCTTGTAAAATCCACTTGCTCGGACTCGAAAAAGAATAGGCAGAGGTCTGAGGTGATCTATCGGGATAAACAAGCGGCAATCCTAACACCCCGATATCGGCTTGCTCATCCATTGCTGAGACCGCAATATCCAATACATTGTCACAAAGATATGCATCGATATTATGTAAATAGTAGTACCGTGCGTTTATATGGCGCATTCCGACATTATTTGCCGTTCCAAATCCTAAATTTGAACCGTTTTCCAATAAAGTGACGCCTGAAAAAGAGCGAACAATATCCACTGATCGATCGGTGGAGCAATTGTCGACGACCATGACTTTAAAAGAATAACGTTTAGGGCAATATTTAATTACGCTCTCTATTGAACGCGCTAACGTATCCTCGGAATTAAATGATACGAGTATGATTGCAATGTCAACGATCTCATCTTGCATTGGCACGACGAACTTCCTCTAGAAATAGGATTATAATCTTAGGCACATCAAATAAGTATCGGCGCCATAATCTGATTGGGTCGGTGCCAAGGCGAAACAGCCACTCCAACCCTAAGGACCGAAAAGCCGCAGGAGCGCGCCGCTGCTTTCCTGTAAGGAAATCAATACTTGCTCCGATGCACAAACCGATACCCCTAGTTTTTTGCCGGCGTGCCAATTCGGCTGCAAAGAATTCTTGCTTCGGGAATGAAAGGCAGATTAGGATTAAATCGAAGTGTATCGATTCTGCGGATTTTAAGCATTCATTCCATGCTTTATCACCTACGGCCATCATTGGTGCATCTATAAAACTGAAGGATAGATTTGAGAAATTTCGGCATAAGACATCAAATTGCTCCTTGCTTGGGCCGAGAATCGCTATTTCTTTGCCAACTGACAATGGAGATGTTAAAATATCTTTAACTAAGTCAGCGCCTGGGTAGGCGCATAGTTGATGACCTAACAAATATCCAAGTTTTTCAATGATTTTACTATCACAAATTCGGAACAATGCTGTCTCATAAATTTTGCGCAATGTCTCGGAGCGGCGTAATTTCGTCAAATGTTGCACGTTCGGTGTCACGATGTAAGTGAATTGTTGTGGATTGCATTGAAGAATAGTCGTAAGCCAATCGTCGTTTTTGAGTACGTCAAAACGAGTTCCGAAGAGTAGTATCTTGGACATTTCAAGTCTCTCAAGCCATCGTTGGTCGGTAGGTTCGACCTCTCAGTCGAAGCCCCAACTGCATTCTGTAAACGGCCCCTAAAATCAGTAGGAAGGCAACTGTAGGTAATATTCTTGAGGCAAGGGTTTGTCCGATACCTACTTCGACAACTTGCGCTAACAATATAGGTACAATCACGAGTGAAGTACGTCCTATTGCTGGCTGAAAACCAATTAGTTTGTGTATTGGTACGAACATTATTGGTGTCATCGCTCCAAATATCAAGACACCTAAGTTTCCGAAGTTGAGATAAGCTTCACTAAGGACGGAGGGAGTTAGAGCTGCAAGGCCTACTATATCAGATCGCGGGTTTGCGAAATTCAAAAGATAGTCGCCAAAGCTTTCGCCAGGCCCGGGTAGGGCGCTATACAGATCCATGAAGATTGTCTTTCCCCACCACAAGCCTTGAATCTCAGACAGCTGAACTGAGTAGTTAGTTGCCCAGAGAAGTTCGAATCCGATTCTATGTTGAATGATTTCGGTGATATTTACCGAGCTGTCATTCTCGAACCGGATGAGAGATATTGTTATAAATATCGCTGATATCAAAGCTGCGATGAAGGCGAATCTTGTGAGACTCATCTTGCGGGTACTGTAGAAGTAGAGCATCAGGAGATAAAGGATCGCCATCATCAGGTGGATTCGAAAACCTTGTAAGAAGGTTAGAACTAGCCAACTGATGATAATTGCTCCGGAGAGTGGTGTTATGATTCGATTTTTACGAGCCAATTCTGAGGCACATATGCATATTGCTCCTACGGGCATACCACGAGTCATAAAGATCTGGAAATATCCAGCATTTGAGACGAATTCATGGCGCGCAAGATTTGGATTTTCAGCGAGCCACGGAATGCCATGTGTTGCAAGGTATGCTGAAAATACGGCGGCGGAAAGCATGTAAACGGCCAATCCTGCATCTCGCATTGAGTTGACATTTTTGGCTGGAAGTGGGCCGAAGTCGACGATTAGTCTCCGGCCTGTGAATAAGATTATCAGTGTAGAAATTACTGCCGATGTAAGAAATATTGTTGATATCTGTATTACCTTCATGAGGCTGCGAAGCATGTAGGGTTCACTAATAATTGGTGTAACACCGAAGAACGCGAAATACACCAATGATAGGAACATCAGTCCGAAGAAGCGGACGTCGCATCGCGCGAGTATAGTCGTGCTCGCGCAGAATAGTATCGAAAGGAAGCTATGAAGTATTATTATGGACATCTCGGAACATCGTCCTTTCTAGATTAGAACTCGGCTTAGGGATCCATATTCCGAACGGATTCTCACACACGGATATTTTCATGTATGGTTTTGATTTTTTTTACCATTTTTGACCCTCTAATTTGGAATTTTCGTCCACCAGGATTCATTTTCAAGGTACCAGCGCAAGGTGCTGCGCAACCCGGTTGCAAAGTCGTGCTGCGGGACATAGCCGAGTTCGGTACGGGCCCTGGTCTCATCGATCGCGTAGCGGCGGTCGTGGCCCTTGCGATCCGCAACGAATGTCTTGAGGTCACACGTGGCGCGGCCCCGCGCTGCAGGGGCCTGCGGGTAGCGGTCGGCAAGGCCGTCGATCTCGGCAAAGGCGCGGTCGACTTCAGCGCAGATGCGGTCGATGACGGCCATGTTGGGCAGCTCCTCGCCGCCGCCGATGTTGTAGGTCTCGCCCGGCTTGCCATTCTTCAGCGCCGCCTCGATACCGCGGCAATGGTCCTCGACGTAGAGCCAGTCCCGCACGTTCATGCCATCGCCGTAGATCGGCAGCGGCTTGCCCGAAAGCGCGTTGAGGATGAACAGCGGGATGAGTTTTTCAGGGTAATGGTACGGCCCGTAGTTGTTGGAACAATTGGTCGTCGTCGTATTCAGCCCGTAGGTGTGATGCCAGGCACGCACCAGGTGATCGGAAGCAGCCTTGGACGCTGAGTAAGGCGAATTGGGCTGGTATGGCGTGGTTTCGCTAAACGCCGGATCATCGGGGCCGAGCGAGCCATAGACTTCGTCGGTCGAGATATGGTGAAAGCGGTGATCCTTGCCCGAGCCTTCGTCAAGCCAGACCTTGCGCGCGGCCTTGAGCAGGCTGCTCGTGCCGATCACATTGGTCTCGATGAAGGCGTCGGGCCCCGTGATCGAGCGATCGACATGGCTTTCAGCGGCAAAATGGACGAGCGTGGACACGCGGCGTTCGCGCAGCAGCTTCTCGACAAGCGCTGTGTCGCGAATGTCGCCGACGACGAGTTCGGCCTGCTCGACATCGGCGATGGTCGAGCGGTTGCCGGCATAGGTCAGGCAATCGAGAACGACGATCGTATCCTCGGGGTGCTGATGCGCCCAGTAGTGGACGAAGTTGCCGCCGATGAAGCCGGCACCGCCGGTGACGAGCAGGTTAGCCAAGGGCCTTTTCCTCTTTCAACATGGTCTTGAGATGGCCGCGCCAGTGGGCGTGTGAATCGCCAAGCAGCGCGCGCGTTGCCGATACGTCAAGCACCGAGAAGGATGGCCGCCTGGCAGGTGTGGGATAATCCGCGGTGGCAATGGGCACGATCGACGGGATCCTTGCGATCAGGCCAAGTGCATGCGCCTCCTGCGCGATGGCGACAGCGAAATCGTACCAGCTGGCAACGCCTGCATCGCGGTGGTGCCAGATGCCGGGCCGATCCTTTGCGACAAGGCCCCAGAGGGTCTGCGCGAGTCCTGTCGCCCAGGTGGGCGAGCCGATCTGGTCAGTCACGACGCGAAGCTCGTCACGTTCGCGCATCCGGCGCAGCATGGTGCGCACAAAGTTTGCGCCGCCCGCAGCATAGACCCAGCTGGTGCGCACAATAATGGCTTGCGAACCGGCAGCATCTTCGCCCGCCGCCTTGCTCGCACCATAGACGGATTGCGGATTGCGCGTATCTTCTGGCCGATAGCCGCAGCCGCTGGAGCCATCGAAGACGAAGTCGGTGGAGACCTGAACCAGACGCGAGCGCGTTCCTGCCAGAGCCCTGGCAAAGACACCAGGCGCGCCAGCATTTATCTGATGAGCGATCTCGGGCTCGTTTTCGGCGCGATCGACTGCCGTATAGGCCGCCGCGTTGAGAACCAGGTCGGGTTGCTCTGCGTCGACCAGGCGCATTATGGCATCGGCGTCAGACAGGTCGAGTGCCGTGCGGTCGAGCGCGATGCAGGTCCAGCCTTCGGGCTGTGCTGCCAGCAGGGCCTTGCCGAGCTGCCCATTGACGCCGGTGATCAGTGCTTTCACGCGAATGCCTGCACATCATGTAGTGCAAGACCCATCGCGTCCTTGGCCGATAGCTTCACTTCCAGTCCCTCGAGTGGCCAGGTGATACCAACGGTGGGATCGTCCCAGGCAAGGCTTGCTTCGTGCTGTGGCGCGTAAGGAGCGGTGCACTTGTAGAGGAAGTCGGTGTCATCCTCGAGCGTGAGGAAGCCGTGGGCGAAGCCTTCAGGCACCCAGAACATGCGCTTGTTCTCGGCCGAGAGAACGACGCCTGTCCACTTGCCGAAGGTCGGCGAAGAGAGGCGCAGGTCAACCACGGCGTCGAAGACTGCGCCGCGCACCACACGGACAAGCTTGCCCTGTGGGCCGGGATTCTGGAAATGCATGCCGCGCAGCACGCCTTTCTGCGAGTGGCTGTGATTATCCTGCACGAAGGTCAGGTCCAGCCCGGCCTGTGTAAATGCCGAGACGTTCCAAGATTCCATGAAGAAGCCGCGCTCGTCGCCGAACACTTTAGGTTCCAGGATTAGCGGCCCCGGGATATTGCATTGAATGATGTTCACAGCGGGCCCTTTTGGGTCAGCAGTTGTAGCAGGTATTCGCCATAGCCCGATTTTCGCAATGGCTGCGCAATTGCTTCAAGTTCTGCATCACCAATGAAACCCTGCCGCCAGGCGATTTCCTCAGGACAGCAGATTTTTAGCCCCTGGCGCTCCTCGGTAATGCGCACATACGTGGCGGCATCGAGCAGCGAACCATGCGTTCCGGTATCGAGCCAAGCGTAGCCCCGTCCCATGATCTCGACAGAAAGCTGGCCCTCATCCATGTAAAGACGATTGAGATCGGTGATCTCGAGTTCGCCACGTGCTGAGGGCTTGAGGTCGCGGGCTCGGTCCACCACCGTGCCATCGTAGAAATAGAGCCCGGTCACAGCATAGTTCGACTTCGGCTCGGATGGCTTTTCCTCGATCGAACTGGCGCGGCCATCGGCATCGAACGCCACCACGCCATATGCTTCTGGGTTGTTGACGCGATACGCAAAAACGCTGGCTCCGCTGACACGATTATTTGCGCTGTCAAGCAACTGAGGTAAGCCGTGTCCGTAGAAGATATTGTCCCCCAGGACGAGTGCGCTTGGCTCTGCCCTTACAAAGTCAGCGCCGATATGGAAAGCCTGCGCCAAGCCATCAGGGCTGGGCTGCACGGCATAGCAGATCGACACGCCGAACGCCGAACCGTCGCCTAGCACACGTTGAAATTGGTCGGCGTCCTCCGGTGTGGTGATGATCAGGACATCGCGAATTCCAGCCAGCATCAGCGTGCTCAGCGGATAATAGATCATCGGCTTGTCATAGACCGGCATCAATTGCTTCGAGACGCCACGTGTCAGCGGATAGAGGCGCGTTCCCGAACCGCCGGCGAGGATCAAGCCCCTGCGGCTCTTATGGTTGCCTGACATTTAGCTGTGCCCCTTGGTAACAAATTATTCCCGTCGACTAGGTAAGTCACTTACGCATCTATCTAGTCAAGACTATCGAGCTCACATATCATAATGATGCGCCCGTCAATACGCATTGGGATGAACAACAACCATCACCGTCTTCAAGATAATCGCCACATCATTCCAGAACGACCATTTCCCAACATACTCCAGATCAGCCTCGAGCCTGTCGGTCAGGTCGCGCTCTTCATGCGTTGCCCCGCGATATCCCCTGATCTGAGCAAGACCGGTAATGCCAGGCTTACACGCGTGACGATACCAGTAGCGCTCGTCAACCTCCCAGAACAGCTTGGATTTTGCGGTTGAATGCACGGCATGTGGGCGGGGCCCAACAATCGACATGTCGCCTTTGAGAACATTCAGCAGCTGCGGCAGTTCGTCGATGCTAGTGCGCCGGATGAAGCGTCCGACACGCGTAATGCGATCATCGTCGCGCGTTGCAGAGCGCCGTCCGCCAAGGTCTGATGTTTCAACGCGCATCGACCGGAACTTGAAGATGTCAAACAGGCGATTCTGGCGCCCAATGCGCTTCTGCCGGAAAAGCGCTGGTCCCGGGCTTTCCAATCGGATGGCAACAGCGACGAGCAGCATGACTGGCGCCAGGAACAGCAAGGCGCCCGCCGCGACGATGATATCGAAGCCGCGCTTGAGCATGCGGTCGCGCAGATTGAGCGGTCCTTTTGCCACAAGGAAGGTCGGACGGCCCGCGAACGAACTGACGGCGATAGCCCGAGTTTGCGTGATTTCCGGGGCGATGATTTCGGCGTGCACATTCATGCCCTGCAGGACGTGGGCCCAAAGGTCTCGCTTGTCAGGGGTACAACGCACAACAACCCGATCGCAACACACCAGCAGACCGGCAAGGCGGTCGTAGTCCTCTGCGCTTGGGTTGGCGGCATCGAAGCGACCACTCACGTTGATCGATATGTGGCGTCCCAGCGATGCAGGAAACACGCCATCATTGAGGACCAGGACCGAATAGAGTTCACCACCGAGGTGATGCCGTGCGAAATGTACGTGCAGCGGTCTGAGGACCAAAAGCATGGCAGCTGCACAAGCAAATGTCAGGGTGAGGAGAGCTCTTGAGACCTGGTCGCCGTCCTGGGTGGCGAAGAGAAGATAGAGAAGCATGGATGCCGTAGCGCCCAGTGCCACCATGCCTCGCTTCAGCGTCTCGGCGAGCCTGATCAGCGCCTCGCCACTCAGCGCTCGTACGGCCACAGCGCTGATCACGTAAAACGGTGCAATGGCCAGGATATTGCGGCTATCGAGGCCAGTCCAGACATGCCCGAACCGGATCATGCTTGCGAGGGCAAGACCAAGGAAAATCGCAACCAGGTCGGTCAGCAAAAGCGTGGCAGCGAGAAACACTCGCTGCTTGTGCTTGGAGACCGGGCGCCTGCCGCGTGTTGTCGATGCGAGGCTATCTATCGCAATGCCCGTGTGCTGATTCATCCCTGAGTGCTCCAGACCAGCGGTGCGACCTGACCGGAAAGCCATTCTATCGTTTGTTTCATTTTGGACACTATGCTGCACCCGCGAAGGTCGCAAGTGATTCGTTGTACTTTTGTTAAGGGTCGTCCCGCATTGGAGCAGTGCGCTTGCTCACACTTTGGGGACATGAGGTGCTCGCGGCGTGACGCCAAGAGCTGCGCCGGCGAGCGGGGGCGGGTGGACGCCGCTCCGCATTGTGCAAAACACAGCCTGCACAATGCAAGATTATTACGGTGTTTCATCATAGCGCTGCCAAGGGACATTGCGCTTGTGTTTCCTGCACATAGGCAAGCAAGCGCTGCTTCCTCGTGCTTGCCTTGTCGTGCGTTGGCAGTTTGAGAAAGGCGAACTTGTCGCGCGCACCGAACCGGTCCCAGAAGGACAGCGCCTTGGCCACGTCATAACCTGCGCAGCGGGCAATGGCAGCACCGAGCACATCGGCGTCGCGTTCCATTTGCATGCGAATACCGAGCGACTTGGCCTTGTCATGTCCGAGGAACACGTGAGCGAACTCGTGCCCCATGACCAGGGCCAGCTCATCGGTGCTGCGCGTAAAGTCGACCATGCCCGCTGTCACGAGAATCTCGTTGCCACCTTCATGCGACGTCACGTTGCGGGCTGTCGAGAGATTGGCATGGCCCGGGCAAAGCAGACGAGGCGCTATGACGAGTTCCTTGAGTGCACCGCCACGCTTGATGAGTAGCTCGACCGGTCCGCTTGAGAGCTGTTCGACAATGCGGTCGTGGACGCGATCGGACAAGGTGAGGCCGCCGACGGCAGGTAGTTGTGCTGGCGCCTTGCCATTGATGCTCAGGATGTCGTCGCCGACCGCCAGGCCGGCAATAGCGGCGGGGCTGCCTTCAGCTACGGCAACGGCCTGGGGATGCTCATGCAGAGCAAGCAATTGCGCAATAGCGGCTCGGTCACTGACCGCATAATTGCTGATGGCATCAAATTCGGCACCGAGAACCGGAGCCTGTTTTCTGCAGGCCGAGGGCAGGACTGCACTGCGCAATCGGAAATCCAGCTCATTGACCAGCGCGATCCGCTCGCGCGTCCGGATTGGCCAAGGAGCTGGCGCTTCGGCCAAGGATGGCAGGGAAACGATGCAACCAAGAGTCAGGAGGGCCGCGGCCGCAATCGTTCGAATGGAGAGCGGACCGGCCAGGGACCGCCAGAATCTAGCCAGATCCATGTTGGCCCGAGCCATATCAAGCAGAGCCGCGAGCCGAAGCAGCAAGAGCAGACCTTGCCAGCCAGGCGCGAAAGCCGGTCAGCTTGATTGCGAAAAGCACACCTGCGATCGCCAAGGTATCAGCCAGCCAGTCGGCGAGCTCCGCATCACGGTGCACTTCCGGGATCATCTGAGCCAGTTCGATGGCCCCGCCAAGAAGACAGAGCCAGAAAAAGACCCGGATCATCGACGCAAAAGGAAATGCCGCGCAGGCAAGGCACGTCAGGGCTGCAAACGCCAGCATGTGGAGGGTCTTGTCGTTCACCCCAGCGATGTTGCCTCGAGGAGACAAGGCGAAAAAAAGCGTCACGACGACACACAGCCAGAATGTGGCTGCCAGAATTGGTATCAACGTCGAACGTGGCATGTCGACAAGAATTTCCTGACTTTCACGCAAAACCGGCAGCGGCTAGCGGTCTAGGCTCTGCATTTTGCAATGCAACATCACAAGTGGCGTGGAGAGATGAAGCGTTGCGCGCGTGTGGCAAGCTGCAGTTATGGGGAGCAAGCGATCGGCCAAGCGCCAGGGAATTGACTGCCACTTGCCGGGAATCATTGACCGGGCAGGGACTGTGTATCCTTCACAAGCAGGTTCGCACGAACGATGTCCGCTTTTCCGGACAGCTCGATTACGACAGGGGTAGCGAGGCCGATGCCAAGGCGCTCTGCCTGATCGGCGGCGATTTCGATGCTGTAGCGACCGGGCGGAACCCGCTCGAACAGAAAGCTGCCCCCAGCGCGCGAGCGCGCCCTGCCGCGAGCATTGCCGTCGAGGTCGGTCAGAACCAGCTGCAAGCCCGATACACCCTTGAGCGTGGCTGCCCCTGAATAGACCGCCTGGCCCTCGATATCGGACAAGGACACGATACCAAGACCGACGCTGTGAATCCGGCCCGCTCGCGCGACGAAGGCGCTGCCTTTGCGGCCTGGTGCCAGGGTAATGTCGGGCAGCGTGGCCTCGTCAATGCCGTAGCTTGCCTTCTGGCCGTCGCCGAGCGAGGGCACGAGCGCAATGCCATCGTCGTCGGTTTCATAGGCCTTGCCTGAAGCAATGACGGCAACGTTGGCGATAGGTGCGTCTCCTGCATCCTGGATGCCATTGGCATTTTCGTCGCGGAAGGTGCGAACGGCAAGCAGTCCGCCTCTAGAAACTCCCGGCATCGCCAGTTGCATTCGCCGTGAGAAGGGGTTCTGGAGGAAGCCTGTCGACAGGCGCAAGCCGATGTAGTGAGCGTGCGTCGGGAAACTGGCCGAAGCATCGAGCGCCAGACTGGCGTTGTCGAAACGATGGCTGAACGAACCGCCGATCTGGCTTTGACGCGCAGGAAACGAATGCGAGGCAAAGAGGCGGACGGTCTGTCTTGCCGACAGGGTTCGATCAATCTGCCCCGAGATTTGGGACAATGTCGGCGAGCCGAGAAGATCAACCGTGGTCGACGCCCTGATCCGGGTGCGCGATCCGGCAAAGAGGGCCAGGTCGAAACTTGCAGCCAGGCGAGAACTCGTCACCAGGCCCGCAGCCGATGCGTTGTATTCCAGCGCGGGGCTGAGGAGAGCGGTGCCAAGTCGCAGCGATGTGCGCAGGCTTGCCGTTTCGATCGATCTGCCATCGGCGAAGGCCAGTCGGGACAGGCGAGCGATGAAGGGAAGGCCGGTTGAGCCTAAAGGCAATGCGCCGTTGACGTCGAGCGAGCTTGCCCGGCGCAAGGGGGCATCTTCGAATGCCTGTACCTCGTCGATGAAGCCCCCGCGATACTCGCCGTGCGCAATGGACACGCCGATCGCGCCCATTCGCGCAGCGACGGCACCGCGCAGTGCGCGCGCGCCGCCTTGCTGGAGCGCGGCGTCGAGCCGCCAGGGCAGGCCTGCGATTTCACTGCGAATGCCGATGTTGCCTGCGATTCCGGGCAGCTCGCCCAGTTTGTTCCAGGCAAGCGCCATTCCGCCGGCGAGCGTCACACGGGAAGACATGCCGTAGGCGATGTTGCCGGAAGCCCGCCACTGGCCTTCGCTGGGGGTTGCAAGATAGAGGGGAGGGCGGACCGCGATCAGGGGCCGATCCTTCTGGACCACGCCAAGATCATAGACGAAATCGCCGGCGGCAAGCCGGCCATTGCCAACGTTGAAGCGACGTACTTCCTCCCGGGTTTGACCTTGCGGGCCATAGAACACGAGGCGCAGCACATTCGCTCCGAAGTCGAGCGGGATTTGCAGAAACTCGTACTGACCATTGACCGCGGTTCGCGATGCGCCAATCAGAACATTGTTGCGGTAGAGTTCGACTTCGTAGCCATCGGGAAGGGGCCCTCGAAGATCGATCCTGTCGAATACGGAGCTTTCATCCAGCGGAGCGTTGCTGACAAAGAGACCTCGACCGGCCACGGACCTGAGGCCAATCGCCTGCGAAACCGTCGCGATATCGCCGATAGCGAACTGTGTGGCGTGCAAAGGGCCAAGGAGCGTTGCTGCCGGATCCCGGCGGCCAAATTCCATGCGGACGCCTGTCAGACCATCGCGGCTGCTGGCTTCAAGATAGCCTCGCGCTGTCACGAAGGCGAGATCTGCTGCGGCACGCATTTCAAGTTCAAGGCGTGACCCGAATGTGTCGTCGGTCACCGCGCGCATTTCCACGTCGCTGACAGGCATAGAATATGCTGCCCAGGGAGTGGGTTCGAGGGGCGCATTCTCTTTCTGGCTGGCACCTTGCCGACTGGCGAGGCGCTGACGCTCGGCTTCGCGCTCGAGCCGCGCCTGAAACGGGAACTTTTCGAGGAGAGTGATGATGACCGCCTGATCGCGCAGGTCCACTTTCACCTCGACTGGCAGGATGCTCGCGAGCGAATCGGAACGCACGAAGATATCGCCCTGATAGGAGGCGAAGAGCGCCGGCGACAATTGTGTCGCCTTGCCGGCTATGATGCCTTCGCGGGCGCGAAGGTTGAGCGATACGCTTCGTGCAGGCTCGATGATCCAGCCGCTGGCGTAATGTCCTTCGTCCGAAATCCTGAGCGCGAGATCAAGTATCCGCGACAGTTCTCCCAAGGGCAGAAAGACACCTTGGCGCGTGCCGAACGCGGTGATGGTTTCCTCGATCTCGCCAGATGCTGTGCGCAGGGCAATGACCAGTTCATCGTCATCTGTGAACATGGGCGTGTCGGCGGCGAGCAATCCTGCCCCCAAACCCGTCCCTGAGGCTGAATAGGCGGCATTTGCCGCCGTCGGGCCGGGTCGCGGTGTTGTCGCAAGTGTCGCAGCCTGCGTGCCAGTGCTTGGGGCGGGCACAGCACGGTTCAGAGCGGCAGGGACAGGAGGGTGTTCTCCTTGGCCGAACAAGGGAGTTGGCAGCGTCCTTTTTGGGCTTGGGGCCGGAGGCGGAGCGGCAGCAGGTGCCTGCGGCATCGAAACCGCATCGACACGAAAAGACGTCTGACGGCCCGTTTCGGAGCGACTGTCGGTTGCGGACGACGATTGGGGCTGTTGGGAGTCCTTTTCTGCGCGGAGTGATAGTGCCGGAACCTGACGGGCGCTTGCAAGTAGGGACGGTGCGCCCGCCTTGCAGGATGGGCAGAGCATTTCGCCCCCATCGTGATGACGGTGCGGCAAGGTGGTCTGCTCGTCGGGCGCATCGGTGTAAACGATGTGATTTGGGGATGCGGGTCCGGGCCCAAGTGCTGCTGCTGGTTCCGGGGCCGGTCCAACGACAGGCAGCAGCGTTCCAGGGGATGTCTGCGGCGGACTATCAACAGGTTTGGCATACGTCTCGGCAAGAGCGGCTTCGGCAAAGACGACCGGGGCGGGGTCGGCCTTCGGTTCAGATGCTGCAGCGGGCAAGGGGAGTGGAGGGCGTGTTTCAAGAGGAGTGTCAGAAACAGCGCCGAAGGCTGGCACAGGAAGTACGACAATTGGTGTTGGATCAGAACCGTTAGACCCGGTCGCCGGCTCGCGTTCATGATCCTCAAAGACAGTCGAGGTTTGACCGGCAGGCGCCAAGGTCGGCGAGATTGCAGGATCCGGATCAGCCTGTTCCGGCGAGGCCTGCGCAGGGCATGACGCGGCGCAGGCGGTGTCAGTCAGGGCCGGATCGGTCGATGTCCTTGAGACGCGCGCCAGGTCGGTTTGCGCCGCCGGCTGTTGCCTGTCTCGCGGCCGATCAAGAGTGACCGGCAAACCCAGCCTCGAGACTGCTTTTGCTCGCCTCGATCCGGAACCAACGGCGCCGTGCACTCCAGTGACTTGCTGCCCGTTCGTCCTGGAAAGCGGGTTGTCCAAGCGCGCGCCAAGGCCATCGGATGCGGCAGGGGCAAATTGCACTGCAGGCATCTCGATGCGTTCGGGCTCGTTCTTGATTTCGGCGTCCCCGGGCGGGGCATCGGGTTCCCTGTCGCCGCGACCAAGCATCAGTCCCGCAGTGGCAATTGCTGTGCCCGTGCCGGTCAGAAGCGCCGCCTTTGGCAGCCACCCCCGGCTCACGGCAGGCGTATCTCCTTGCGGGCAAGTACGGCACCGGGTGCGACATCATCGTCGAGGTACGTGATGGTCACCATCATGCCAGGACGCAGTTTTTCTCGCTCTACCTTGGGGTCCATGGGAATGCGGACCGTACGCGAGTTGATCTCGGTATACAGGCCGACGCCTCGAAGCCGGGCGACAGGGCTCGCAAAGCCTGTTGCGGTAACCATGACATCACCAAAAGCCGACCGGGTACCGGTGCGCGTCAGGGTCACCTCGAACTCCCAAGAGTCTTCGGCCGAACGGACAAGGCGAGCCTCGCTGATCCCCGCATCGAGTGTCGTTGCGCCAATGCGCAGGATGACGGGTATCGAAATTCCGAAGCGAGGCAGGATCTGTACGCCGATGCCAGCCTGTGCATTGCCGTTGACAGCAGTGCTGATCGAATCCGCTTCGGTGATTGGCGGTACGGCTGAAACCGTGAAATGGGCGCGATACTCACCGGGCGGGAGATCGGCCGGCAGCCTCGGCACGATCCTGACTGTCTGTGACTCGTTGCCCGGCAATTGCACTGACTTTGGCGAATACCGCAACAAAGTGCTTGCCGGACGGAAGCCGGATGGGGGATTGCGGGCAGCATCGTCACTCATGTCGACGATGCTGCCGCTTGGCAGCATCAGCTTATCGGAGATCGTGATCTCGTATTCGCCGGTCGCAGGGCTACGATTGTAGAGGCCGATCGTTCCCAATCGATCGCGGTCTGTCAGGACGAGCCGTTTGGGATAGAGATTGATGTCGCCAAGACCGGCGACGGATCCTGCCGGCGGGGTGGCTTGCGGCTGCGGTGCTTCCTGAGCAATGACAATCGGCCCGTGCGGTGCAGCTAGGAGCGCTGCAAGGACACCCAACCTCAAAAAACCGGCCAAGACATGCCCCCATTCCCCGTCAAAGCATCGTGCAGCGAGAATCTAAGGGTTTTCGCGTATAAGGCAATGCTGCCTTGGAAGCGTCAATCGTAAGTAACCGTGACCGGGAAACGTCCGCTGTAGGCTCCGACGGCCTGATTGCCGGCAACCTGGAGGCGCGCGCCAACGGTGATGTTGAACTGACCGGCCGAACTTAGCGCTACGCCGCGTGAAGGAACGTTGCTGGTGAAGTTGCTCACTCGCATCGTGGCGGCGCCGTTGGTAATGTTGATGCGATTGGGGAGCGAAATGCGGAAGACGCGCGACGGATCTCCGCTGACGAGAAAGGTGCCGGGGCCACGACCGCCTGTGGCTTGCGGGGTCGAGACTTCGCTCGCCATGCTCCCTGTGCCGGTCACGGCGCCGGATGGCGAAACCGTGAGGTTGCCATTGGATACGGGCCGATAGAACCGCCCAAAACGCAGGTCGAGAAGCGGCTGGATGGAGAGTGGTGCCACGACTTCTGCTTTGCCCGAGCCCGACTGGTTGGCTGCACTCTGGGCACTGGCAGGTGTTGCAATCACCAGAACCATCGCAGCAGGTACGACGATGGCATGAAGCCTCAAGATCTTTTGTCCTGGCATGGCTGGCATCGTCGTCCTGAGTGATCTGATTGGCGTGAGGACGCTTGGGAGGATCGCGTCCTCACGCAGGGAAGCCATCAGTTGTACGTGACCGTGGCGTCGTAGGTGCCGACGTAGTTTCCGGCCGTGGCAGTTCCGGGAACAGTCAAAGTGCCGCCGACAGAAAATGCTGCGGCGCCACTGTTGTTGAGCGTACCGGTCGCGGCAGACGGAGTGGTGGAAAAGCTCATCGAGACGCTGCCGTTCGAGACGCTGCCGCCGGTGGTGGTGATGGCAAATGTCCGGTTGGCCTCGCCGCCCACGGTAAAGGCGTCCGCAGTATTGGTGTTGCCTGAGACGAAGGTGACATCGCCGGTCGGGCTGCCAACGCCGGTCGGGCTGACGACGACGGTGCCGCCGGTGCCGGTCGTAAACTTGCCAAAGCCGATTGCGGCGCCGTTGGTGTGCTGGAGGGTAATCGGCGCAATTACGGTAGCAGTTGCGGTACCCTGTTGTGTCTGGGTGTTGCCTGCAGCGAAGGCGGGCGTGGAAGCGAAAGCAGCAACAGCTGCAAGGATTGCAATGGACTTCATTTCGTTAACCCTCTGTTCGGGACCCGTGTCGGGCGTCGAGAGCCATGTTCTCTTCCGCTGAGGGCCGATCCCCGTGCCCTTCCACCTAAGGATTAGTACGTATCGGTTAATGAGTGGTTATCCATCGCAAGACGCCGAAGTGCTGCCTTCCTATCGAAAAAGCTTACGCCACTCTCTTGAGAATACCATTTAAAACAAAGGATTAATTGGCCTATGACTGCATCTGTGTCCCCGCGCGACAGCGTAGTCCTGCCGCGGACTTGCAGAGCAAAAACCATAAATTCCTGTTAGGGAAGACGAGCTTCGAATCACATAAGCTTGAGTAATGCCCGCCGCTCAATGCTGACCTTTGTCGAGCACGGGCAGGGAGAGCGCCAGTTGCAGCGCCCGGGCATTCAGGTCGTGCGCCTTCTCCTCGGCCTCAGCCTCGCTGTAGCAGCGCAATTCCGGCGCATTGCCCGAGGGACGGAAGTGGATGATCGCACCATCGGCAAAACTCATGCGATAGCCATCGGTCGTGTCGATGCCGGTGGGGAAGCTGGCAATCTCGCCGAACAGGCGAGCAGCGCGGCGCTGTGATCCTGCGGAATATCGGCAACGCGATCCGAGAAGGTGAAGCGCGGCGGCAGTTCGGCCACGACTTCGGCCAAGGGACGGGTCTTTGCGTTCATCACCACCGCGATGATCGGCAGCAGGGCATCGCGCGTCGGCAGTGGCGCAAGATCGTCCACCGCGCTGCCGAGCAGGAAGCCGCCATTGGCTTCATAACCGCAGACCCGCGCGCTCGCATCCGCTTTCGTCGCGTCCATCATCGCCCGGATCACATAGGGCGAGCCGATGCGGGTGCGCACCACCTTTGGCGCCGCGACGGTCAGTTCCAGCACGGTGTTGGAGCTGACCGGCGTCACCACGACGTCCGCTGCCACCGGCCGCGCGCACAGCAGGCCAACGATGTCACCGCGCAGCCATGTGAAGCCAGTGTTGCGACGACCGGTTGAATCCGCCCAGTTCACCAGCCTGGACTGGGCCGCGTTCATCCGGGCTCACAATCTTGAGCACTCGATGAGCCGACGCGGCAACTGCCATGACAACGCCGTCGCCGAGAGCTTCTTCTCGTCGCTCAAGCGTGAGCGCATCCGGCGCCGGACCTACAAAACGCGCGAGGAAGCCCGGCAGGACGTGTTCGATTACATCGAGATGTTCTACAACCCGGTGCGCAAGCAGGTCAGGAACGGGATGCTGTCACCCGTCGAGTGCGAACGGCAGCAGATCTTGTAAGCGGAAGGCGTCCAGAAAACTTGGGGCTACTCAACCAAGCTCCGGCCCGGCCAGTGCGGACAGATCCATGCAACCCTCAAGGGAGCAACACCGCCAGCGTCCTGTAATGACAAATCCGGCCCTAACGGAGTATTTGAAATCTCTTGCTTGACATTCAGTGCAAGCAATTGTGCAGTGCATCATGAGGATGCAACAAAGCATGGATATTGGCTGGAAAATGGGTTCTGACACTTCGCGAAAGCCGATCCGCAAGGCCGTTTTTCCGGTCGCAGGTCTTGGCACGCGCTTTCTGCCTGCCACCAAGGCGATCCCCAAGGAAATGCTGCCGATCATCGACCGTCCGCTGATCCAGTACGCGGTCGACGAAGCGCGCGAGGCCGGGATCGAACAGCTCATTTTCGTGACCGGTCGCGGCAAGACCGCCATCGTCGAACACTTCGACACCGCCTACGAACTTGAACACACCATGTCCGATCGCGGCAAGGCGCTCGAGGTGCTCGAGCCCACGCGCATCCTGCCGGGCAATCTCGTTACCGTGCGCCAGCAGGTGCCTATGGGTCTGGGCCACGCCATCTGGTGCGCTCGCGCCGTCGTCGGCAACGAGCCCTTTGCGATCTTCCTCCCTGACGAAATGATGGTCGGCGACCCCGGCGGCAAGGGTGGCTGCATGAAGCAGATGGTCGATGCCTACAACGAAGTGGGCGGCAATCTCATCTCCGTGCTCGAAGTCCCGCAGGAGGAAGTGTCCAGCTATGGCGTGATTGCGCCAGGCAATCGGGTTTCGGATTCCCTCACCGAAGTGACCGGCCTGGTCGAGAAGCCGAAGCGCGAGGATGCGCCTTCGAACCTGATCATCTCTGGCCGCTACATTCTCCAGCCGGAAGTGATGCGCACGCTCGAAAGTCAGGAGAAAGGCGCGGGCGGTGAAATCCAGCTGACCGACGCGATGGCGCGCATGATCGGCCAGCAGCCCTTCCACGCCGTCAAGTTTGACGGACGCCGTTTCGACTGTGGCAGCAAGACCGGCTTCGTCGAGGCCACGCTGGCGCTGGCGCTGGAGCGTCCAGACATGGCCGACGATGTGCGGGCGACGATGAAGCGTCTGCTGGCCAAAGGATGATTGAACTGGGTTTAGAACCCCTGCGGTAAGTTAAGAAGCACTTGACAATCCAAAATCGAGATTTTTGGGTCGTCAGTGAGCGGTCGTGTTAAGCACGCGAGGTCTGTTTGCTTTGGGCATCCGCAAGCATCCCTATACGCTCGGTACATATCGCGTGTACCGCCAGGCCTAGCTCCCCAACCCTAGTGTTGAGCCAGGTCAGTTCTTCGACCGCGATGGTGTAGTGCTTCGAGTACCTTGCCTTAACATAAGCTTCCTTGAGTTTCTCGAACATGGCCCGATGTTTGCGGTTATCGGATGGCCAGACGTACGTGAGGCGGGGATCAAGTCGCTCGGCCTGCGTCCTCAGAAATCCGAGGCTGTGGACATGTGGAGTGTAGAATGTAACCACTAAAAGGACGCAATGGTACAAGCGCTCTGCTGCCTGGTGCAGATTGAACGCTGCCTCCCGCATGCCTCCATCATCGGCCAAAAACTCCGCAGCTTTTTTAAAACGCGCAGCACTCGGATACCACTCCTCAAAGTACTCCCTTGCCATGGCGAGGGCCTGCTCCGGGGTCTTGGGCCTTGGCTTGTGCAGCTCGGTATCATCGGATTCATAGAGCGCGATGCCATCGCGTGCGACATCCATGAAGAAGTAGCGGCCATGTGCCAGTCCATCGTTCACTTCGCCCAGCGTATGCACGATGAAATTGACCGGCGTCTTGAGCGTGCCAGTGATGCCATACTCGCGCATCAGGCGCTCATCGAGACGCGACCAGAACTTGACCCGGTCGGTCAGGTCCTTGTGATTGACGATGATCAGCAGGTCGAAATCGGATTTGTAGCCCTTGGCGGTATGCGGCTCGTCGACCCAGCCGCCGCGCGCGTAAGAACCGTAGAGAATGACCTTGAGAATGCGCCCCGCCTTGCGGCGCGCAGCGTTGGCACAAGCTGTAACATCTTCGAATTCCTCGAAGATCAGCTGGACCACGCGCTGCAGTTCGCGCTGCTTGGCCGAAGGGAGATGATCGATATCGCGTCGCATCCTTGGTCTACCCTGTCGCTTCCGAGGCGCGAAGGCAAGGGCGCAAGACGGCGCCTTACCCCGCACAGGCGTGGAGGATGTGTGCCTGTCGCGGATCAGAACCTCGCGCCCACCACCGCCTCCCCTGAAACCTCATCCCCTCTTCGCTCCACCGGGTTCCCAGGCTTCGGGCGACGAGGTCTTGGCCACCCTGTTCGGCGTCAGCGCGACCCCTCGGCTGCGAATTCCATTCACCCAAGCAATGTCCTGTCCCCGGTCACCAGACCCGTGCCTTCGGCAGTCCGCCCGTGCGGGGGACAAACCTGCCCAAAGGCCGGACCGATCCATGTCATGTGCATGCCTGCAGTGATGGAATCTTGCTGATCGGCTTGGAGTCTTGCCTTCAGCATGCAGATGCGAAACGCTGACAGGCTGGGCCTTTTCGAAACCTGCGCGCCGCAAGTGTTCGAAGCCAGCCACTTGCGGCGCAGTCGCCAATTTTGCTGCGGTGCTGATTCCTGCTGCGTGGCGCGATCTGTCAGTGTGGGCGATCGATCTCCAAGTGCGCCGAGGCTGAGCGGCAGGGCTGATAATACTGGCTGCGCCCTTCAGCCCACCCGGCCTTGTGCAAAGTTTTCCCTCATCAGGCACGCTCGTTTGCATCTGGCGATCTGCTCTCTGGCAAGATCACGATAGCCTGGACCTTGGCCGGTGATCAGCGACAAACTGGATCGAGGCACCCCGGGCGCCGATTGCGTTTCGCTCAAGCCTGGCTTTCCCGCGAAGGCGGCGGACCTAGGGTGATGGCGGTGAGGACTTGCGCACTTGAAACTGCAGGACAGCGATCTGATCACACCCGCTTCCGGCCTGCAACGAGAAAAGCAACGTGAAGCAAGAGCTTGCAAGTCTATCGGTGACGCCCCCGGTCGCCCCTAGCGTGCAAGTGATTTCGATCGGCAGTGACCTCAAACATCATTCCGCGTCGATCTTGCGCGATTTGCTGTGGGGAACCCTGCCGCAACAAGAGAAGAATGCCTGGTGCAAAGGCAGCACTGTGTCAGCCTGGGGCGGGAAACATGTCCCGGGCAGCCGGGCGTAGAGGCCAGCCGGGACATGAAACGCTTGCGACATGGATAGGAGCGATGCCGCAGGGATCATCTACAGGAGCAAAGCTTAACAGCCTGCTACGCCGAACCCATCGGAAACTCCTGAAGCCGCTGCGCCTGGAAACGGCTACCTCGATGGGATTACGACCGGCTGACCCGGCGACGCGCGCGGGCATAGCCCAAGCCAACAAACCCCAGCCCCAGAATCCCCAGCATGCCGGGCTCGGGGACCTGCGTTCCTCCGCTCGAGGTCGTCGTCCCACCTGATGTCGAGGTGGTGCCACCGGACGTCGTGGTCGTCCCACCTGACGTCGTGGTTGTTCCTCCCGAGGTCGAGGTGGTGCCACCCGAAGTGGTCCCGCCACAAAGGGATGAGCCACCGTTATGGCCGCAATTGCAGTAATGCGTGTGCTTGAGCCACCAGGTTGCGTGGGCAGGCGTTGCGACGGACGCGAGCCCGGCAATGCTGGTCGAGAGAATGAGCTTTCGCAACATGATGACGTTAGCCTGTGCAGTTATTGGTTAATCCATGATTAGCAAAACTTGTGCCAGTGGCAGTTATCGGAAGGTTGCCATGGTTAATCAGACGCAAGTGCCTCGCCATCTGTAAGATTTTCCAACACTCCGGGAGGGCGCTTGCAAAGCGGCTGCGCTGCTGCGTTCAGGTCGCCGTCCGACGGTCCGGCAGAAGCCTGCGTGCGTAGATAAACCTGGCCAACAAGCTGGTGCAGGCGGACGAAGCGCCAAGGCGGTCTGCAGGCGGGCGATGAAGTCAATACCGGCAGGTCAGGTCCGGTACTCGAGAGCCTGGGCGACAATGTGCTGCATAAGGTGCGGCACTGGGCTCGGCACAACATGCGGCATATCCTCCAGGCATCAAGCCTCGTGGCCAGGGATCCGCAACCCGCGCCGATGCTTGGGCAGTGCCTGTCAATAATGGGGTGTACGACCTCGCAGGCACGAACCTGCCCTCGGGCAGGCTCCAGGAGACCCATAAAGCGTCGGGGTCGCCAGGGCGTCTTGACCATTTGCTCGCTCGCGGCGGGAGTGGAAGTGCAGGCTTGCCAGTGCCCCCGCGCTGGGCCTGCCTTCGCACGCACGGCAGATCGGCAGGTTTGCGCCGGTCCGCCTATCGCCTGACAGAGGCAAAGATGTCCTCGGGCGGCTTTGGCGATCAGGCAGTGCGGACGGATGCCGCACAGATCACGCTTGCCCTGAAAAGGGCCCTAGCTGCGTTGCTCGGCCTCCGAACAGGCCCACTATTCCTTCGTCCTCGCGCCTTGCCGGGGCCCTTTTCAGGGCAAGCCCAGTGGGACCGGGCAAGAACCGCCGCTTCGGCGTCGGCTCGGCTCGAAGAATCGACAGATTCCTTCACCTTGCCTTCTTGAACGGACGGTTTTTGACTCCGGCCGTGACCGCGCGGCATCGGTCCACGCTGCCTAGCCCGGTCTGGATCTTTCGTGGTGAGGGCAATGAAGGGGCAGATACCGGCTTGAGGGAACTGCTCCGCCGACAATACTCAGGCTTCAACCGCGATGGGACCTCGTATTGACCGGGGACGACAGGACAATCTGGTTTCGGCCACCGGATTTGGCCTCGTAAAGCGCTTCGTCGGCTGCTTTCAGGGCGTCTCGGGGGTTCTTGTGCGCAAAGACATCCGCAATCCCGCCGGAAAACGTGATCTTGCCAATGGGATTGTCATTGGCGCGGTTGACGAACTGGCGACTACCGAAATTCTCTCTGACAGCGTCGAGCTTCTCCCAGGCCTCCTGGGTGGTCTTGCCCCGGAACAGCATGACAAATTCCTCGCCGCCATGCCGTGCGACATGACAAGTGTCGTCAGAGATCCGGGCAAGAGCCTCACCGATCGCCTTGATGACCCTGTCCCCGGTGTCGTGCCCATGGGTGTCGTTGACGCGCTTGAAATGATCGATGTCGCAGAATGCGACGCACAAGTGGTCGGCCTCCTGGCGAGCTTGGCGGTAATGACGATCGAGAGCCGCCTCAAATGCGCGCCGGTTTGGCAGACCGGTAAGGTGATCAATCTCGGCGTCATGCCGGGCTTTGTCGAGTTCCCGGCGAAGCGCTTGCGCCTCGTCTTCGCTGCGCTTCATTTCTGCCGCGAAATTCTCGGTCCTCGACACCATTTCCCTTGCCAGAATTCCCAGGGCTGACAGTGCACTGTCAGCATCAAGGGACGTCGCGCGCGAGACCTGCTTCTTAATCTCGGAGTTGTAGGTCGTAACAGCGTCTCGCGCAGTCCTGGTCGTGGAGGCGAAAGTCTCGAGCGAAGCCTCAAGGCTGCCGATGATCTTCTTGACACCCTCCTGCATGCCATCGGGTGTCTTGTTCAGATCAAGCCACTCTTGCGTGATGCTTGTGCCGGAGGCTTGCTTCTCGAGAATTTTTCGCGCCAGCCCGACGTCGATGCCCGAGAACGCACTATGGGCAGCCAGCAGGTTACTGGCTGTTACTGCAAGAGCGTTGTCCAGCAGAAATGTCGATATCTCATCGAGCAACATCTTCTGGGCTACGCCGTACGCTGTGAGTGAAGGCCGTGCCGACGGCTCGTCAGCCTGGCTGTTGACATCTGGCGTGCCTCGCTCACGGTCCTGCCCGCCACCAAAGAGGCGCAGGAGGCGCAAACCGCCAACCGATTCATTTCCCATTGCAACACCCCACCCAGGTGACCCGAAGCACTGCAATCCAAAGTGGCAGGCAGGGTTCACTCTTGTCGCAGGCCGGGGCTAGGGCGAACATGCTTAAGGCACGTTTCCGGGGCACTAAGTGCATTCACGGGCATGAACGGTGGTGCGCACTGTCGATGCCAGGATGTGCAGGCGCCCGGGACCTGAGACAATTTCATGCTCGCTCGCAAGCTTGGGTGGGCAGCATCAAGTCCGAACGTCACACCGGTATGGCCGGGATCTACGCCGCGCTATTCGACCTGGCGAGACGACATGATCGATCCTCGCCGACAGGTCTGGCAGGCGAGCGAGCTCGTTGCATCAGGCATTGCCTGGTATAGGCCGCAATGCGCCACACAAGATGCCACACAAGGTGCGGCACAATGCGCGGCACGTGCCGGATCGCATGGGAGGCACCGAGGGCGCATCGATGCTCGACGGGCAAGCCGACCTCGGCACTGGCATGTGCCGACACGGTTGCGACAAGCGCAGCGCGGGCAAGCGGCAGGATGGCAGTGCGGTACGGCGGCAAGGCGTGCGAGGGTGGGCAGGGTTGCGAAAGCCGCCGGGCCGGACCGGAACGGGCGGCACGGCCAACACTTGCGAGACGCAGGAGTTTCGCGGGCTGCTCGTGCCTGCTGCGAGCGCTGTGGCAGGTGCGCTCGCTGTGCTTTCCGCAAGGTTGCTCGAGAGCCACCGCTGCAGCCTGCCAACTTGCGAGTGCCCCGGCGATGACCTGCTTGCGACCCCTTGCAGGCTCGCGCCGGCCCGCAAGTCGATTTCATGCCTGAGCATATCTGCCAGGGTCAGGCGTTTTGCGACGCCCGGCAAGTCGCGCTGATGAAGCAGAAAGTCCATATCGGACTGATTCGAGCATACGGCATAAAAGGACAAGAATAGTCCTGTGAATAGCGCTCTGCATACTGACGATAGTGGTGCAGTTCTCCTTGGAGCGACGGCAGGGGCTTTCGTTGCCAAAGTATTTTTGGGTTCGATAACAGGGATTTGGCAGAAAGTGGGCACAAGCGTTCCAAGCCTATTTGCCTGCAATTTACCATTTCCTGCCTAACCCACCATGTCTGGCCGGCGATCTCCGGCGGCGGGAAACGGGACGTGGTTGGTTTCAGGCTTTTCAGGACACAAGACGGAGCAGTGCAGAAGCTGGAGCAGGACGCCGGAGCGCGTCTTTCGCACCGGGCAGTGGCAGGCGAGGCGGGATGGCCAAGATCGCTGCAAAAGCGCGATCACGCCGAGCTGCTGCTGCGTTCCTGTGAAAAATCGGGCCAGAGCTGGTTCTGGATGACCGACGCATCTGGCGCCATCAGCTACATCTCGCCGGAGATCGTCGAAGTCCTGACCGGATCGGACAGCACTGTGGCAGGCGTGCAGATTGGCGATCTCCTCGAAAGGGTCAGCGAAGGCGACGAGACGGCCCGCACCCTCGGCTTCATCCTGGCACGCCAGACCAGCTTCAGCGGGTTGACCGTGCAGCGCGCCGGCTCGGTGTATGGCCGACGCTGGCTGCTTGCTGCCGAAGCCTTGAAGGATGCGACGGGGCGGTTTGTCGGCTACAGCGGTTCGGCCATCGATATCACTGCGCAACGCGCATCATCGGAGCAGGCCGAGCGACTAGCGCTGTTCGACAGCCTGACGGGCCTGCCCAATCGCCGCAACCTGAACCAGACGCTCGAGCGCGAGCTCCTGTCGAGTCGCCGCTCGCACAGGCCCTGTGCCGTGCTGCTGCTCGATCTCGACCGGTTCAAGCACGTCAACGATACGCTTGGCCACCCGGCCGGCGATGACCTGCTGCGCCAGGTCGGCGAAAGACTGGTCGGCCTGGTCGGCACACGCGACCTGATCTTCCGGCTTGGTGGTGACGAGTTCATGGTCATGGTGCCTGGCAGCGATGATCGCAGCGATCTTGGGCGCCTTGCCACCAATATCATTGCGGCCTTGTCGCAGCCTTATTCGGTCAATGGCAGCCGCTGCATCATCGGGGCGTCGTGCGGCATTGCGATTGCCCCTGTCGACGGCTGCGAGGCCGAGGAGCTGATCCGCAACGTCGACCTGGCGCTCTATGCCGCCAAGGCGGCGGGCAAGGGGCGGTTCACCTTCTTCTCGACCGACCTGCTCCAGTCGGCCCTCGATCGCCAGGCCCTCGAAAGCGACTTGCGCGATGCCCTGGCACGAGGCGAGCTCCAGGTCTGCTATCAGCCGATTGTCAACGCGCTCAACAACTGCGTGACCGGTGTCGAGGCGCTGGTGCGCTGGCATCACCCCGAGCGCGGTGCGGTTTCTCCGGCCTTGTTCATTCCAATTGCCGAGGAGGCCGATCTCATCCGTCCCTTGGGCGAGTGGGTATTGCGCACGGCGTGCCATGACGCGGCAAGCTGGCCCGGCGAGATCAGGGTTGCAGTCAACGTATCGGCGCACCAGTTCGCCGACGAACGTTTCCCCGAGACGGTCGTATCGGCGCTGGCCCAGGCAGGTCTTGCGCCCGAGAGGCTCGAACTGGAGATAACCGAGGGGGTCTTTCTCGGCGAAACCGCGCAGACCGCGCAGATGTTTGCAGCGCTCAAGGCAATCGGGGTCAGGCTCGCGCTCGATGATTTCGGTACGGGCTACTCCTCGCTCGGCTATCTGAAGAGCGCCCCGTTCGACAAGATCAAGATCGACCAGAGCTTCGTGCGTGAAATTGCCTTGCCCGGAACACGCAACGGCGCGATCGTTGCCGCGATCGTGGCACTGGCCGAAGCGCTTGGCATGGAGACCACGGCCGAAGGCATCGAGGCCTTCGATCAGCTCGACCTGATCCGCAACCTCAGGGTCAGCCATGTCCAGGGCTATATCTACAGCAAGCCGCTCCAATCGGGCTTGCTGCGCGACAAGCTCGCCAGCGGAACCTGGAAGCTGTCGCCAAGCGGTCCTGCCCGACAACGCAGCCGCCGCCTGTCGATGTTGCGCCGCGCCGGGGCAATCGCGGCCGGCCATTATCTGCCGGTGGTCATCCGCAATCTCTCCGAGACAGGAGCTTTGCTCGAGGGCCTCCAGGGCTGCTCCGTCGGGCATCAGCTCATTGTCGATCTCGGCGATGGTCAGTTCGAAGGCGCGATTGTCCGCCGCACGTCACGTCGCGGGGCCGGCATCGAGTTTGCACGTCCGCTGGTCGACGACGGGCAAGGGGGGCTGTGCACGCGCCATCGGACGTCGCCCGAAGCACTGGCCGCTGCAGGCGTGCCGAAACTGCCGCAAGGTCCCGTGCCCCTGCCGGCTGACGTTGCCTCATACGAAAAGGTTGCAGCCTTTCTCGGGATCGAGCTCGTGGCGCCGGGCCCGGCCAATGACCTTCCTGGAAGGCAAGGCGTCGCAGGCCGTGCCACGACCGCGCCAGCGAGCGGAAGCATACCTCCGACGATGGAGCAGCTGGCGCGCCATTACCTCACGCATCTTGGTGACAGGGCCCATACACGCGCAATTCACGAGGCTTGCCTGCGCGATCATATCCTGCCGCAGTTCGGTCGCTTCCGCCTGGATGAGATGGCCTATGCCGATACTGCCAGCTGGCTCGCGTCGCTCGAAAGCATGGATGGGCAGGGCCCCGTCATGGCCGGCCGGGTTCGCGCGCTGTTGGCCTACATGTTCAAACTTGCCAGGCGCTGGAATCTCCCGGGGTCGGCAACGCCGCTGCTTGCGCGTCACATGTGGAGCGGCAAGGCACGCAGCGCCAAGCTGACATCCGAGGATCTTGTCCGGCTGCGCGAAGCAGCAGCGGCAAGCCACAATCCGTGTCTTGGAACGATTGTGGCGCTGCTTGTCGAAACCAGGTTGCGGGTCGAGGAGCTGCTGACGGCGCGCTGGGAGCAGATTGACCTGGCCGGCCGGACCTGGACGATCTATCGCCCGGATGGAACGCTCGACCGGATGTCGTTCAGCCCTGGCGTGGCGTCGATTCTGCGCCAGATCGAGCGGACCGACGGTTGCCCTTATGTCATTGCCAATCCGCGTACAGGAAAACCGTTCCGCTCCATCACCCGCAGCTGGGAAGCGGCACGCCAGAAGGCAGGTCTGGTTCACCTCTCGCTCTACGAGCTGCAGCACCTGTGCCATTGATCCAGGTGACGACGGGCACCATTCAACCCTGCGATCCCTTGCCCCTGGAAGGCTCGGGGACGGCAGGCCAGGCGATAGCGAGCTTGGGGGGCTGGAAGCTGGTCCCGCAGCGGCGCCTGAGCGCTTGCGCGTTCGATTTGCGGCCGGCTCGTGCGCGTCCATCTCCGGCCTGGTCGGGGCATCTCCTGCCAGGTTGGGACCGCTGCGATGCGGCGGCGCCGGCCAGCGCCGGTCTATCGCAACGGTTCAACGGCCAAGAGGGCCGTTGAGCCCTTTCGGCTGGGATGGGCGGGCTGGTCGGTTCGCTCGACATTACGGTCGCCAGAAACACCCTCACCAGCTCTTCTGGTGCTGTCGGAGCCAGGAGAGACAAGGCTGACCGACTGCTGCGGCTTGCTGAGCTTGGGTATCTTGATCATGAAGCCGAGTTCGAGCGTGCGCTCGAACTGGGCGGTTGCTGGCAGAGCTGCAGTGGCACTCTCGGCCTGCACGGGTGCCGCACGAGAGAGGAGTCCAAGGAGATTGCCGGCCCGGTCACGTACGGCCGATGCATCGGCAGGTGTCGAGGCAAGGCCGATGATGACGCGATCGCCCTGGCGCAGTCGCGAAACGTTCTGGACAGCAGCCCTCAAATCGAACGGCTGGTCGCCACCCAGCACAACCGGCACGTAGTGCCAAAGATCGTGATTGCTTGTCCTGGCACCCATCGCTGCAAAATCTAATGCAGGGCAGGGTGCAAGGGAAGATTTTCCATTGGATCAGCGTTTGCGCTACTTGCCGTGCGCCTGACATGATCGAGGCAAGTGCTTCTCGATTCCTCACGTGGTCATCGCCTACCCCCAGGCAGTGGCTTGAGGAGAACCCGCTATCTATGGTTACAGGATGACGGTTTTATAACTTGAGGATAGATCATCCATATCGCTTATTATCGAATATTTTCTGTGACATCTGAATCCTATTCATAAATTCATCTAATATAAAATCTCCTAACTACGTAGTTCCCGTAATCTGGAGACAAGCATCCATTCACCACGAATGGCTAGCTCCCTTCGCATTGGATGCGGCCTTGTCCGCGCAGCGAAGCGTGTGGTGCTATGGCCCGATTTCTGTTCTGCCTTGGCGCCCTGCTGCGCGATCGCTCGGGCAATATCCTGATGATAACCGCAGCTGCCCTGGTCCCGTTGCTGATCCTTGTCGGCAGCGCCGTCGACCTCAGTCGTGCAACGATGGCCAAGACACGGCTGCAAAGCGCCTGCGATGCAGCGTCGCTGGCGGCCCGGCGTGTCATGCAGAACGACACCTTCTCGACGTCGGTGAGCGAGACCGGTCAACAGTTTTTCCGCTTCAATTTCCCGCAAGGCTCGTTCAGCACGGCGCCGTTCACGCCCGAGATTTCACGGCCCGAGGCTGGCGTCATCCGGGTGGAGGCAGCCACACAGCTTCCCACCGTGATCATGAACATCTTCGGCTTCGAGGCCATCCCGCTCAGTGTCACTTGCGATGCATCGCTCAACTTCGTCAACACCGACGTCGTCCTGGTCCTCGACGTGACCGGATCGATGGCCGACCCGATTGACGGTTCGACCAAGATTGCGGCCCTGCGCAGCGCGGTGATGGCCCTCTATGACGAACTCGCCCCGACCCAGCAGATGCTCGAAAGTCAGGGCTTGCGGCTGCGATATGGACTGGTGCCCTATTCGAGCACGGTCAATGTCGGCCGGTTGCTCTACGCGGCAAATCCGGACTCGCTGCGAACGCAGACCACCTATCCATCGCGCGTGGCCAACTACAACACGCCAGGTTACATCGCCAACGCCCCGACCAGTGCGGGTTCGTGGGAATACTACAATGGCAGCAGCGGTGCAGGCGCGGACAGTCCGACAACGAGGACACGCTCGACCAGCCAGTGCCAGACATGGGTGCAATCGGCGCGCGTGAATGGCGGTGGGCCGGCACCGGTTGCGACCACGGTGACCTCCTACGGTGGTACGTCGACCAACACGGCCTACGACGCGACCCAGGACTGGGGCTGGAGCGGCGCGCCGGTGACGACGGGCACCAATCGCAGCTGCCGGCGCTGGCGCACCGTTGCGACCACGACTTACGACACGGCTTACGGCTTTACCAACTGGACCTATCGGCAAGTTGCCTACGACACGTCGCAATATATCCGGCCCGACGGATCGATTGTGATTGCCAACTCGGCAGGCGGGACTGTGCCGAGCGCGGGCAGCAGTTTCAACCTGCAGCAGCTTGCCTCCGAGGTGAGCGGCCTGACGACCTCGCAGGTGTCGTGGAACGGCTGCATCGAGGAGCGCGACACGACCACTGCGATCGATGGCGGCACGAGCCTGACGATCCCGGCGGAGGCTCAGGATCTCGATGTCAACCTCGTGCCAAACAGCGATGCCACCCGCTGGAGGCCCGCCCTGCCTGACGTCGTCTATACCCGCAGTGCCGGAAGCGCATCGCAGACGATCACTGGCAATGCCAGCACGTCGGGGTGGATCCTGAACTACGCTGCAAACCTTGGATACTACGCCTGCCCGGCAGAGGCCCGCCGACTGCAGTCGTGGGACCGGGACGCCCTGCAGAACTATGTCAACGGCCTGCAGCCGATCGGCGGCACCTACCATGACATCGGCATGATCTGGGGAGCGCGCTTCATCTCGACTGCGGGCGTCTTTGGCGACGGGTGCGATGAATACAATGCTATGCCGTGCAACCGCCATATCATCTTCATGACCGACGGATTGCAGACTGCCTACTGCAATGTCCTGACGGCCTATGGGGTTGAGCAGAACGACATGCGCGTGACCGGAAGCGGGACCTGTCCAAGCCAGCTTGCCCGCCATGAGCAGCGGTTCCGGATGATCTGCAATGCCGCCAAGAACCTCAACGTCTCGGTCTGGGTGATCGGGTTCGACACCGCGCTCAACGCCAACCTGACCGGCTGTGCCAGCAACAGCAACCAGGCCTCGACATCGACCGACGGTGCAGCGCTCATTGCAAGGTTTCGCCAGATCGGCAACCAGATCGGCGCCCTGAGACTGGTCAAGTAGGCCCGGCCATGGCGACACGCATCTCCCCTTGCAGATTGCTCCCAGACTTGCGCCGCTGTTCAAGGGGCGCAACTGCGGTCGAATTTGCCCTGGTCATAACGCCGATGGTGATGCTGCTCCTTGGCAGCTTCGACCTTGCCTATCAGGCCTATCTGCGTTCGGTCGTGCAAGGTGCGCTCAACGATATCTCGCGCACCGCCTCGCTCGAGGCGCCCGAATTCAATTGCGAATCCGGCACGCTGACGCAGAAGGTGCAATGCGCGATCAAGCGCCGCTCCGACATCGTTGCGCGCGATGCGACCTATGAAGTCGAGATCCGCAACTATTACGACTTTTCAGGTGTGGGCCGCAGTGAAAAGCTCGTCACCGATTACAATCGCAATGGCGCCTACGATGCCGGCGACTGCTTTGTCGATCTCAACGAGAATGGCCGGTTCGATGTCGATGCCGGGCGTCTTGGCGTGGGCGGGGCCGATGACGTGGCCTTTTACCGGGTTACGGTACGCATGCCCCGTCTTTTTCCGGTCCACCAGTTCCTGCCGGTTTCGCCAGAGTACAGCATCGCTGGCGAGACGGCCCTGCGCAACCAGCCCTACACCCGCCAGCGGGTTCCCCCGACAATCTGCCGATAGGAGGCGATGCGAAATGGCGTACCAGGCAATCCTCCGCAAGGTCGTGCAGTGCACCTGCGGGGTGGCAATGGTCGAATTTGCACTGGGCGTGCCGATCTTGCTGTTCATGCTGCTCGGCGGCCTCGAACTGACCAATCTCATGCTCACGCACATGCGTATCAGCCAGATCGCCCTGACGGTGGCAGACAATGCGGGCCGCGTGCGTACCGGCATCGATGAATCCAACATCTACGAGGTCTTTGCCGGAGCAAACCTGGTCGGGCAGGATCTCGAATTCGAGAATCGCGGGCGCGTCGTCCTGTCCTCGCTTGAGCCCAACGGTCGATCCGGCACGAGGGCCGGGCAGCGCATCACATGGCAACGCTGCTTTGGCGGGCTTGCTGTAGCTCCCCGCTATGGGCTCCAGGGTGCCGGGGCCACGGATGCATCGCTCGCGGCCGGGATGGGACCTGCCGGCAACCGCATCACTGCAGCCAATGCAACTGCCGTGATGTTTGTCGAAGTCAGCTACGATTACCGGCCGGTCATCCTCGAAAGCCTACAAGGCGTCATCGGTACGATCCGCTACGAAAGTGCCTTCAACGTGCGCGAGCGGACCAACCAGGCAATTACCAATACGCAAGGGCTATCGGTACGATCGTGCTGACCTGGCGCACACCGTAAACCCGCAGTTTCGGATTTTTCCATGCAAAAGCAGTTCTCGACAGGCTTTGCCGCCCTGGTGCTTCTGGCGGTTGCCATTGTCTTCGACGGCAATGGAGGGCCGTTTGCAGGTGATCGCGCTGGCGGTCTCGGTGGTGGGGTTGCATCGGAGCGGAGTGATCCGTCAGGCGAAGAGGCGGCGCCTGGGCAGCCAGGGGCTTCCACCGAGGTATCAGATGGTCAGCCATTGGATCCGTGGGGCGCTTTTGAGATTGGCTCTGGCGACCCTGTTGCAGGGTTTGACGATTACGCTGCCGAGCCGGGGCCACTGACAGTCACAAGACCTGGCATCGTGGTTCCCGCTCCCCGCAAGGGAACGATACCGGACGCTGCACCTGTGCTGTGATCCATGGCCTGGCAACGGGGAGGCTTTGCCCGCCGGGACGGCGAGGCACGCTGGACACCTGCAGGAATCGGGTTGTTCGGAGCGGGTCGTGGGAGTGGGGGACTGCTCTTCATTCTTCCTGGCGATGATCGGAGGGCCATTGATTTGCCTGGTGGCAGCATTTCAGGCAGCTCGCCTGGGCTCCAGGTCGATGTCAGGCTGGATCATATCATGTTGTTGCAGCGATCGGGCAAGATCAGTGCATTGAATACGCAGGTCAGCTTGCCATGGGTCGCCTTTCTTGTGCAATGGTCGTGCGGTATCGCCTTGCTCGATGACGTCATGCAACAAGGACCGGCGATGACATGGTCACAATGACAATATTCCTGTGATAAAAAGGAATGACCAATGGCGCACTGTGCTTAGGCAGTATCGGATTTATTTTAAATAGATTAATAAGATTATGAAGTAATATTCAAATTTCCGCGAAGGTAAATTTTTCTCTCACTTCAATATCAAATCGTGTTTTTCATACTTTAGGCGGATATGGGAAATCGTTACTGTGCATTAACGGAAAAATCACTTGCACTGAATACTATACGCCCTGTCAGCTCAGCGCTCGTTCCTGTGACCTACGTGGTCGTCCGTACGCGGCGCTTGCGCGACGCATTCACGACCAAGGCTTAGGTGACAAGTCTGCAAACCCAGACCAACGCAAGCAGGAACGAGCGGCATGTCGATAGGTACTCGCATCAGGCGTGGGGGCATTGCCATTGCCGCAGCCTTTGCACTGCAGGCAGGCGCCACTGTCTACATCGAACACAGTCTCGTCGAGGCGGGCAACGCAGGGAGGCTGGCTGCAGAAGCGATGCGCAATCACATGCAGGCAGACATGCTGCACGATGGCATTCGCGGCTCTGTCTATCGGGTGCTGTATCTCAATGCTCACGCCAGTGCTGCAACCCGCGACGCTGCAGTTCAGGAAGTGCGCGATTACAGCGCGCGGATGCACGAGGCGATAGCGGAAAACCGGAAGCTTCCACTTCCAGGCAATGTCGCCGAAGCGCTCGCTGGGGTCGGCCGAGAGCTCGACGTCTATACCCGGACGGCGACCGGCATTGCCGAACTTGTTGCCAGCGATGCGCAATCCGCAGGCGGCCGAATGCCTGAACTTGATGCAGCGTTTCATGCACTCGAGGTCAAGCAGAACACGGTCGCAGACCAGATCGAGGCGATGGCGAATTCGGCAGACGAAGATGCGGAAGTCCTGGGAACGCTTGCGCAAGTTTTCGTGCTCGCTCTTTCGGCCCTGTTTGGCGCGATGCTGTGGTGGGCGCTTCGAGCGTTGACGACCATGGTGGTAAGGCCGCTTGATCGACTGGCCGGCCAGCTTGATCGCATGACCGGGGGCGACTTTACCGGCGAGATCGACGCCGACCGCGACGATGAGGTCGGCGCCATCCAGAAGGCGGCGATTGCCTTTCGCACATCAGCGCTCGCCCGGCTCGAGATCGAACGCGATCAGGCTCTGGTCGTGAGGGAGATATCGCGCGGTCTCGATGCTCTTGCTGCAGGTGACCTTACCTGCAGGTTGGCAACGCCTTTTGCCGGAAGTCTCGATGATCTGCGCGCGGCCTACAACCGCAGCAGCGAAACATTGGCAGGTGCCTTTGGGGATGTCTCTGGCGCTGCAGCGAGAGTTTCGACCGGAGCGCAGGAAATTGGCGCCGCATCCAACGATCTGGCTCAGCGCAATGTCCGGCAGGCTGCACATGTCGAGGAGACGCTTGCTGCCATCAAGCAGTTGGCTGGTCTTATCAATACTACCGCCGACGGATCGGACCGGGCGAGGGCATCGATTGGGCAGGCCCAGGAGGTAGCTGGCGAAAGTGCCTCGATTGTCGCGCGGGCCAATGAGGCCATGGCCTCGATCGAAGCATCGTCGACACAGATCACCCAGATTGTCTCGCTGATCGACGGCATTGCCTTTCAGACCAACCTCCTTGCCCTCAACGCCGGCGTGGAAGCTGCCCGAGCCGGTGAGGCTGGACGCGGGTTTGCGGTCGTCGCCAGCGAAGTCCGCGCCCTGGCGCAGCGCAGTTCCGATGCTGCTGCCGATATTCGCAAGCTCATCGATCATTCCAGCCTGCAGGTCTCAGCAGGGGTCGCTCTGGTAAACGACACCGGTGTTGCACTGAAGCGCATTCTTGACCGGGTGACAGACATTCGTGTCCAGGTCGATGAGATTGCATCTGGTTGCACGCAGCAGTCTGCTACCGTTTCGCAGATCGGTGCGACCGTGTGTTCCATGGACCAGGTAACGCAGCAAAATGCCGCCATGGCCGAGGAGTCCAATGCCGCGGCACAGAACCTTGCAAGTGAAGCGTGCGAGCTGAGCCGACTGGTGTCCGGATTTCAGATCGCTTCGCGCCAAGACGGTCGCGAGGCCTATGCCTTTCGAAAGGCAGCGTGATACTGCTTGGTTCGCGACTTGCACTCCAGCTGTGGTGGCGGGACAAGCTGTCGTGGCGGGATACAAGGAGGTCACTGATCCTTGCGAAGCCCGTCGGGTAGGGTGTGCCTGAATCTGTTCCCAACGTGGACACGTATTGTTCTAGAAATTGCTGCTCGTGTTCTCCGGAAAAACGAGCCTCAATCCCGCAGGATACCTAGCCTATCTGGCGTCTGAGAGAAACCCCGGGCAGTTGGTATAGTTGAGCGATGTTCCGCTCTACGGAAGCAAATAGCCATTTTGGACGCGCGAACTCAGCCTTGCGGAGGTCGCTCATTTGAGCGCTTGCGAGCGGCTTTTTGAAGCAAGTTGTCCGGTGACTGCGGCGCTACTTCGAGCGCCGCTTCTTCGGTTCTTCGCTGCTGGATTCCTTGGCCTTGGCGAGGAAGTCGACCTGCTCGGCTATGATCTCGCAGCCATAACAGGTCTGGCCTTCGCTGTCGGTCCAGCGCGAGTGGTGGATCCGGCCAGTGACCATGACCATCGCACCCTCGGTGACGTGCTCGGCGACGCATTTGCCGACACCGTTGAAGCAGGTGGTCCGGTGCCATTCGGTCTCGGTCTGGCGGTTGCCTTCGCTATCCTTGAAGCTGCGTGTAGTGGCGAGTGAGAGGTTGGTGATGGCTGCTCCCGACTGGGCGGTGCGGACTTCCGGAGTGTTGCCGACGAAGCCGACGAGAGTGACGGTGTTCTTCATGATGCTGACCTTTCGAAGCTGTTCTTCCGTCCAAGGGACCATCCCTTTGACTGAGCCCCGAAAAGGCCGGGCACGGTCAGGTCTGCACCGAACGTGAGAGAGGGAAACGTCGCTCGAAGGAGTGGTGCGGGCAGGCATGCGCAGCATGACAACACGGTCCGCATGAGCGCGCGTCGCATGGCCTGCCCGGGTTCGGTCAGGGGCGTGGATTAGTCATGAAAGGGGATGGCGGCTTGGACCAATAGAGGCGCGATGGGCAGGTTAATGATGCGCGCGTATGATCGCCTCTACGTCCTATCCCACGGTCAGCAAATGCTCACCGCCGCCTTGCCTTGTCAGCTCGATCCGCAGCCCCGTGAAGCGCTTGGCGATGTCGATTGCCGTCAGCGTGTGCTGGCTCGGCTTCACGGTCGTGAGAGAACCGCCTCCCGCCAGCACGAACGGTAGGACAAGCTGGTCAGCAAGGTACGGCCCGGCAAAAGCCGACGCCTCAATGTAGCCATTCATCCGGGCTGCGCAGGTCCTGGCCAAGCGTTCGGCAGGCACACCAAGCTGGCCGAAACCGCTGACGACTTCGGTAACGTTGGCATAGCGCGCCTCCAGCATCAGGATGACGCCCGGCCCTTGATCGGCAGGAAGTTCGCGCACGGCAAAGGCATCGTCAGGCCAAGCGCCAAGATCGCGCCGCGCGCGCGCCAGCATGCGCTCGGCGATCTCGAACGGAAGGCCAGTGAAAACCGTCTGTCCGGCGACACCGAGCTGTTCGCCGCGCTCGATGCAGTCGATCGGCGCGAGCGGGGCCGGAGTGATGTCGACCTCGATCCTTCCTCCTCCGCGTGGGTAGAAGCCGTGCCGCACGATGCGGGCGGAGACGCTTGGTCCCATCCGATTTATCACGGGCAGGAAGGTGCGTTCGATGAAGTCGAACGGCGGCGCCAGCATGTTGTGAGTTCCGCCTTCCAGAACGAGCCGGGAGGGACCGTCGGCAAGTACAAGCGGCATCAACACCGTTTGCAGCACGAGCCCGGTCGAACCGGCCGTGCCGACGGCGCACCGGTATTCGCCCGGCGTCACTCGGCCGGGACGGAATTCGAGTTCGGTCGCACCGACCGTCAGGCCGGAGCATTCCGCTCCCGAGATTACACAAGCGGCTTCTACCGCCGTCACATGCTGACGCATGAGGCCAGGCTTCGGACGACGCCCGCGAATGTTGCTGATCCGGAAAGGCTCGCCGGTAACGAGCGACAGCGCGCACGAATTGCGCACCATCTGCCCCCCGCCTTCGCCTTCCGATCCGTCGATGGTAATCATTTCATTCTCAATCTTCTCAAGAGCGCGCTTGCCGTGGTGGCCACCAAAACATCCAAGTTTCGGCGCGCTTGTCGTCAGACGCTGCTATTCCGAAATCTCCACCCCCGACTTCGACGTCAGCGAATGCAGAGGCCCGCTTCCGCAACCGTCGATTGCCTACGGTCAATACAAGCTTGTCGTCTTCAGGATGAAGCGACAGGTCGTCCGCTTCAGGCAAGAAATGAATCTTCAATTTGTCGAACTGACGCGCGCACTTCCTGTCGTATCCGATTCCTTTGAGCAGGGATTCCGAAACAAGCTCCAACTTCAGACTTCTATGGCATTCTTTGCCAGCGTTCATTCGGTCCAAGAGATTGCGAATTGACCTGCAACCTTCAGGATCGGCAGCGAGGTGCCAACCATTCCAACCTCGTCTGGTGTTGGCGTACTGCCAAATCCAGAGCATGCCCTCTTGGACCCATTCGTTGACCCAATCCCGCATTTGCGATCCCCAAAGCTGTCTGCGCAAAGGGGGTCACCCCTTCACGCAGACCACCTGCTTCAAGGTATGGACGATCTCCACCAGATCGGCCTGGGCGGCCATCACGGCTTCGATCGGCTTGTAGGCCTTGGGCGTCTCATCGATAACGTCGGCGTCCTTGCGGCATTCAACGCCTTCGGTGTCGCGGATGTGCTCGTCGAGCGTCACCAGCTTCTTGGCCTCGGTGCGCGACATGATCCGACCCGCGCCGTGGCTGCAGCTGTCAAAGCTCTCGGGGTTGCCCAGCCCGCGCACGATGAAGCTCTTCGCTCCCATCGAGCCCGGGATGATTCCCAGCACGCCCTTGGCCGCGCGCACCGCCCCCTTGCGGGTAACGAGCACGTTCTCGCCGAAGTGGTTCTCGCGCGTCACGTAGTTGTGATGGCAGTTCACCGCTTCAAGCTCGGCATCGAAAGGCTTCGCGATCTGGCCCCGCAGCGCTGCGATGACATTGGTCATCATCATGCGGCGGTTCAGCGCGGCGAAGTCCTGCGCCCAGCCGACCGCTTCAACGTAATCGTCGAAATGGTCGGTCCCTTCCGGGAAGTAGGCGAGGTTCTCGTCGGGCAGGTTGATGTGCCACTTGCGCATGTCCTGCTTCGCCAGTTCGATGAAGAACGAGCCGATCGCGTTGCCCACCCCGCGCGAACCGGAATGGAGCATGATCCAGACCCGGGCTTCCTGATCGAGGCACAGTTCGATGAAGTGGTTGCCCGTTCCCAGCGTGCCGAGATGCACCAGGTTGTTGGTGTTCTTCAATCGCGGGAACTTGTCGCAGATCCGCTCGAAGCGCTGCAACAGAATGGCCCAAGCCTCGACAATCGCCGGGGGCGGAGAACCCCACGAACCCTTGTCGCGCTTGCCGCGCCCGACATCGCGCCCGTGCGGCACCGCCTGCTCGATCGCCGAGCGGATGCCCTCTAGGTTGTCAGGCAGATCGTGCGCCATCAGCGAGGTGCGCGCGGCCATCATGCCGCAGCCGATGTCCACGCCAACGGCGGCCGGAATAACCGCACCCTTGGTCGGGATTACCGAGCCGACGGTAGCGCCGATCCCCACATGGACGTCGGGCATCGCAGCGACATGCTTGAAGATGAAGGGCATCTTCGCAGCGCGTGAAAGCTGTTCGCGCGCCTTGTCGTCAACCGGAACGCCGCGCGTCCACATCTTGATCGGCACGCCGCCTTCGACGGCCTGGAATTCAAAAGTCGTACTGGTCATCGCTGACCTCCCGTGTTTCATCATGGTGTCGGCGACGAGGTGTGGCGAGACATTTTACTGAGCTACTTCGGATTGCTCCGAGGGTGGATTCGGACCACCGACCTCCCGCCGCAAGGGCGGGTGCTCTACCCTTGTAGTCCCACCGGCATTCGCCGACGAATTGCAGGTACTGGCGACGAGGTTTGACGAGACATGCCTTTGCAACCCTGGCCGGATTGCTCCGGGGCGGAATCGAACCGCTCGGCCTTTCGGCCTTTACCGATGTAGTCCCGCCGGCATTCGCCAGCATTGATTGGTTTCACGGCGACGAGGTGTGGGAAAGACATTGCCCACAAGGGGCGCCGCTCTATCCGCTGAGCTACGGGCCCGCACCTGGTGGACCCGGCGGGATTTGAACCCGCGACCTGCATCGTGCAAGGATGTAGTCCTTATCCGGCATTCGCCGTGAATTGGGTTTGCCGTCGCGACAAGGGATGGCAAGACGCGGTCCTTAAGCTACGTGTCTGCGGCGGGGTTCGAACCCGCATCTCCCGTCACCGCGAGCGGTTCTGGGCGCTTTACTCGTCGGACCTTCGGTTTGGAGACATGTAGTCCCACCGGCATTCGCCACGGCAATTCCTGAATTCTGTCGAAGGGTCACGGCGACCAGGATTGGAAAGACGACCGCCTTGCGGCGTTTGTTGCTCTAACCGACTGAGCTACTGCCCCAAAAGGCAGGCGGGACTCGAACCCGCGACACACAAATCCAATGTAGTCCTTCCGGCATTCGCCGTGACCCTTTTCCTTCATACCTCCGTATTCTGAACGATCTCGATCCAGTCGCGCGACTGCCCGGAGGCAAAGCGCGCCATCGCGTCGAACACCGCGTCGGTGAAGCCACCGACATTCATGATATCTGCCCGGTCCTTGGCCTGCGTGGAGCCATAGGGCTGGATGTCGATGCAGATCAGCTTCGCACCCGGGTTGCGGGCCTTCAGCTTGTTCCACTCGTTCATCGTCGCCGTGGCGCCCCCTCCAGACCATTTGGGCCGCGAAGGATCGACCCAAGACTCGTTGTCCGAGACGATCACCACCGTATCGACCCGCGCACGCTCCTTGTTGAGCCGCGCCAGCGGAGCCGAGACATTGGTCCCGCCGCCACCGACCGCGGCCAGCTTTGCCGCATTCACGGCAACACGGGCGTTGGGGTCGAGCTTCAGCTTGACCACGTCCACCTCGAACGGGATCACCCGGGCATCGCGGTTCTGGCGCAGCACGGCAGCAGCGACCAGCGCGGCGATGTCGATGCAGCGTACCTTCGAGCTGGCCCCCTTGCGGTAACCCGTCGCCGGCGAGCTCATCGAGCCCGAGACGTCGGGGCAGACCACAACCTGGCCTTCGAGCGGCGGCACACCGGCCAGCGATGCTTCGAGCGCACTTTCGAGCGCTGCCTGCACCGCGAGTGGCACACCGTCGCCCACTTGGCCCATTGCCATCATCAGCTGATAGGGCATCGGACGAACGCGGGCGATCGTCTGCCTGTCAGCAAGCCGAGCCGCGACCGCTTCGGTGACCCCTTCAATCGCGAACGCGCCATTGCGCGCCAGCGTGTTGAGGTTCATCCGCAGCGCCTGCCAGCCAATGCGGGTGGCAAGCTGTCCCCACTGCTCAGGCGAGAGCGGGAAAGCGGTCAGCCATTCGAACGGCACCTGGGGCAGTTCGCCCGAGGGCGCACGCTTCCAAGCCTCGAAATCCGCGATCTCGGCGGGCAGGGCGGCGACATCGTAGGGCTTGCCGATCAGCCAGCCATAGAATGCGCGCCGCTCGGCATTGGCCGGAGCCGGGTGGACCATCTTGACGATGTCCGCCAGGCTCGGATCGTTGCCGGTCGCAGCCTGCATCAGCTGCGCCATCGACGCCTGCTCCAGCCATTCGCGGACAAGCCGCTTCGGGCGGGAGCCGAGCGAGGCACGCCCGACCTGACCCGAACGCATGATCTGCACGAAAGTGCGCAGCATACGGCCGTTATCGATAACGCGCTTGAACACGCGCACTGACAGGTCGGGATCGGCCATGGTCAGGTAGGCCGCCAGCAAGGCAGGCATATCCTTCATGGCACCCGACCGGCGGGCATAGACGGCGCACTTGGCGACCCATTCCGGATCGACGTCCTTGGCCGCCAACACGACATCGGTGAGCTGGGTCTCCGCGCTCGAGTAGAAGCCGTCGGACAGCGTGCCGGTTGCGGCAAGCTGGGCCAGCTTGGCTTCGGGCCTATAGGCATAGGCGGACCCACCCGCCTGGTTTACCGTGTCGGCGCGCGGCAGGAACCGCGACAGTGCCGATGCGAAAAGGTTCTTGTTGGCCATAGTCCAACTCCTTGGAAACTTTCGGACCTCGGAGGCGGCCGGCCCATTCCGGCCGCCTCTTGGTTCCGCTTGTGCCGGGCTGTTCGACCGACCCGACACCAGAGTAATTGCAGGTGGCGTGCCAGTTTTGATGGCGGGCCTGTAGATTCCTCATATCCATCTGATATAGCTTGCTATTTTCTGGATGAATTGCTCATCCTAGAGTTTCAGGAAATTGGGCAGGGCTCAAAATTTGTATCTCATAGGATAAGATGATAGAAATTTGGCGCATGAAGCCAACCACAGTCATCAGCTTCCTCGGCTCGACCCTCGATGCCTCAAAATTCGGTCCGTCACGCTGGATGAAGTGGCGGCCATCGGTGGGCCTGTGCATGCACGAGGACCTGCGGGTCGATCGGTTCCTGATGATCCACGGCTCGGCGCACAGCCGCCTGGCCGAGTATGTGAGCGAGGACATCGCTTCGGTCTCGCCCGAAACGATGGTCGAGCGGCATGCGATCGACTTTGCCGACGCCTGGGACTTCGAAGAAGTTTACGGCAAGCTGCTCGATTTCGCGCGTTCCCAACCGCTCGACCCGGATGTCGAGGATTACCTGATCCACATCACCACCGGCACCCACGTTGCGCAAATCTGCCTGTTTCTGCTGACCGAGGCGCATTACCTGCCCGGACGCCTGCTCCAGACGCAGCCCAAGCGCGGTGCGCCCGATGCGGCGGGAACCTGGAGCGTGATCGACCTCGATCTGTCGCGCTACGACAGCATTGCCACGCGCTTTGCGAGCGAGAGTGCGGAAAGCACCTCGTTCCTCAAGTCCGGCATCGAAACGCGCAATGCAGCGTTCAACACGATGATCGACGAGATCGAGCAGGTTGCCAGCCGCACCCGTGCGCCGATACTGCTGATGGGGCCGACCGGTGCGGGCAAGAGCCAGCTCGCCCGCCGCATCTTTGAACTCAAGAAACTCAAGCGGCAAGTGAGCGGCCAATTCGTCGAAGTGAACTGCGCCACCTTGCGCGGCGACAGCGCGATGTCGGCACTGTTCGGGCACAAGAAGGGCGCATTTACCGGCGCGGCAGCAGACCGGCCCGGCCTCCTGCGCACCGCCGATGGCGGGATGCTGTTCCTCGACGAGATCGGCGAACTGGGGCTCGACGAGCAGGCGATGATCCTGCGCGCGATTGAGGACAAGCGGTTCCTTCCCGTGGGTGCAGACCGTGAGGCCGAGAGCGATTTCCAGCTGATCGCCGGAACCAACCGCGATCTTGCGAAGTGCGTCGCTGACGGCACATTCCGCGAAGACCTCTACGCGCGCCTCAACCTGTGGACCTTCGCGCTGCCAGGCCTCGCCCAGCGCCGCGAGGACATTGCGCCAAACCTCGACTATGAGCTCGATCGCCACGCCGAGCGCGAGGGTGAGCGAGTGACCTTCAACAAGGAAGCGCGCGATCGCTACCTCGCCTTCGCGACGTCCGGCGAAGCGCACTGGCCAGGCAATTTCCGTGACCTGGCTTCCAGTGTCACCCGTATGGCGACCTTTTCCCCCAAGGGCAGGATCGATAGCGAGGTTGTGGCAACTGAGATCGCCCGGCTGAAGCGGCTGTGGTCGGGGACAGACCAGCACTCCGACGAGCTCGGCACGCTTCTGGCAGGCGATGCGCTGGAAACGCTCGACCCCTTTGACCGCGTCCAGCTGGCGTTCGTTGTCGAAACCTGCCGGGCCAGCCGTTCGCTCTCGGATGCAGGCCGCAAGTTGTTCGCCGCATCGCGGGCAAAGCGCGCCAGTACCAACGACGCCGACCGGCTGCGCAAGTATCTGGCGCGCTTCGGTATCGACTGGCGCGATCTAGCCTGATTCCCGCTTGCGCAGTTCAAACCGGGGGCCAGCATAGACGCGAACCGGGTTGCCGCGTTCCAGCTCGCGGTGGCTTTGCCACTGCACGCGGCGGGCTTCGTCCTTCGATTGCCCGCGCCGCTCCTCCAGCATGATCGCTAGCTTTAGCCGCGCAAGCTTGCGGTTGGCGTGCTGCGATCGCTGCTCCTGCGCGTTGGCCACCAGCCCGCTGGGCCGGTGGAGTGCGCGAACGGCGCTGTCGGTCTTGTTGACGTGTTGGCCGCCCGGCCCGCTCGCGCATCGCCTGATAGTCGATGTCTGCCTCGTTCAGATCGACAAGCGTCTCAGGCTCGGGGGCCAGCGATACGCCCACGTACCAGTTCTGCCGTTTGTGCCCTGGGCGAAAATGGCTCTTGCCGATCCACTGCACAGTGCCGGTGCGCTGCGCTGCAAAGGCCGATGCCTGTGCGCCGGAAATGCGCAGTAGCACCGAGACGGGCAGTTCATCGCCGCCATCGAGCAGCTCGCAGGCAAGCCCCTGCTTTGCGGCCTCGCGAGCAAAGGCCCGGGTGAGCTCAGCCACGACCCAGCGACATTCGAGCGGCCCGGCGCCTGAGGTCAGATGCAGGATGACCTCCATCACGACGCCCTCGTCTTGTAGCTAAGCAATGGCCGCAGGCGGGCGATCACCCGCACCAGCCACGCCTGCTCAAGATCAGTGATCACTGCGCGGATATCCTTGTAGGCTTCGGGCGCTTCTTCGAAAATCAGCCGCCGATCTTCACACACGACATGGCTGCCAAGCCTGGTTCGTTGAAGGTACCCGCCTATGAACGGCGTGAGTTGGTCGCCTGCCGCCGGAACGATCGATACTGGTGGGATGGAAAGTGCCGCGCTCAATCCAGACACCGTGTCGCGGCCTACCAGATCCCGAAAGCTGGCATTGGTTCCCTTTACTCGGCTGTGGCGCTTCGCACTGCAGCTTCAGACAATCCATTGACCAGCGCGTCCAGGCCACCATGAAAGCTGCGTTCAAAGTCAAGTATTTGGTTCAGATAGTGGTGCATCGGACCGTTCGCCTCAAATGTCGCCCACCCCAGTGCAAAGGATATGACCGATGCCTGGTTTGACAATGCCTGCTCGTGACTGAGCCCCAGCGCAGTGAGGGGCGCGGCTATGCGTTGTGCGCGCTCGGCCGGATCGGCCTGCACAGCCGGTCGTGCCAGAGCGCATAGCCGAGCACCGTCACGGTGTGCCGCAAAGCTGCGCCGAAGCGCGCGACCAAATAGTCTCAGCCATTCCCGCCATTCCCCTACTGCGGCGACCTCGCGATAGGCAGCAGCATAGATTCTCTCGACCATCAGCCCCTGCAATTGGGCCTTGTCCTTGACGTGCCAGTAAATCGCCGGAGCCTGCACTCCCAACCTTGCCGCGAGCCGACGCATGCTAAGTGCATCTATGCCCTCCTGGTCCAGCAACTCGAATGCCGTTGAGACCAGGCGATCGATGTCGAGAGTTTGATGAGAGCGAGTAGCCATGGGTATGGCAGATTGACTCCTTAACACTGTTAAGTCAAATTGCGTTCTGCAAATCGCAGCCGGAGGATCGCGCCATGTCATATGTTCGCAACGCTTGGTATGTCGCCGGATGGTCCCATGAACTGGCAAAGGAAATCCCGCTTGCCCTCTCGATCCTCGGTGAGAGGATCGTGGTCTGGCGGTCGGCAAGCGGCACGCTCAACGCGCTTGAGGATCGCTGCATCCACCGTCTAGCGCCGCTTTCACTCGGCCGCTGCGAGGGGGAAGGCTTGCGGTGCATGTATCATGGACTGCTTTTCAATCGTGAAGGCCGGGTCGTGGAAATTCCAGGACAAGAATCAATCCCGCCCAAAGCGCATGTCCGGCGCTATCCCGTAGTCGACCGTCACAGCTGGACCTGGATCTGGATGGGCGATGAGGACAAGGCCGATGAGAACCTCATTCCGTCCGCGGTCGGCCTTGATCATCCGGACTATATTCTCGGGCACGGCCATCTGGATTATGCTGCCGAAGCAAGGCTCATCAACGACAATCTGCTTGATTTCAGTCATCTCACCTTCGTTCATGCGAACAGCTTCGGTGCCGGTCCGCAATTTGCCGAAACGCAGGCCCGGATCACGCCGCTGGACCGGGGGATCCGCTATGAACGGTGGATCGAGAACACCCTTGGTTCATCCTCACGCAAAAGCGATGTCCCGATGGACAGCTTCATGACTTACGACTTCCTGATCCCCGGCATCCTATTGATGACGGGTGGCGTGTTTCCGCTCGGAACCGCAAGCGCTTTTGAACATGGCCCGCCGGACCTGTCAAAGGCGGTGAGTGGCGTGACATTTACCAGTCAGGCGGTAACGCCGATGAGGGACAAGAATGCGCGCTACTTCTTCTCCTGGGGCCCGCGGTACGATCAAGGCGATGCTGACGTGCGCGACAGGCTCATGGGTATCGCCGCGCAGGCTTTCGCTGAAGACAAGGAAATGATCGAGGCACAACAGCGCGTGATCGACGATACCGCCGATGCCCAAATCATGCCCACCACCCATGACCGTGGCGTCACGCTGTTCAACCGTCTCGTGGACAAACTCGCTCGTCAGGAAGAAGGAATATCGAAGCAAGCCGCCTGACGATATAAGGCAGCTATCCGCAATTCCCACATTGCAACCTGCCGTTCCGGTCAGTTCGCAAGAGCCGACTAAGCGACTGCCTCCAAGCCCTTGCGCTGAATGATCGACAACAACCGCAGCGCCGGCCCGCCAGGTCGCTTCTTCCCTCGCTCCCAATCGGACACAAGGTTCTTCGAGACATTGAGATAGCGCGCAAAGACCGGCTGCGAGACGTGCTCCGCCTCGCGGATAGCCTTGATCTCCTCAGGCTGGAGCGGCGTTGCCGGGACAAGGCATGTGTCATCAAACTCGCGCAGCGTGCGCTTATCGATGGCTCCGGCTTCATGGAGCCCTTCCATCATTTCGTGAACGGCAGCGAGCGCCTCGCTCTTATAGGTTCTGGGCATCGTCATTCACCTCGAACAGTCTTTCCTCACGCACTTCGGTATCGATCTGCGCCTGGGTCAGCGCGAGCACGATCTTCGCGGCCTTCTTGTAAACCTTCAGCTCGGCCGCGCTGAGGTTGGCTTTATCGCTCTTTGCAAAGCCGAAGGCGAATATGGCCCGTTCCTCTTGGCGGAAGAAGACCAGCGTGCGGTAGCCACCGGACTTGCCTCCGCCTTCGCGCGCGACACGCTGTTTGTCAGGCCGCCACCGAGGTCAGCGTCGATCAGGCCGCGACTGGCTTGATCGATGGCCGCGACAAGCATTGCATCGCTGATCCCTTCCCGGTTCGCGAACTTCGCAAACCAGCGGTTCTTGTAGATGCGGGTTCGCGGCTTACCGGTCATGGATCGGCATTTCGATATCACACATAGTATTATGGTTCAATGAATGATCCTCGCCCATCGCATCGGCAATCAGCTCACCAATCCGTTCGGCTGCGTCGAGTACGGAACCGTCATCGAGATGACGCATAGCGCGATGTCGTCTGCAACCGCGGGTGGCCGACGAGCTTGCCGATCATAGGTAAGGTCTCGGAGCGGGCCGCAGCATGGCTGGCAAAGCTATGGCGCAAGTCATGTATCCGGACACCGGGCAAATTGGCCTCGACCTTCACGCCTTTCCAGAACTCACCAATACTCCGGACCGGACGACGGGTCAGCTTGTTCCAGAGCACCGGATCGGCCCCGCCGCGCCGTTCTAATGAGGCGAGCAGCGTCTGGGCCTCGTCGCCGAGCCAGACTGTGCGGGGACCGGTCTTGCTGTCATGTAGAAGCAACCGCCCTCCCTTCACCTCGCTCCAGGTGAGATCCATGACGCCGCTCATCAGGGACTGGACAATGTAGGTGCTGAGCCCAGACGCATAATATCGGACGCCGAAGCCGGGCAGCTTCTCGGACCAGACCACCCGGCGTGGCCTCCCGCCGGGCCGTGCGCCCGGATCGAAGCGGCGCGGGGTCGCGAGATCATCCGCGATGATGCGAGCCAGAGAGACGCGGGTCATGCTGCGATCCCCAGGCACTTGGCGAGCGAGCCCGAAACGCGCTTGGCAGCATCGGCGATCGCTTCGTCGGCAAGATGGGCATACCGCTCGGTGGTTTCAGCCAGCGCATGACCAAGCAGCTTCCCGGTCACGACCAGCGAGATCCCATCGGCAATGGCGATTGAGGCGGAGCTGTGTCGCAGGTCGTGCAGCCGGACATCGTGCAAGGCAGCATGCTGTCTGATTGCAAGCCAAGGAATGCTGAGCGCAATTGGCTTGTCACCACGTAGCGAAGGGAACACCAGGCCGGCCTCGGCTTTGGTCGGCATCGCATTAAGCACAGCCCGCGCCTGCCGATTGTGGTAGACGATTTTCGCTCCGGTCTTGCTGTCGGGCAGCATCAAGCGCGGCGGCTGTACCCATTCCCAGCGCAAGCCCACGACTTCGCCATGTCGCGCGCCAGTGTAGATCAGCAACCGGATCGCCTGGACCGCAATCGGGTTGCTCTCCTCGAACGCACGGGGACTTGCTGCGAGGCGATTGAACTCGCGGGCGCTGAGAAAGCGATCGACCAGCTTGCGCTTGAAACGCGGGGTTCCCTTGCACGGGTTCGAGCCGCGCGGGCGTATCCCGAGCTGCTCGGCATGGCTCATCATCACGGACAGGATCGGGATCGTGCGGTTGAACGCACCTGAACGGTTGGCCCAACTGTCGCGCCAGCGCAGGACATCGGCCTTGCGGATCGCATCGACCCGCTGGTCGCCGAACATCTCGGTCAGGTCCTTGAAGATGCGGGCGCGATTGCCCTTGCGGGTCGATGGTTTCCCGTGCCGGGAATAGTCGGCCCAGAAGCGCGGCGCATAGTCGCGAAACAATGGCGCGTCACTGCGCTTGCCTCTGGGCTTCGGCGCCGCTGGCAGCCCGTCGAGCGCAGCCTTGGCCAGTTGCGCGCGTGCCAAGACGCGCGCCTCCTCCGCGCCTAATTCAGGTGGGCGGCCGAGTGTGGCCCGCTTCTGCTTGCCGCGCTGGCGGAACTGAACGAACCAGCTCTTCGAACCCGCAGCGAAGGCCCTGAGGCCAGAGCCGGGCAGTTCGGTATCCCACCAGAAGAACTCCTTGGCTTTGACCTTGCGCCGGGCGATGTTGCCGTCGAGCCTGACCTTCTCGCTCGTAATTCCATTCTGACGACGCCGATTCGATCTCCCAGTTTCGACCGCTTTTGGCGTTACCACATAGCCATTCGTTGACATCGATCTTGCTCCTTCGTAGAAGGAACAAATTCAGGTTATACCAATGGTTTATATTCCATTTCTGCCGCCCGTCGGGTACGGTATGCCGGTCAAGCCGGCTTGACCGCATCGTCGGCCTCGAATTCGGCGGGCAAAATTCATCACCGTGTTCTGATTGAAATATCAGGGGGGAGGCAGCGCGAGCAGCGGCATTCGAGCGACCACGATTTGGCCAGGTTCGCTGTAGAATTTGATAGCCAAAGGCATGGCTTGTTCCCGATTGGGACCAAATAGCCATCATCAACACCGCCATTATCGCGATTGATGAAGACGTAATGACATTCAGTTCGTCCACGTCTAAGGGGCGCGTGGATGTACCTCATGCGCGCCCTCCTGCAGCGTCATCGCGCCTTGGCCTTGTTGGTGGTCTTGGCCGCACTGTGCATGAAGATTGTGGTGCCCACGGGCTACATGATCGGGCAGAATTCCAAGGTTCTGACGATCCAGCTCTGCCATGACGGATTGGGTGAGGTGATCACCAAGCAACTCGTTATTCCAATGAAGGGCGAGCCTGGCGATTCGTCCGGCAAGCAGGGCAAGGCCGAGTGTCCGTTCGCGTCGCTGTCGATGGCTTCGATGACGGGTGCCGACCCGGCACTTCTGGCGCTGGCGCTGGCCTTCATCCTGGCTCTGGGCTTTGCGCCTAACAGAACCTCCCATCCCGAGCGCGTATCCTACCTCCGTCCGCCACTGCGCGGACCCCCGGCTCTCGTCTGACAATCTGAACCGATTTGTCGGACCGGCCGGTCCTGCGCCCATTTTGCGCGTGCACCGGCTTAGCCGGAGCACATTCCCATGTACGAATTGCTGTGCCGTTCATCCGAACGGCCCTGGGCGCCCCAGCCTGAAAAGCTGGTTGCGTTGCCCGACCGGGGCGCTTCGAAGCCCCTCATCCTGCACATGCAGGAGAACCGCTCGCACCTGACGCAGGAAGCGCGGGTATGTTTCAGCGTCATCGCTTTGCTGTTCGTGGCGACCAGTATCGGGCCAGCCTTGCATGGCCACTGGCTGGTCCCTGCCTTCTCGATCCTGGCGATGGCAGGTCTGACTTTCGCGCTGGAACGGCATTGCAAGTCCCGACCAGCCAGCGAGACGCTCGAACTTGCCGAAGGCAGGGTCCGGCATCGTGACAGCGCAGGGCAGCAGATCGAACTTCCTTCGTTCTGGATGAGGCTTGCGACTGAAGATCGCAGTCCATCCGATCTGCGCCTGTTCCTGCGAGGACGTGACGGTTCGATCGAGTTCGGACGGTGCCTCAGCCTCGAGGAACGTCGCGCCGTTGCCCCGCTGGTGGCGGCAGCCCTCGCACAGACGCGGAGGTGCTGAACCATGGGCATCCTCTTCGTTTCCGATGAACGGCACCGCCAGTTGCAGCACTTCCGCCGCCGAACCTGGCTGCTGATCGCCCTGTGCATGTTTGCCCGGGGGACCGACGCGGCGTTCGGCCTCGGTCTTTTCGAACCCACCCAGCAAGTTGCGGCGCAGGAGATTTCCATCTGCTCCGCCGAGACGGAGTTTCCAACATGATCGGCATTTCGCCCAAGGTACTGGCGCTTGGCGTCGTCGCGAGCCTGTTGGCAAGCACAGTCGTAGCCCACGGCTATCGCTCTGGCGCGCTTTCCATCCAGCATCCATGGTCGCGGGAAACTGCGGTCGGACAGGCCGTCGGCGGCGGTTTCCTGACCATCGCCAACAGCGGCACACGTGATGACCGCCTCCTTTCCGGCACAAGCCCAGTCGCCGCAGAGGTCCAGCTTCACACCATGACGATGGACGGCGGCGTTATGCGCATGCGGCAAGTCACCGATGGCATTGCCGTCCCGGCCAAGGGTGCGGTCGAACTGAAGCCTGGCGGCTATCACCTCATGTTCATGGGTCTGAGACGGCAACTCCGGCAGGGCGAACGCTTTCCCGTGACGCTCCAATTCCAGCGCGCCGGCAACGTCACTGTGCAATTCGCTGTGCAACCAGTCGGCTCGACCGGTCCGATGGAGGGCGGCCATGCAGGCCACTGATCCCGAACCATTCGAGCCCGCCGAAACCGCTGACAGTGGTTCGCCCCGCTGGATTCTGTGGCTTGTGGTGCTGCTTGTCGCTGGCGGACTTGGGCTCGCCGTCGTTTCGCGCGGAGGCTCAGGGTCGAGCGACCCTGCCAGCAGCTATGCGAACGCCTTTGGCGGGCCATTCACGTTGACCGCGCCTGACGGTTCGACGGTCACCGAGAAGACGCTGGCGGGCAAGCCCTATGCGATCTTCTTCGGCTTCACCCGCTGTCCTGACGTCTGCCCGACCAGCCTTGCCCGCATGGCGCGGCTCAGAAAGCAGCTTGGGCCAGACGGGATGAAATTCAACATCGTGTTCGTCTCGGTCGATCCCGGCCACGATAAGCCCGCAGATCTCGGCAATTACGTCGCGCTGTTCGGCACGCCGATCATCGGGCTGACTGGCACCGATGCCCGGCTTGAGCAGATCAAGAAGGGCTATGGGGTTTACTCGGCCAAGGTGCCGCAGCCGGGCGGCGACTACACCATCGACCATACCGCCGCGATCTATCTGATGACCGCCAATGGCGAGTTTTCCGGGACCATCGACACCCAGGAATCAGACGCGACCGCGCTTGAGAAACTCAGGCGCCTGATCGTGTGACCCATTTCAATCATAGCCAACTCCTGGGGGGAACATCCATGAAAACTTCGACTATTGCTCTCGCGTCCGCTCTTCTGGTCGCCACGCCGGCCTGGGCCGATGAGGCGGCCGACATTGCCAATCCCGACAATCGGGATATCATCGTCACCGGCACCAAGCTGTCTGGCGACTTCGGCGCGAAGTCCGGCATACCGATCACGAAGGTGCCGCAGTCGATCCAGATCGTGACGGCCGACGAGATCATCGAGCAAGGTGCGCGCTCGATTGGCGACCTGCTGCGCAACGTGCCGAGCGCCAATCCCGGATTTTCGCGTGTCGGTGCCTATCAGTCGTTCAGCCTCAAGGTGCGCGGCTTCCTCGCCGATCAGATGCGCAATGGCATCCGCCAACGATACTATGAAGATGTCGATGCCTCGGCCCTGTCCAACATCGATCGCGTAGAGGTGCTGAAAGGTCCGTCGGGCGTTCTCTACGGCCAGTCGGCCGTGGGCGGCATTGTCAGCATCATCACCAAGCAGCCACAGGACAGCCAGTTTGGCAATTTCGCGGTGACGCTCGGCCAGTATGACCAGAAGATGCTGACGGTGGATACGAACACCGGTCTGGCACCCGGGCTTGCCGTGCGGATCACCGGCGAAGTCGAGCGGTCCGGCACCTTCGTCGACTATCAGGACATGAACCGCAAGAATGTGGCGCTCAACCTGCTCTATGCGCCGTCCGACAGCGTCACCGCGCATCTCGTGGCGGAATATGTCGAGCGCGACACGCAGCGGAACCCCGGCTTGCCGATCAAGGGGACCGTGCAGAGCAATGGCACACGTGCGCTGTCCCGCAGCCTCTACCTCGGCGAACCTGCAGTTGACGCCCTGACCGCCAATGCGCCGATGGTGCAGGCATGGGTGGATGTGAAGCTCTCGGACAACTGGACCGTGACGCCGCGCCTCCAGTATCAGGAGTTCAACAGTGGATTTCTCCAGATCCGGCTGCGCGCGCCCGATGCGCTCGATCCGACGACGATCACCCGCAATGGCCGTACCGGTCGCGAGGATGACAGCTACACGATTGCCCAGCTCGATCTCTCCGGTCGGCTCGTGACGGGTTCGGTCACCCACAAGCTTCTTTTCGGCTACGAGTATGACCATGAACGTGGCCGGTTCACCCAAAGCAACCTGACCAACGTCACACCGATTACCGTGCTCACGCCGGCCTATGCGTTCAGCAGCACCCAACCGACCAGGACCTTCGCCTTCGACAACTTTTACAATGTCGACGGGCACGCTCTTTACGCCCAAGATCAGATTGATCTCACCGATCGCTGGAACCTGATCGGCGCTGTCCGGCATAGCTGGATCGACGCATCGGATGGCGACTGGAAGGGACCAACCAACAATCAAGCCAAGACCAGCACCACCATATGGCAGATCGGTTCGACCTATCAGCTCGCCAATGCGCTGTCGGTCTATGTGGGCTACAACACGGGCTTCGACATCGAAAGCACGGGTGGCGCGCGGACCCGCACCGGCAAGCCACTTCAGCCTGAGAAGTCCAACCAGGCCGAATTCGGCCTGCGCTACCGCTCCGATGGTTTCCGGGGCAGTGTGTCGCTATTCCAGATCAAGCGCGTGAATGCGGTCACCGCCGATCCGGTCGATCCGGATTTCAGCATCAATGCCGGTGAACAGCGCGTCCGGGGTGTGGAGGTCGAAGGCGAATGGCAGGTCACCAACTGGTGGCAGCTGAACGCTGGCTATGCCTATCTCAATGGCAAGGTCACGCGCAGCAATGACGGCATCGTCGGCAAGCGGATCGGCGATCTTCCCGAGCACAGCTTCACTGCGCGCACCAGCCTGACGATCCCCGGCACACCGCTCACCCTGCGCGGCGGCGTCAACCACATCACCAACCGGGTGCTTGTGGACGGCAGTAATGTGCTTCTGCCGGCCTACACGCTGGCGGATATTGGCGTCGGGGTTGACCTCAAGCCGGTCCGTATCGACGCGACGCTCAGCAATCTGTTCGATGAGCGCTACTTCACGGCCTCGGGCAACGGTTTCGCAGTCTATCCGGGCGAGCCACGCACGTTCAGCGTGCGTCTGAGCGTCGGCTTCTAAGCGCGGGATCGACCAATGGCTTCAGCAGCAACCGCAGCGGACGATCCCGCCGTGGCCCACGGCTATCGCTCTGTCTGGCGCTGGCATTTCTACGCCGCGCTCTGGACCGCCCCCTTGCTCATCGTCCTGACGCTCACCGGAGCGCTCTATCTGTTCGACCGTGAGTTCGATGGATGGTGGAACCGGGACATCCAGACGATCGCCGCTGGAGCAACGCCCATGCCGCTCGCGCGGCAAGAGGCAATCGTCAAGGGCGCGTATCCCGGCTGGGAAATCAACCGGGTGCGGCTACCGCGCGAGCCGGATGAAGCCTCGGTGTGGAATATCCGAACCGCACAGGGAACCGTTCGGGACGTCTATCTCGATCCCTACCGCGGACGGGTTACCGGCACAGCCGATCCTTCCGTGCAGCCGATGAACGTCGTCCGCGACCTCCACGGCACTTTGCTTGGGGGCGATATCGGCAGCCACGTCGTCGAACTCGTCGCGTGCTGGACGCTGGTGATGATGGCGACCGGGATCTGGTTGTGGTGGCCACGCAAGTGGAAGGTCAAAGGCGTGCTCGTTCCTCGCCTGGCAACAAGAGGGCGAAGGTTGTGGTGTGATCTGCACGCCATTCCGTCGATCTTCAACGCCGTCTTCGTGATCCTGTTGGTGCTGACCGGGCTGCCCTGGTCGGCCTTTTGGGGGCCTCAATTCGCGAAGATCGGCGAAGTCATCCCGTTTGTCGCGGCGTCGCCCAACTTCAAGGCACCGCCGAAAGCAGATGCCGGCGCAGAGAATGGCGGGGCGACCGATCCCCATGCTGCCCACAAGGCAATGACCGCAGCCGATCCAGACAGCGCCAAGATCCCGTGGACGATCAAGCACATTCACCAACCGCGTGGATCGGGTCATGGGGTGGTTGGAATTTCCGACAGCGAGGCTTTGCTGCCCAAACTCGACCGGGCGCGGTTCGGCGGTGGTGTGAGGATTTTCTACCCCAAAGACAGGGGCGGCGTGTTCATGATCTCCTACGTGCCGGACAAGGCCGAGGGGCAGCGGACCATCTACGTCGATCCAAGCTCAGGCCGTATCATCGGCAACATCGGATGGTCGGACTACAGCCCGACAGCCAAGGCCGTCGAATGGGGCGTCATGACCCACATGGGGCGACAATATGGCTTTCCCAACCAGATCGCCAATCTTGCCGTGTGCCTGACGCTTGTCGCCAGCATTGTCGCCGGCCTGACCCTCTGGTGGAAGCGCAGGCCGCAAGGAAGGCTTGGCGACCCGCAACTTAAAGCGGGCGACCGGATGCCGGACGGTATGAAAGCGCTGATCTGTGCCCTTGCAATCCTGTTTCCTTTGGTCGGAGCGACGATGGTCCCGGTTTTGATTCTTGGGATTTCTCGTGGAAGCTTTCGGCGAGGAAGCGGCATCGCATGAGGTCGAGACAGGGAAAGCATGCCAGATCAAAAGCTGGTCAGATAGTGCCTGACTCGAAAGATCCTCTCGCAGGACGGCCTCAATCACAACATGCTGGTATTGCTCACCAACTTTCAGGGCAGGCACTTAACTATACTGAATTGTTAAAACATTCGATGCCTAGGCGGCGTGGACAAATTCAGTCGAGCGTTTCGACGCTAACGAGTTTGAGGTCGCCATCGAACGCACCGACGTAGGCCGTGATGTTGTCCGAGAACTCGTCCATGAGATTTAGCCCGTCTGGGTCATGGTCGTTTTCGGCGACAAGCCTCAGCTTGCCATCGACGAAGGTGCATATGGCGTTGTTTTCATGCGGATAATGTAGCCGGAACGCCTCTGTAATGTCGCGCGCCGCTTCCTCACCCTCTGCTGGGGGAACATCGTAGCATTCCAAGGTGATGCGATACATCGGCTGCCCCTCGATCGTTGGGCACCTTATCGATCAACGTGCCTATGATGAAGTCTGGAGGATTGACGCAGATCGTGCCGATTGATTCAAGGCTGCTTTTTGGAGGCAGGCTTGAGCAGGGGCGATCTGACCGAAGCGGAATGGCGCGTTCTGAAGGATTTATTGCCCATCGAGCCTGAGAGCCGTGGCCGAGGCAGACGACCGGAGCAGAACCGTTCGATCATCAACGGCATCCTCTGGCGGCTCCGGTGTGGTGCTCCGTGGCGCGACGTGCCGCCCAAATATGGTAGCTGGAACACCATCTTTCGGCGGTTCCGGCGATGGAGTGAAGCCGGGGTCTGGGAGACCGTCGCGGTGACGCTTGCTGAGATCATGGCGGACAGCGGCCACTACAGTATCGACAGCACCACAGTCCGCGCCCACGTCTCGGCAGCGGGCGGAAAAGATCCCATGATGAGAGTTGGATAGCGGCCTGAAGGAGATCAGAGTCGGTTTGCTACCAACCACTCTGAAAGGATTTGCTATGTCAGCAGA
>NZ_JABAIC010000017.1:0-54944 GCF_012641315.1 Novosphingobium sp. ERW19
CGTCGCACAATATTCCCGATATTGCGCTTCCTCGCCTCCTTGAACTGGCGGTTTTTGCCTCCAGCCGTGGCGCTGTGGAATTTGTCCACGCCGCCTAGTGCCCGCCTGTCGCTATCTTCAGCCGGTCGCCGTGGTCAACGACGGGAACGTCGCCTTCTGACCCAGCGCCCCTTGCGCAAGCGCTTGATGCTCTCCTCGCAGCGCTCACACTTGCCGACGTAGCCATCAAATTCAAACGACACTTCTGATCGTACCGGGCGATGATAGCCCAGCAAGCATTTCAACGAGACCATGAAACCCACCCCAGAGTTACTTCCAGAGTGAAGCAAAGAATCTCCGTTCTGAAAATTCAACGAAAGTTAATTTTCGAGATCGTTTTTCACTTTTCGCACATGCAAGAATCCGAACAGCGATCAGCGCAGTGCAAGAACCTCGTTGGTTTCCAGCCCGCGCATCGCAAGTGAGGCGGCACGGCGGGAATCGACCCAGCGCCCATCGGACAGCTGCACGTCATAGCGCTCGTCGCTCGATGCTGCGTCGCGGTAGAACTCGGCCGCCTTCTGCTTCTCCCCCACCAGCTTGTAGGCCGTTCCCAGGTTGATCAGAGCCAAGGGATCCTGCTTCTGCACAAGATCGCTGTTCTCGATCTTGGCAATCGCCGCGCGGGGACGGCCAGCCATGATTTCATGATAGCCGACATCACCGCTCTCGATAGCAGGCGCCGGCACTGTCAACGTGGCGGGAGCCTGTGCCATCAGTGCGGCTGCGAGAAACAGAGTTGCGGACATCGAGACTCTCCTTTGCTTGTCGGCCTTGCGCATTCGGTCAGCGCTTCGGCTTGTTGAGTCTGATTATGCATCCGATGGCGGCGACTGCAATCAAAGTGAAACATTGTCACAAAACTGCAATTTTCTATCCGGCAGATTTCCGTGCTGTCGTCACAAATGTCAAATAACCGTCAGATATTCTGACTTATTTCTGTCAGGAAACCGCAAAGTGGCTGTCACTTTGCAGGCCTAGATCACCCCTCGACCCGGCGGGAATCGCTCCCGCTGTTATCCATGGGGGATACCAAGTGAAGAAGTTCCACGGCCTTATGCTCATTGGCTGCAGCGGATTGGCGCTCGCTGGCTGCGGCCCGACCGACATCGCCTCGCCTGGCACCGGCGGCAATGTTGTCATCAACCAGCCCACGCCAACGCCGGCGCCGACCCCCACGCCAACCCCGACTCCGACCGTCACCGCCGCGGCTGGTTGCCCGACCATCGAAGACCCCACCGGGCTCACCGATGCCGGTACGGTCACTTCGGCGCAGGGCTCGTGGCGCGTGTGCACGCTGCCTGCCCGCATCACCCGTTCGACCACGCTGCCCAAGATCGCCGGGCTGCTCTATTCTATCAACGGTCGCGTCGATGTCGGCACCGATGCCGGCTTCAGCAGCACCAGCACGGGCGTTACGCTGACGATCCAGCCGGGCGTGATCCTGTTCGGCAACACCGGCACGTCCTGGCTCGCCGTCAACCGCGGCAACAAGATCAATGCGGTCGGCTCGGCAACCGCACCGATCATCTTCACCAGCCGCGACAACGTGCTCGGCCTCAACACCGAAACTTCGCAGGGGCAGTGGGGCGGCGTCGTGCTGATGGGCCGTGCGCCGATCACTGACTGCACCACCGGTTCGGTCGCCAGCGGATCTACTGCCAGCACCTGCGAACGCCAGACCGAAGGTTCGGCCGACCCCGCCCTGTTCGGTGGCACCAACAGCGCCGACAGCAGCGGTTCCATGAAGTACGTCCAGATCCGTTATTCGGGTTACGTGCTTGGTTCGAACTCGGAACTGCAGGCCCTCACGCTCGAAGGTGTCGGTTCGGGCACGGAACTGGACTACATCCAGAGCTACAACAGCTCGGATGACGGGGCCGAGTTCTTCGGCGGCACCGTGAACATGAAGCACTACATCTCTGTCGGTGCCGATGACGACAGCCTCGACATGGACACCGGCGTCCAAGCGAACCTGCAGTACCTGTTGCTGATCCAGCGTTCGGGCGCGGGTGACACGCTGATGGAGCTCGACAGCAACGGCAACGAAAGCCAGACGCCGCGTCAGGTTTCGCGCATTGCCAACTTCACGGCGATCCAGCCTGCCACCAGCAGCAACAACGAAGCCAATGGCCAGGCGGCGCTGTTCTTCCGCGGCAATTCCGACATCAGCCTCTACAACGGCGTCGTCGTCGCTCCGGCCAACCAGTGCATCCGCATGAACGGCTCGGGCGGCACGGCCTCCTCGACCCTGACTGCGCGTTCGGTGGTCATGTCCTGCGCAGGCACTGGCGATGACCGCTTCATCGGCACGGGCGCCTACACCGCTGCGCAGGTTGCGGGCTTCTTCGGCTCGGGCTCGAACAACAACAACGCCGGGTTCACGCCCACGCTGGCAAGCCTGTACATCAACGGTGCCAACGAAACCGCCGTCACCGCGTTCAACGTGACCACGCTGTCCTCGTTCTTCTCGACGGCGGCCTACATCGGCGCGGTCCGTGACAGCTCGGACACCTGGTACGCCGGCTGGACCTGCAACAGCGCTGCGGCAAACTTCGGCACCACCAGCCAGTCCTGCACGCTGCTGCCGATCACCTGATCGGCGCCTTTCGGGAAATCCGGGGGGTGGCCGGCAACGGCTGCCCCCTTTCCCGCACCACGGAACTTTCCTTTTCCCCAGGGGGGACGACAGATGAATACCTCGCGGCTCGCACACCTGCTGCTGCTGTCCACCGCGCTGCTCACGCCGGCGCTTGTCCATGCGCAAGAGGCCGCGCCGGCGCCGTCTCCGGCTCCGGAAGCTTCCGCCGATCAGGCCGCGGCGGATCCGCAGGCCGAAGAGCAGCCGCAGGAGGCCGCGCCTGAAGTCTCCATTCCCGGTGGCGAGATCGTCGTGACCGGACAGCGCGATCGCAACCTGCAACGCGCCGCTCCGCAAGTCGTTTCGGTTCTCGGCACTGCCGAAATCGCGCGGACCGGCGAAGGCAACATTGCCGGTGCACTCGGCCGCGTGACCGGCCTCAGCGTCGTCGGCAATGGCTATGTCTATGTGCGAGGCCTCGGCGATCGCTACTCGCTCGCGCTGCTCAACGGTTCTCCCTTGCCGAGCCCCGAACCGCTCAAGCGCGTCGTCCCGCTCGACCTGTTTCCCTCGAGCATCATCGCCTCGTCGCTGGTGCAGAAGTCCTACTCGGTCAACTATCCTGGCGAATTCGGCGGCGGCGTGGTGAATCTCACCACCAAGTCGGTCCCGCAGGAAGCGTTCGTCAATGTCGGCATCGGCGGCGCCTGGGATACGGAGACGACCAACCAGCTTGGCTATACCTACTATGGCTCGAGCACCGACTGGACCGGGTTCGACAACGGCCAGCGTGATTACACCAAGGCCCTGCAGAGCTTCTTCGCCAGCGGCGAGCGCCTCTCCTCGGGCAATGTCGATGCCGTTGCCGTGGGGCAGGGCATCGTCAACACCCGCAATGGCCTCACCCAGCGCATCCCCAACATGCCCGGTAACGGCTCGCTCTCGCTTTCGGCGGGCAAGTCGTTCGAGCTTGGCGGCGCGACACTCGGCGTCATCGCCACCGCCGGGTACAACAACAAGTGGCTGACCCGTGACGTTCTGAGCCAGACATCGGTCGAATCCGATCTCGCTGATCTGCAGTCCGATTTCCGCCGCGTCACCACCGACAACCGCATCGTCGTGAACGGCATGCTGGGGCTGGGGCTGGAATTCGGGCGCAACAAGATCCGCTGGACCAACCTCTACATCCGCGACACGCTAAAGCACACGCGCATCAGCCTGGGCCAGCGCAACCAGACCTCGGCAGACTGGCAGCAGCAGGAAACCGCCTGGTACGAGCGCCAGCTGATCGACAGCCAGATCGTCGCCGAATTGAAGCCGCTCGACGGCCTCAGCGTTGACCTGCGCGGCGGCTATGCCAATTCGCAGCGTGAAGCGCCTTACGAACTCGGCTTCGAGTATGTGCGCACCAATGTCGCCTCGGACCCGCTTGGCCAATTTTTCGTCAACAATCTCGATGGCAACGCCGGCCGCGCCAATGTCAGCTTCTCCGATCTCAACGAAGACCTGTGGTCGGGCGGGATCGACGTGTCCTACAAGGTTTCGCCCGCGATCACCGCGACGGTCGGCTACGCCTATACCGATACCCGCCGCACCAGCTCGCGCCGCGACTTCCAGTGGCGTGCGGTCGATCTGCCCGATGGCGTGAACCTGTTCCGCCCCGACTACCTTCTCAGCAATGCCGTCATCAAGGCATTCAACATCGGTCTCGTCGATACGAACGAAGGCAATCCCGCCTTCCTCGCCACCTTGAAAAACCACGGGGCTTACGCAAAGATCGATGCGCAACTGACCGATACCCTGCAACTCGATGCAGGCGTCCGCTACGAAACGGCGAAGATGGCCGTATCGGCGATTCCGGTGTTCAAGGATGTCACGGCTATCACGGCGCCGACCAGCCTGAACAACGACTATTGGCTGCCGGCGGCCACGCTGACCTGGTCGTTCCGCGATGACATGCAGTTGCGCGCCAACGCGTCGAAGACGATCGCCCGCCCGCAGTTCCGCGAGCTGATTTACCAGTTCTACTTCGATCCCGACACCAACCGCACCTATCGCGGCAACCCCAACCTGCAGGACAGCACGCTGACCAACGCCGAGGCCCGCTACGAGTGGTACTATGCGCGGGATCAGCGTTTCTCGATCGCCGGTTTCTGGAAGCGCATCGACAAGCCGATCGAAAGCTTCGTCAGCCTCGAAAGCGACAACTTCATCACCAGCTTCGCCAACGCGCCCAAGGCCGATCTCTACGGCGCGGAAATCGAGCTGCAGAAGTACTTTGACCTCGCCGACTGGGGCGGGATGTGGGAGTCACGCCGCTTTGCCGTGATCGCCAACTACACCTACACCAAGTCTAAGCTGAAGGTGAAGGAAGGCGACCAGACTTCCTACTACCTCGCCGCATCGACCCGTGCGCTGGACTACTTCCGCGATGGCGCACCCCTGACCGGGCAAAGCGAGCACATTGCCAACGTTCAGCTCGGCCTTGAAGACACCGACAAGCTGTCGCAGCAGACCATCCTGCTCAGCTACGCCAGCAAGCGCGTCTTCAGCCGCGGTCTGCTCAACACCGGCCAGCCCGATGTCATCCAGGACCCGGGCCTGCGCATCGACTTCGTCGCGCGCCAGGGCTTCAAGCTGTTCAAGAACGATCTCGAACTCAAGTTCGAAGCACGCAACATCACCGGTCGCCGCAACTACGAATATCAGCAGTCCGGCGCCAACCGCGTCGAAGTCAACTCGTACGACGTGGGGCGCACCTTCGCCCTGTCGGCATCGATGACGTTCTGACGCCTTTCACCAGTCAATCCACCTCGAGAGGCGGCTCCGAAGCGGGCCGCCTCTTTTTTATTGCCGTATCGGCCAGATCGTGAAATACTGAACTACATGGTTCAGCATTGTGTGTCCGATATCGATGCCACATTCGCGGCGCTTTCCGATGCCACCCGGCGTGGGATCGTCCTGCATCTCGGGCAGGCAGACGCTTCGATCAGCGACCTGGCCGAACGCTTCGGCATGACGCTCACCGGCATGAAGAAGCATGTCAGCGTGCTGGAAGCCGCGGGGTTCGTGGCCACCGAAAAGATCGGTCGCGTGCGCAAGTGCCGGCTGGGGCCAATGCGCCTGGACGAGGAAGCCGCCTGGATCGAGCGTTATCGCCAGTTATGGGACGCCCGGTTCAACGCACTGGACAATGTTCTGGAAGGCATGATGCAAGGAGAGATCGACGATGACCGACAAGCTTGAAAGCGCCGACCCGCACACGCGGGTGGAGCGCCCGTCCGACCTCGAACTTGTCGTGGTTCGGAACTTCAGCGCGCCAGTGCATCTGGTCTACCGCGCTTGGGCCGATCCCGCGCTGTTTCGGCAATGGTGGGTGCCGCGATCCTACGGCATGACGCTGATTTCGTGCGAGATGGACGTGCGCGTGGGCGGCACCTATCGCCTCGAGATCGGCCACGCTTCCATGGACCAGCCGATGGCGTTCTTCGGCACCTATCTCGAAGTCGAGCAGGACCAGCGGATTGTCTGGACGAATGAGGAGAGCCCGGAAGGGGCGGTGACCACCGTCAGCTTTGTCGCGCACGACGGCGGCACCGAAGTCACCATCTCCAACCTGTTCCCGAATGCCGAAGCGCTCGAACACGAGCTTGCCTCAGGTGCATGCGACGGCACCGCCGAGAGCCTGCGCCAGCTGGAGGAATTCCTGCAGGCCTGACCTCAAGGCCGGTCGAGCACATACCCCATTGAGCGCACCGTGCGCAGCGGCGAGCCTGCGCCGACGTCACGCAGGGCGCGGCGCAGGCGGCTGATCCAGGCATCGACGGTCCGCTCGTCGATCGGCTGGTCGTGCTTGCCCAATGCCGCAATCAGCTGCGTACGGCTGAACACGTGGCCGGGCTTTTCCATCAGGTAGCGCAGCAGACGCATCTCGTTGGGCATGAGCAACAGCGGCTTTTCGCGCCAGCGGGCCTGCAGCGCGGCAAGGTCCAGCGCCAGGTCACCCAGCCGCAACACCCGCGCCGGCGCTTCATGCTCCGGAAGCTGGATCGACAGCACCCGGTCGAGGATCGCACCCCGGTCCACCGGTCCGACGATATAGTCGTCAGCCCCCGCGCGCAGGGCGCGGCGCTTGGCCTCGGCATCATCTTCCTCGAGGATCATCGTGATATGCGCTTCCTGCCCCAGGCTGTCGCCGCAGCGCAGGCGGCGGCACAGTTCCAGCCCGGACATCTCGTCAAGCACCCAGTCTATGAACGCCCATGGCCGCCCTTCCATGAGGGGCAGGGGGGCCTCCGATTTCCAGCGGTGAAACACCACGCGCAGATCGGAATGCACGAAGGGTTCGCGTCCTCCGGATAGGTTGCCTGTCAGCAGGATGTCGATGTGCCGCATGAAAAGAAAGCCCCTGTTTCCAGGAGCTTTCTGTATCGACTTTGTGACGGTGAAATGACGATGTTACACTGCGCCGGCCGACCTTTGGGGCAGGCCCTGGCAGCTGTTACACCGGCAGACCGACGTAGTTCTCGGCGATGCTCGTCTGTGCGGCCTTGCTGGAAGCGATATAGTCCAGCTCGGCCACCTGCATTGCGCGCTCGAACGGGCCGTCCTCGGGGAAGCGGTGCATCAGCTTGGTCAGCGACCACGAGAAGCGCTCGGATTTCCACACCCGGGCCAGCGCCTTGGCAGAGTACCCTTCGATCGCGTCGTTATCGCCCCGCTTGAAGAAGCTGCTCAGGGCTTCGGCGGCGTAATGGACGTCGCTTGCGGCAAGGTTCAGGCCCTTGGCACCGGTCGGAGGGACAATGTGCGCCGCATCGCCGCACAGCAGCAGGCTGCCGTGGCGCATCGGTTCGAAAACGTAGGAGCGCAGCGGCGCGATCGACTTTTCGATGGAAGGCCCGCGCGTCATGTTCGCCGCAGCCTCCGGCCCGAGGCGCACCGCCAGCTCGTCCCAGATGCGCTCGTCCGACCAGTCCTCGACCTTCTCGGTCAGCGGCACATCGACATAGTAGCGGCTGCGCGTGTGGCTGCGCATCGAGGCGAGGGCGAAGCCGCGCTCGTGATTTGCATAGATCAGTTCATGGTTGCACGGCGGCACGTCGGCAAGGATGCCAAGCCAGCCGAACGGATAGACCCGCTCGAATTCGCGCGCCACGCTCGCCGGGATGGCCTTCCGGCTGGGGCCATGGAACCCGTCGCAACCGACGATGAACCGCGCATCAATGCGCTGTTCGCTGCCCTCAAGCGAATAGGTGACGTAAGGGGCGTCGCTCTCGATGGCATGGAGAGCCACATCGCTGGCGCCATAGATCACCTGCAGCCCACGCTCGGGCGCGGCGTCCATCAGGTCGCGGGTGATCTCGGTCTGGCCATAGACCACCACAGTCTTGCCGGTGAGATTGGCGACATCAATGCGGATCAGGCGTTCGCCATCGGCGAGATTGAAGCCTTCTTCCACCAGTCCCTCGGCCTTGAGGCGAGCATCGAGGCCGAGCCGTTCCATCAGCCCGACGGTGATCTGCTCCAGCACACCTGCACGGATGCGGCCAAGGATATAGTCCGGCTGCTGCCGCTCGACCACGACGCAGTCAACGCCCTCAGCCTTCAGCAGGTGTCCGAGCAGCAGGCCGGCCGGGCCTGCGCCGATGATGGCGACCTGAGTCTTCATGACAGTTCTCCCACGCGCCCGCACTGGGATGCGGGGTCAATGCTGGAGAATTTGACAGAAGCGCGGTTGCGGGTGAATGCAGCCGCAGGACAAACTGCTAGCACTTTCGGGACATGACCGAGGCGATACCAAGATATGCCCTCTATGGTGAAGGCACGGCGCAGAACACCGGCGGTTTCGCCCATATCGAGACCATCGCGGAGCGGAGTGCCCTGCACGATTGGGAAATCGGCATTCACCGCCACGATCATTTCGTTCAGGTTCTTCTGGTAGAAGAGGGACACGCTGCAGTGACCCTCGATACCATCACCGTCGGGCTCGAAGGTCCGGCGCGCGTGATCGTGCCCGCCGCCGCCGTCCATGGCTTCCGCTTCCGCCAGGGCACCCGCGGATTTGTCCTCACCTTGTCCACTGACTTTTCCACAAGGGCAGCTGGCCCGGCCGATCCGTTGCTCGGCGCTCTGGCACGCGGCGGTTCTGCGCCGCTTGGCCCCGAAGCTGCCCGCCGCGCCGTCTGGCTCGCGCGTGAAATGCTCGGCCTTCAACAGGAATGGCAGCAGCGCGATCCATTGTTCATGGCGCTGGCTGAAAGCCTCATCCGCACAATCGCCCGCGAGGAGGACGCTTCCGATCCGCAGGAGCGTGCCGACCGGCGGCTCGATCGCTTTCGCCAGCTTGTCGAACTGCATTACCGCCAGCACCGCGATCTCGATTTCTATGCCGGCGCGCTCGGCCTTACCCGCCGCACGCTGTCGCGTCTCACCGCAGCGCGCCTCGGCTGCAGTCCGATGGACTTGATCCACCGCCGCCTCGCCCTCGAAGCCCATCGCTTGCTGCGCTACACCAATGCCACGGCGGCACAAGTCGCCGCCGAACTCGGCTTCGAAGACCCCAGTTATTTCTCCCGCTTCTACCAACGGGTTACCGGCAGGCGACCTTCACAGGACAAGGCGGCCTAGGCGTTGTGGAATTTGTCCACGCCGCCTAGAATACCTTGCGCAGTTCGAGCGCCACGGTGCGCCCGATCGGATCGCGATAGGCGGGCTGAAAGCCCAGTGGCAGATCCCCATTCGCTGCAGTCACCCGCTGGCGGGCATTACCGATGTTGTCGACGACGAGCGAAATGCGCGCGCCCTTCCAGAACGGAGACTTGGGCACGAGCGAGCCCATGTCGGCAATCGCGCGCAGGTCGAACGTGCTGATCGGCTGGAACGTCAACCGGTTCGGCGCGGCTTGCGAGCCATAGAGCAGCTGGCTCTGCCCACGCCTGCTGGCTGAAAGCCGGAACCCGCTTGGCCCCCGCATCACCGAGACATTGGCGGTCGTCAGGTGCCGCTGCTGACCGCCGCCGATGCCGATTGCGCCACCCGACAGCAGGTTCACTTGCCCCAGAGCTGCTCGGATCACCGAAGTGCTCTCCAGCACGATGGTATGCGCCGCATTGACCTGCATCGTCATCCTCGGCCCATAAGCCCTGGCCTTGCCATTCGCATCGAGCGGCATCGGCTCCAGAGGCACCGCAAAGCTCGTGCCCAGTCGCAATTGCCGCGAGCGCAGCCGGTCAAAGTTCACCGTGCGATTGTCCACCAGCGTCAACCGCCCGCTTGCATCGCGCACGAAGCGGTCGGGGAACGCCGCCACCACGGCCTGCGTCGGCAAGGGCAGGGCACCGAACTGGTTGCGCGTGTCCGAAATCGAATAGTCCGCGTTGACCTGCAGTTTGTAGCGGGACCATGGCGATGCGGACACCGACAGCGTGCGCAAGCGTTGCGTCTCGCTCCTCAGGCCGCCGCCGCCGCCGTAGATCGTCGTCACGGGCACCGTCTCGCCACGCACCGGATCGAAGTAGGGCACGTTCTCGGCAATCGTGCTCGGCGCGGCGACAAGTTCCAGCGGAATGGCCCGCCCGTCACGGTTGTCGGTCAGGTTGAAACGCAGCCATGCCAGCGGCCGCCAGTTGAGTGCAAACGCATGCTCGTTGATCCGCCCGAACTGCCCCAGCCTCTGTCGCGAGACGTCTGCTGAAACATCTATGTCGCCCAGCGCGTCGAGAAAATTTCCCGCCTTGCTCGTCAGCGGCACGGTAACGCCTGCGCGCAGTGTCCAGTCGTTGCGCTCGATCCTCGAATCGCGGCCCTGCTGGTCCGTCGCATCCAGCGTGCCACCGCCCAGCGCGCCGCCCCCGCGCACTTGCACCGTGCCTGCAGGCAGCCCGAACAACGGTCCCTGAACATCGAGCCGTACCTCGCGCGCAGTGGTCTTGTTGCGCGTGGTGCGCACGGAAAGCGGAATGAGCGCGGCCAGCCCGTCGGCAAAGGGATTGATCGTCGGATCAATGGCGATCAGCCCTCCGGCTACTGTGCCATTAAGGATGCTGCCCGAGGCGCGCTCGCGTTGTTCGTAGCGGCCCAGCAACGTGCCTTGCCACGGCCCCCGCGTCGCGATCAGGGATGCCGTCAGGCTCCTTGCGTCGCTGCGCGTATCGTAGCGCAAGGGCCGCGAGGCGTCGCTCAATGCCAGCACCACCGGTGTCGTGAACAGACTTGCCGGATGATCCGCCGCCAGGAGAAACCGCGCTGTCGGCAAGCCGTTGAGGCTCGAAGCCGTCGTGCGGCCGATCCGCCCGTTGAACGAAAGCGAAAGCCATGGGGCCAGCGTCTTGTTGCCTGAAAGGCTGGCTTCGAGCGGCTGCGACGCGCCGCGCAGCGTGCGAAAGTCGCCGATCCGGCTGTCGTTCACCTTGTTGGCGAAAGGCACCAGACTGGGCAGCGTCGGCGTCCCGGCATTCTGGGGCAGCGCGATCGTGCTTACCAGGCTCCCGGCAAGCGCCGAAAGCGCCGGGTCGATCTCTGTGCCCCGGAAAGAGATCACATTGCCCAGCGGAGCAAACGGTATGATCGAGTCCGGCCGCACCAGATTGCGGTCGGTTTCGAAGAGGTTGTCCGATTGCGAAGCCTTGACCGAAAGGTTGATGCGGTCACGCTTGCGGATGAAGGTCAGTTGCGCCTCACCCCGGCTCAGGCCCCAGTCCCCCTCGGTGGCGACTTCGCGGCTGCCGGTCACGGTGAGCGTCTTGACCGCAGGCTTCAGCACGATGTTGTAGACGCGCTGCGTGGATCCACCACCGACGCGCGCGGCTGACCCACGTGGTAGCGTTTCGATCTTGCGCACGGCTTCTACGGGGTAGTCGGATATGTCACCGATGTCGCTGACCGGCTGGCCGTTTACCAGCACTGCCGGCTGATCGTCGCCGTTCTCATCCTGGATCTGATTGACCAGTTCGCCAACCGTGCTGGCACCGTAGGATGCGATGCGGTCTTCCTCGTAATCTTGCTCAGGCGCGACGTCGGACAGTTGCGATACGATGGCGCGATCGCCCACGACCACGATCTGCCGGTCAAACAGTGGAACCGGCAGTTCCAGCCCGGACGGCCGCGTTTGCGCCGATTCGCTTTGCGGCGCGCCGTCACCACTGCCCGAGCCTGCTTCACCACTGCCATCGGCGGTACCGCTGGCCGCATGGGCCGCGACCGACAGGCAGGACAGCACCAGTGCAGGTATCGCAAGGCCCGGCCTCAGCGTGCCGAGGCACTGCAAGCGCGGCGCAGACCAGACGGTCCGTCCGCTCTTGTCAGAGCTCTGCCCATTGGCGGGGAAACAAGGGTGTCGAGGGGCTGTCATCAGCGTCGTGAAAAGGCGCAAGGCTCCACCGGCCATTGCCGATGGAGCCATAGACACCCAGACCCGAGGTCAGATCGCTCAGGCGCCCGGAACCGAGATATAGGTCCCGTTCGAGGTCTGCGAACCGCCGCCCCACGGAGCCGTATTGAAGTAGGTCGTGTTGCAGTTGGTGCCGACATAGCCGTTCTGAGCAGTCCAGGTGCCCGGCAGCCTCTTGGGCGAAATGCAGACGACGACCTTTTCGGCCAGCCAGTTGCCGACTTCTGTCCACGGGCCAGCAGCAGCTTCATGCCCGGCAACGCCATAGACGGTGTTGGTTTCGTCGATCGTCTGGTTCGAAGTCAGCTCGGGTGCGGCCTCCGGCGCATTGTCGATCCACTGTTCTTCAACCGGTTCAACAGCATCGGCGGTCGTGATGAACAGGCATTTTGACTGATTTTCGCCCCATTGGCTCCACGTCGGGCCCTTGTCGGTAAACTCGGCGCACGCACGTTCTGTGGCTTCGATGTTACCGTTCGCTTCGGGATCGCGGATATAATAGCCCTGAACCGGCGTACCTTCGACCGCGGGAATGTAAGTTTCGCTGTAGCGCGTGTATTCGCAGTTGTAGCTCACCGTGGTGGTGGTGGAATAATCGGCGGTGAAGTCGTATTCGCTCGCGGGCCAGTTCTTGTTCTTGGCAACCTTGTCACCGAACAGGTTCACGCTGCCCCCGGTGCGGAAGGGCCTTCCTTCAATGGTGAAGCCTGAATAGGTCGGCGTGCCGGTGCCAAAGCGGGTGCCCGGCGTTTCCACGCGGTTGCTTTCGACCGGATCAGCATCGATCTGACCGGTTTCGACGACTTCCACGGTCAGCGAAGGACGGCCGTCATGCAGCGGCGCAGTCAGCTTGGCAGCAAGGTCAGCGTCGCACACGCCTGCCATTGCAGTAGTCGTGTCGCCTGAAAGCGTGATCGCCAAGGCCGGCGTGATTGCCAGCGGGCTCAGCGAAGAGGCACACAGAGCGCCGATCGTCAGGATCTTTACAGTCTTCATTTGGGAACTCCCCCAGCAGTTGCGCTCGAAGTCCCGGACCCCATGGTCGGGCGTTAACCTTGAGTGCTTGAGCGCGACTCGCCGGTTTATCGAGTTATAAAGGCTTAATACGTAATTAATGGTATGGTTAGGAGTCATAAAGTGTTAATGATCCAAAGCGGGACTGTCTTTCAAATAGTCATTAAAGCATGTGAGATTATCTAAAGTTCAAAATCCTTTACTTCTTTGGATAAGTGATTTGCTGTTTCTTCGAGAGATTTTTCGACCATCACCGTCATCGCAAATTTCACTTCATGAAACGACGTTTCCGGATTTCTGGAAACGCGTTTTCACCCTTGGACCGTCAGCCATCGCAAACAGCGCTCCAAAACAACTTTCCTACAGCGTCAGTGCTGCGGCAAACTCCGGTCATGCACAAATTCGGATTCGCCCCTTTCGGAGCTACTGCGTCGCTGCCACCGCCGTGGCCTCGTCTTGCGGCTCGACGGACGCAAGCGGGCCGTCGAAATGGCGAAATCGGTGGGGCTGAATGTTTTCTCTTTGAACTGTGTAACCCGTAAACCCCAAGGCAGCCGCGCTCTGGCGAAAACCCCGCAAATCCGCTTGTTTCGACCGCGAACTGCGCTATGAATTTTTCATGGATATGAACTGCGGAAGAGGCAACTGAAATGGCCAAGATCAAGACAACCCACGTCGGCAGCCTCCCGCGCGGCGATGAATTGACGCCCCTGCTGCTCGCCCGAGACAAGGGCGAAGCATACGACGCCGCCGAATTCGATGCAAAAGTCTCGGCCGCAGTCGACGCCGCAGTCAAGATGCAGGTCGATGCCGGCGTGTCCGTGGTCTCCGATGGCGAGCTCGGCAAGGTCGGATATTCGACTTACATGATCGAACGCCTGTCCGGCTTCGGCGGCCACATTGATCGCAAGCCTGCGGCGGACCTCGCCGAAGTGCCGAACCTGGCCAAGAAGCTCTCGGCGATCATGGGCAGCCAGGAGTTCGTCCGGGCCTCGTGCATCGGCCCGGTTCGCAAGGTCACGCTGCAGCCGCTGCATGACGACATCCGCCGCTTCAAGGCCGCGCTCGCCAACCACGCGGCGCCCGATACCGAAGCCTTCATGAATGCGGCATCGCCGGGCCTGATCACCGCCTTCCAGGTCAACCGCCACTACCCCAGCCACGAAGCCTACCTCGCCGACCTCGCCGATGCGATGCGCGTGGAGTACGAGACCATCGTGAGCGAGGGGTTCTACCTCCAGCTCGATTGCCCCGACCTCGCGATGAGCCGCCACACCGGCTATCAGGACATGTCGGAAGAGGACTTCCTCAAGGTCGCCGCCGCCAACGTCGAGGCGCTGAACGCGGCAACGGCCAACATTCCGCCCGAGAAGATGCGCATGCACATCTGCTGGGGCAACTACGAAGGCCCCCACGACCACGACATCCCGCTCGAACGCGTGGTCGACATCGTGATCAAGGCGCGCCCCGCCACGATCCTGTTCGAAGGCGCCAATCCCCGCCACGAACACGAATGGACAGTGTGGCGGGACGCCAAGCTGCCCGATCACAAGATCCTTGCGCCGGGGTTGATCGACACCTGCTCGAACTACATCGAACATCCCGAACTGATTGCCCAGCGCATCGAGCGCTTTGCCGGCTTCGTCGGCGCCGACCGCGTGGTTGCCAGCACCGACTGCGGCTTTGGTACTTTTGCAGGGTACGGCAAGCTCGATCCGATCGTGACGTGGCGCAAGCTCAAGTCGCTGCGCGAAGGCGCGGACATCGCCGCGAGCCGCCTGTGAGTCAGGTGAGCTTGACTCCTGAAGACCGCCGCGCCGCGGAGCATGATTGTGCCCGCCTCGTTGCGCTCTACGCCAACCTCAACGACGAGGCGCGGTGGGAGGAGGTGGCAGCGCTTTATGCCGAGGATGGCGTCATGTACCGTCCGACTGCGCCTGATCAGGGCGTGGAAGGGCGCGAGGCCATCCTTGCGGCGTTCAAGGCAAGGCCGCCGCGCACCACACGGCATGTCTGCTCGAACGTGGTGATTGACGTTGAAGGCCCGGCCACAGCACGGGGCACCAGCGCGATGCTGCTTTTCACGGGCGAGGGCGCGCCGCTGGTCGGCTCCTTCCACGATCGCTTCGTGCGGACTGCCGAAGGCTGGCGGTTTGCCGAGCGGCGCGGGAGCTTGACGTTCAAGTGAACGCCCCTGCCGCCTCGAACCCAGTGAAGTCGGCGATGCGCACGCTCGACGTGATCGAGTACGTCGTCGCAAACCGCCAGGGCGCTGTGGCGCAGGAGATCGCGGGCGCGCTGGCCATTCCGGTCAGCAGCCTGTCCTACCTGCTCGCCACCTTGACCGAGCGTGGCTACCTGACGCGGGACGGGCGGCGCTATTTGCCGGGGCCGGGGCTGCAGCGATTGCGCGCGCCGGACGCCGCGCTCACGCTCGAGGATCGCGTGGCCCCGCTGGTGCGGGCCTTGCGCAGCGAACTCAACGAGACCTCCTCGTTCATGGTCCGCCGTGGCTGGGAAGTGGAGGCGCTGGTCACCGAGGCCAGCGACCAAGCGCTGCGCTATGCCGTCGATCCCGGCACGCGCCGTCCTCTCCATGCGCTGGCGGCCGGCAAGATCATGGCGGCGTGGCTGCCACCTGCCGAGATGGAGCGCTATTTCGCCGAGACCGAGCGCGCCAAGCTGACGCCGCAGACGCGGACAACCGAGGCAGAACTGCGTGCAGACTTTGCCCAGATCATGGCCACTGGCTTCAGCCTCGCCCAGGAAGAGGCGACGGTCGGGATCTGCGGCATGGCGGTTCCGGTGTGGATCGACGAGCAGCTTGCGGGGGCTTTCAGTGTGGCCGTCCCGGCGGTGCGATTCGATGAACAATTAGCCGAGCGGGTGCGCCAGTTGCTGCTGCGCTTGGCAGGAGCGGTAAAGTGATGAAGCGCAGGTCTTTTCTTGGGGCTCTGCCAGCGGCTGCAGGTCTCATGGTGGTCCCCGGCCTTGTGCGAGCGGCGGCCGATCAGCGACGCTTCCGGGTGATTTGCGATAACGATTTTTCAGGAGATCCGGACGGCCTGTTTCAGCTGGCGCATCACTTGCGCTCGCCTTCGGTCGAGGTGCGGGCGATCATCGGGTCGCATCTCCACGCTGATGAGAAGTGGGCCAAGTCCGACCATCAGGCGACCGATGGAGCAAACCGGGCGCGCGAACTGCTGGAAGTCATGGGGCTGACCGGCAAGGTCCCGGTCTTCGTCGGCTCCGAGAAGGCCATGATCTCTGCGTCCGTCCCGGCGCGCTCGGCGGCAGCCGATGCGATCATTGCCGAGGCGATGCGGGACGATCCCTTGCCGCTGTTCTATTGCGCCGGCGCTGGTTTGACCGACCTCGCTTCAGCCTTGCTGTTCGAGCCGCGCATCGCCAAGCGGCTGACGCTGGTGTGGATTGGTGGGCCCGAGTATCCCGGCCTTGGCCTGCCCGTGCCCGGTGGATCGCCGGGCGAGTACAACATCACCATCGATGTCGCCGCGGCTCAGGTGGTCTTCAACCGCTCCGACGTTGCGATATGGCAAGTGCCGCGCAATACCTATCGGCGGATGCTGTTCTCGATGGCCGAACTCGAAGCGATGAAAGAGAGCGGCGGGACCGGTGCCTGGTTGGCGGGCCAGATATCGGGCCTGTCCGAGGCCGCGGCCAAGATGGGCCTGAAGGTGGGCGAGGCCTATGCCCTTGGTGACAGCCCGCTGGTGACGCTGACTGTTCTGCAATCCTCGTTCGAGCCTGATCCATCCTCCAGCGACTATGTGATGATCCCTGCTCCGATCGTGCAGGCAGACGGCACCTTCAAGCCGAACCCTGAGGGCAGGCCGATCCGCGTCTATGTGACCATCGACACCCGACTGACCTTTGGCGACATGATGGCCAAGCTCAAAAGGTAAGGGCCGGATCGCTCCGGCCCCGATTGCTTATTTCTTCATGCCTTCGGTAATGCGCTGGGTTTCTGCGCGGGTCGAATCCGGGCCGGTGTTGCGCTTGTAGATGCCGCCCTGTCCCGCCGCGCGGGTAAACAGGTCGGGATCGCCTTCACGTTGTTCCAGGCCGAACAGGGGAAACAGGCCCGGGTGGCGACCAAGCCCGCCGTAGAGATCGAGGCAGCGTTCGATCCACGGGCGGAGCGGATCGTCATTGGCGAGCACCGGGATCTTGCAGACCGAGGCGGTGAAGAGGATTCCGCCCATGATGCGGTAGTCGGCATAGTTGGGCGCGGAGCCACCAAGCCATTCGTGCTGGCCAAGCGCAGCGCGCAGCGGTTCGAGGGCGGCGCTGATGGTCGGCAGACGATCTTCGCGGCCGGCCTGCACGTCCTCAAGCTTGCGGCCGAGCATCTTCTCACGGCTGTGGGTGACGTATTCATGGTCTGCCGGCACCGACAGGTCGCGGTAGTCTGCGCAGAAGCAGAACATCCACGGACCCACGGCAGCATTCCAGAACCAGTGGTCGAGCGCCTTCAGCGTGACGGCGACGCTTTCGTGCGGGATCAGGGCTGGCCGGTCAGGATACTTGGCATCAAGGTATTCGACGATGCCCCAGCTATCCAGCACCCATTCGCCGTCGTCGACGATGGCGGGCAGGCGCTCGGTCTTGCCGCCGGTGCGCTCAAGAATGCCGGTGAAGCCGCCGGGTACGACGTCAAGATCAAAGCCCTTGTGCTTGAGCGCGTACTTGGTTGCCCAGACGAAGGGGCTGATCGTCGCGCCGGTGGAAAGGGCGAGGTCGTAGAAGGTGATGGTGTTGTTGGCGGCCATGGCATCCTCATGTTCTTGTTGCGGGGATTGTGCCATATTTTGTTAGTAACACAAACGAAATTTGCGCTTGGCTGGGTTCCTGTTTTCTCGTCATCTCGGACTTGATTTTGGCCCCGCCTTGTTCCCGCAGCTCGCGCTGCTGGAAGAAAAGCGGGATCCCGGATCAAGTCCGGGATGACGAAGACAGGGCGCAGGCGAAAGCAAAGAGCGCCGGACCCGTCGGGATGGGCCGGCGCTCTCGCTTTGGGGCTGGCTGCCCTAAGTCCTTACTTCTTCGTGCGCCAACCTTCGGCGTAGTTGTCGCGGGCGACTTCGGAGTAGGGAACGGCGGCGACGGTGGCCTTGATCTCGGTCTGGACGTGGGTTTCGACGGTCGGCTTGGTGGTGCCGCCATTAGGTTCACCCCACAGCAGGCTGACTTCGGTGCCAGGTTCGACGTAACCGGGTTCCATCATCGCGAGGGTGAGGAACTTGCCTTCGTTGGCGGTATAGCCGATCCAGGTGGAGAGGCCGACCAGCTTGCCATCGGCGAGGACCTGATCGAACGGGTGCATCGAGTACACAGCGCTCGGATACTCCATGAACTTGGCGCGATCGCCCTTGCTCAGTGCCGAGGACTGGACGCGCATGACGTCTTCGTTGTCGAGCGCGAGGGTCACCTTGGTGCGGTGCTTGCCTTCTGCGGCCATCTTCTCGAGCGCGGCGCGGCCGATGAAGTCATGGTCGAACTTGACGAAGGGGCCGTAGCCGAGATCCCACGGCGTGGTGTAGTAGCCTTCGATGGTTTCGGGCACGTAGCTGCCGCCGACCGAGCACTTGGCTTCGTAGGAATTGGCCGAGAGCCATTCGCGGTACGGGCGCAGAGCCTCGCCGGTGTAGATCGCGGGGAAGGGCGAGGGGATCCAGCCCGATTCCAGCGTGTTCGACGAGTAGGCGCGACCCCCGACCAGCGCCATCTGGAATTCCTTGCCAGCCTCGACCAGTGCGGCGTGGACGGCGCCATAGTCTTCCCACGGGCCCATCAGCTCGAAACCGGGCTGGCCGGCCATGCCATGCCGCAGCGCGCGCACTTCCTTGCCGCCGATGGTCATGCGAGTCATGTGGAAGAACTTGAGGTCGGGCGCGGTTTTGCCGGTGGCCTTCTCGATGATCTTCATCGCGTTCGGGCCCTGGACCTGGAAGCGGTAGGAGTTGCGCTTGCCATCGGTGCGCATCGCCCAGCGTTCGTCACGCTCGACGGTGACGTTCCAGTTGCCCGAGGCCGCGTGGTATTCGACCCATTCGATCGTCGGCGCGCGGCCGACGAGGTTGAAGTGGTTCTCGTCGAGGTAGAACAGGATCACGTCGCCGATGACGTAGCCATCCGGGGTGACGGGAACGAACTGCTTGGCGCGATCGGGCTGGAAGTTCTTGAACGAGTTGATGCCGAGGTGCTCGAGCATCTTGAAGGCGTCAGGTCCCTTAACCGCGAGATCGACCATGTGGTACGACTGGTTGTAGAGCACCGCCGAATGCGCCCATGCCCACTGTTCGTTGCGCCAGTTCGAATACTCTGCCGGGACGCCGGGGTAGACGTTGGGGCCGACCTGCTGATTGCGGACGAAGTTTACAAGGTCACCGGCGTTCTGGATGACCTGTTCGAGGGTCTGGGACATTTCTCAAGCTCTCCCGATGCGATTTCACGGATATGGACTCGTCATGCCTCATTTTCGCGTGCTTGAAAAGTTCGGAATGCTGAAATGGGTGAAAAATTGTATGTGCTGCATACGGAGTGTGGCGCTTTGCGTCCTTCGACAAGCGCTGGATGAGCGGGTGTTGGAAAAGGGCGGTTCACTAACCAATCCCGCTCAGCCTGAGCTTGTCGAAGGCTCGTCTTCGCAATCACGCAAACGAAAAGGGCCGGTCCTTGCGGACCAGCCCTTCTGCGTGTCGGTTTCGGCGGATCAGCCTTCGACGTGCTCGGCGAGAACCGTCAGGCCCTTGGCGCCGACTTCGGCGAAGCCGCCCTGGACCGTGATCTCTTCAGGCGCCGAACCTGCCGACTTGTATACCTTGATCGTTCCGTCCTTGACCGTCGACATGAACGGCGCGTGGCCTTCCAGCACGCCGAATTCACCGTCGGTGCCGGGAACGACCACCATGTGGACCTCTTCCGAACGGACGAGGCGGGCCGGGGTGACGAGTTCGAAGTGAAGGGACATCTCTTGCCTTTCGGTCTCCCCGGGGCTTTCCCGGGGAGCTAGCTCAATCAGGCTTCAGCAGCCAGCTTCTTGGCCTTTTCGACCGCTTCGTCGATGCCGCCGACCATGTAGAACGCGGCTTCGGGAAGGTGGTCGTACTCGCCGTCGACGACTGCCTTGAACGAACGCACGGTGTCTTCGACCTGGACGAACTTGCCCGAGATGCCGGTGAACACTTCGGCGACGTGGAAGGGCTGCGACAGGAAGCGCTGGATCTTGCGGGCGCGGGCGACGGTGAGCTTATCTTCTTCCGAAAGCTCGTCCATGCCGAGGATCGCGATGATGTCCTGCAGCGACTTGTACTTCTGCAGCGTTTCCTGAACGCGGCGAGCGGTCTGGTAGTGCTCTTCACCGACGACGGCGGGCGTCAGCACGCGCGAGGTCGAGTCGAGCGGGTCAACCGCCGGGTAGATGCCGAGTTCCGAGATGGCGCGGTTCAGCGTGGTCGTTGCGTCAAGGTGAGCGAACGAGGTGGCCGGGGCCGGGTCGGTAAGGTCGTCGGCGGGGACGTAGATCGCCTGCACCGAGGTGATCGAACCCTTGGTGGTGGAGGTGATGCGCTCCTGCAGCGCGCCCATGTCGGTGGCGAGCGTCGGCTGGTAGCCCACGGCCGAAGGAATACGGCCAAGCAGTGCCGACACTTCCGAACCCGCCTGGGTGAAACGGAAGATGTTGTCGACGAAGAACAGAACGTCCTGGCCTTCCTGGTCGCGGAAGTATTCTGCCATGGTCAGACCCGACAGAGCGACGCGAGCGCGGGCGCCCGGGGGCTCGTTCATCTGGCCGAACACGAGGGCGACCTTCGAGCCGTCCGGGGTCGGGTTGCCATCGGCGTCCTTGGCGATAACGCCGGCGTCGAGGAATTCGTGGTAGAGATCGTTGCCTTCGCGGGTGCGTTCACCGACGCCTGCGAAGACCGACACGCCGCCGTGGCCCTTGGCGATGTTGTTGATCAGTTCCTGAATGAGAACCGTCTTGCCCACGCCGGCGCCGCCGAACAGGCCGATCTTGCCGCCCTTGGCGTAAGGAGCGAGAAGGTCGATGACCTTGATGCCGGTCACGAGGATCGCGGCTTCGGTCGACTGCTCGATGAATTCCGGAGCCTTGGCGTGGATCGGAGCGGTCTGCTCGGCACCGACCGGGCCACGCTCGTCGATCGGATCGCCGACGACGTTCATGATGCGACCCAGGGTCTTGGGGCCGACCGGCACCGAGATCTGCGCGCCGGTGTTCGACACGGGCTGGCCGCGAGTCAGGCCGTCGGTCGAGTCCATCGCGATGGTGCGGACGGTGTTCTCGCCAAGGTGCTGCGCGACTTCGAGAACGAGGCGGTTGCCGTTGTTGTCGGTTTCGAGCGCCGAGAGAATGGCGGGGAGTTCGCCGTCGAACGCGACGTCGACGACGGCGCCGATGACCTGGCTGATCTTGCCGGTAGCTGCTGCGGTGGCCATTGTTGTTTCCTTGCCTTCTATGTCGTCGTCAGAGCGCTTCGGCGCCAGCGATGATTTCGATGAGTTCGGTGGTGATCGCGGCCTGGCGGCTGCGGTTGTACTGGATGGTGAGCTTGTTGATCAGCTCGCCCGCATTGCGCGTCGCGTTGTCCATCGCGGTCATCGACGCACCCTGTTCCGAGGCTTCACGCTCAAGTAGGGCACCGAACAGCTGCGTGGTGACGTAGCGCGGCAGCAGTTCCTCGAGGATTTCCTCTTCGCCCGGCTCGTATTCGACCACGGCGTCGATGGCGACGGTGTTGGTCGGGGCGGGGACGGGGATGATCTGCGTGGTGACCGGCAGCTGGGTCAGCGCGTTCTTGAACTCCGGCGCGACAAGGTGCGCGACGTCGAACTTGCCGGCTTCGAACATCTCGAGGAGTTCGCGGGCGATGGCGCTGGCTTCGTCGAAACCGGGCGTGCGCACGTTGCCGGTGTCGTATCCGGCGGCGATGCCGTTCGGATAGTCACGGCGGATCGGCGCGCGACCCTTCTTGCCGACGAGGTAGAAGCTCACCGTCTTGCCCGCCGCTTCGAGCGCACGCGCCTGCAGCTTGGCTTCCTTGACGATGTTCGAGTTCAGACCGCCGCACAGGCCCTTGTCGGTGTTGACCACGACAAGGAGGTGGCGCTGGTCGGAGCCGGTGCCGCGCATCAGCAGCGGTCCGTTATCCTGGCCTGCGACCTTGGCGGCGAGGCTGCCCATGACTTCCGCGAGGCGGCTGGCATAGGGGCGCGCGGCTTCGGCAGCCGCCTGCGCCTTGCGCAGCTTGGCCGCCGCGACCATCTGCTTGGCCTTGGTGATCTTCTGGGTCGACTTGACCGAGTTGATCCGGCCCTTGAGTTCCTTCAGCGAGGCCATGACGGCTCCCTTGATCCGTCACCCCGCCGCGCCGGACGGGGTGGCGTTGACTTCAAAGACTTAGGCGAACTGCTTTGCGAAAGCGTCGAGCGCCGCGACCAGCTTGCCCTTGGCTTCGTCGCCAAGGTCCTTGGTGTCGCGGATCAGGCCGAGCAGGTCAGCGTGCTGCGTGCGCAGGAAGCTGAGCAGTTCGGCTTCGTATTCCGTGACGCGATTGGTCGGCACCGAGTCCAGGTAGCCCTGCGTACCGGCAAAGATCACCGCGGTCTGCTCTTCGAAGCCGAGCGGCGAGAACTGCGGCTGCTTGAGCAGCTCGGTCAGGCGCGCACCGCGGTTGAGCAGCTTCTGGGTCGAAGCGTCGAGGTCCGAACCAAACTGGGCGAAGGCGGCCATTTCGCGGTACTGGGCGAGCTCGAGCTTGATCGAGCCGGCAACCTTCTTCATCGCCTTGGTCTGGGCCGAGGAGCCAACGCGCGACACCGACAGGCCGACGTTGATGGCCGGGCGGATGCCCTGATAGAACAGGCCGGTTTCAAGGAAGATCTGACCGTCGGTGATCGAGATCACGTTGGTCGGGATGTAGGCCGAAACGTCGCCCGCCTGGGTTTCGATGATCGGCAGGGCGGTGAGCGAGCCGGCGCCGTTCTCGTCGTTCATCTTCGCAGCGCGCTCGAGCAGGCGGCTGTGGAGATAGAACACGTCGCCCGGGTAAGCTTCGCGGCCAGGTGGGCGGCGGAGCAGCAGCGACATCTGGCGATAGGCAACGGCCTGCTTGGAAAGGTCGTCGTACACGATCACGGCGTGCATGCCGTTGTCGCGGAAGAATTCGCCCATGGTCGCACCGGTGTAGGGTGCGAGGTACTGCAGAGGAGCCGGTTCCGAAGCGGTTGCGGCGATGACGATGGAGTATTCCATCGCGCCGTTTTCTTCGAGCTGGCGGACGATCTGCGCGACGGTCGAGCGCTTCTGGCCGACGGCGACGTAGATGCAGTAGAGCTTCTTGCCTTCATCGGTCCCGGCGTTGACGGCCTTCTGGTTGATGAAGGTGTCGATCGCGACGGCGGTCTTGCCGGTCTGGCGGTCACCGATGATCAGCTCGCGCTGGCCACGGCCGACGGGGACGAGAGCGTCGATCGCCTTGAGGCCAGTCTGCACGGGTTCGTGCACCGACTTGCGCGGGATGATGCCCGGAGCCTTGACTTCGACGCGGGTGCGGGTGGCGTCGACGATCGGACCCTTGCCGTCGATCGGGTTGCCAAGAGCGTCAACCACGCGGCCGAGCAGCCCCTTGCCGACGGGCACGTCGACGATGGTGCCGGTGCGCTTGACGACATCGCCTTCCTTGATCTCGGCGTCCGAGCCGAAGATCACGACGCCGACGTTGTCGGCTTCGAGGTTCAGGGCCATGCCCTTCACGCCGTTGGCGAATTCGACCATCTCACCGGCCTGGACCTTGTCGAGACCGTGGATGCGGGCGATACCGTCACCCACCGAGAGAACCGACCCGACTTCCGAGACCTGGGCGTCGGTGCCGAAGCTGGCGATCTGGTCCTTGATGACCTTCGAGATTTCAGCGGCGCGGATTTCCATGTTCTGTCCTTCCTGGAACCTGTGCGGGCCGTTAGGCCTTCATCGCCTGGGCGAGAGAATTGAGACGGGTGCGGATCGAGCTGTCGATCATCTGGCTGCCGATCTTGACGACGAGGCCACCGAGAATGTCGGGATCGACACTGGTCTTGAGCTTGATCGACTTGCCGGTGCGGGCCTTCAGCTTTTCAGTGAGGGCGGCGACCTGTGCATCATCGAGCGGGTGGGCGCTGGCGACTTCGGCGCTGACTTCGCCACGATGGGCAGCAGCGATCTGGCCAAATGCGCGGATCACGTCGGGCAGGGCCGAGAGGCGGCGGTTCGAAGCGAGCACGCCGAGGAACTTCCTGGTCAGGTCACCAAGGCCGAGCAGGCCGGCAACCGAATCCATCGCGCGAGCTGCTGCATCGCGGCCGAGCTGCGGGTTGCCGATCAGGCCCTTGAGGTCAGCCGATTCGCGCAGTGCAGCATCGAGCTTCTCGAGATCGCCCTCGACGGCGTTCACAAAGCCCTGCTCATTGGCCAGATCAAACAGTGCCGAGGCGTAACGCCCTGACAGGCTGGCCGTAATGCCGCTGGAAATCTCCACGCGCCGAAGTTCCTTCATCCAGGATAAGCCGAGGCAGACCATTACCCGGCGATGAACACCGGGTGGCCTGCAGACGGGGCGCGCCTAGCAACGTCAGGCCGATATGACAAGATGCGACTTGGCTTCTTGTGCATAGGTATGATCGTGTTTTTCCTTATGCGGGGCGATCAGGGAGCGGGTTGGCAGTTGTAGCGCATCCGTTCGTTGGGTTCAGGCGGCAGAAGCGCCTTGATCGACTGCTGGTTCTGGCCGAACTGGCGGGCAGCTTCTTCGCCCGCGCCGCATGCGGGGGCATTGAGCCTGGCGCGTGCGGCGCGAGCCTCGGTCATGGCATCCAGACCCACCAGAAACCGCTCCACCGTGTAGGTCCGGGATTGTGGATCATACGAATTCACCGAGACCGTCTCCTCGCCATTCGGAACAAGGATTCGGCTCCAGCCATCGTTGGCGAGGCCGTACTGGGTCTTTCCGTTCATGCAGCCGCTTTCAGTCCACTCGATCGGAACATCGGTGATATCCGAAACAGTGACGCGGCTCCGTTCGGGATCGAGCACGCAGATCATGCGTCCGGAGCCGGCACGATCGAGTGCTGCTGCCGATGCGCTGGAAGACGTGTGTGGCTGTTCGAGCTTTTCCCGTGCGCGACTGTCTATCGATGCAAGTGACGGCCGCAGGAACCAGACAGCGACGGCGGACACCAGCAAGGCTGCGGCTCCAAAGATGTGTTTACGCTGGAACTTGCCGCGGCGTCTGGAGGCCTGGACCATGCCCCAGCCACCGGCGCCAAGTGCGCCGACGAGAAGCAGGGCAGCCAGGGCCATGCCGTTGTCGCGCTCGGACAGGACGGCCATTTCAGCCTCGCGGCGAGCAGTTTCGAACTGCTGCTGGCTGGCTTGCGCGCGTGCGTCGCGTTCGGCGGCCATGCGCGCCTGCTCTCCCGCCGCGCGTTGCGCTTCGGCGCGGTCGAGGTCCGCGATCGAGCGACAGGGCAGGCCGCTGCTGTGCACATCAACCTTGGCGCGGAGCAGGAAGGCCGAGAGCTCGCGCATCGAAATGGCGAAATAGAACGACGAATCGGTGCTGTTGTCGCTGACCGTGCCGAAGGAGTTGACGCCGATCACGCGGCCGCAGGAATCGAGCAGTGGGCCGCCCGAGTTGCCCGATCCCAGTGGGGCGGTGTGCAACAGGGTATCGAATGACCGCGAAGAGCGCCCACCTGACAGATAGCCGCGCGTCTTGACCGCTTCCTGCGGCGTGACAAGATCGGCCATCGATAGCCCCTGCGCCAGATCGACGTTGCCGGGATAGCCGACGGCATAGACTTCCGAACCGTCCGTTGGTGCGCCGGGAAAGAGCGTGATCGGCGTAAGGGTGCCGCCACCTTCGATGCGCAACAGGGCAAGATCATTGCCGGGCGAATAGGCAACCAGCTTGGCCGGATAGCCGTTGCGGCCTTCCGCCGGGACGACGCCAGCGATGAGCGTGTCGTCCCCGCGCAGCTCTTCGACGACGTGGGCATTGGTGACGATCAGGTTCGGGGTTACGGCAAATCCTGTGCCATGGGTGATCAGCCGGGCCCGATCCCCGTCGCTTTCGATGATCACCACGCGAACCACGGATCGGCTTGCCGCGCTGATGTCCGCGGGGTCGGCAAGAGCGACCGGTGCGGATCCAAGCGCCAGTAGGGCAACCAGAAAGGCGATTAACTGTTTGGCGACACGCATGGAGGCGCTTTTTGCGCTGATTTGCTTTGACCGCAAGGTGCGGGACGCTTTGGTGGCGCAGTGTGGCCAGATTCTCTCCACAACGAGGAGACGAAGCGATGCGCGATGTGACACAGGCTTGCCGAGATCGTTCTGCGCATTATCGACAGGACATGGGCGCAACTGCGGACATTCCCGACGATGAAGCCTGGCGTGCTGTGCTGGCGCGCGATCGCGCTTTTGACGGGCGTTTCGTCACCGGTGTGCTGAGCACCGGCATCTATTGCCGTCCATCCTGTCCGGCCCGGCATCCACGTCGTGCCAATGTCCAGTTCTTTTCCGACGGGGTTGCGGCGAGAGAGGCCGGTTTGCGCCCATGTCTGCGCTGTTCGCCCGATGACGTTTCGCGCGATGAACGCGCGGTGTTGATGGCGATCGAGGCGATCAAGGCGGCGGGGCAGCCTTTGGCGCTTGCCGACCTTGCCGAGCGCTGCGGCTATTCGCCAACGCACTTTCAGCGGGTTTTTGCAAAGGCGACCGGGCTTTCGCCCGCGGCCTATGCGCGCGCGCTGCAGAAGGAGCGCATGACTGAAGCGCTTTCGGGCGCGGGCAAGATCAGCGATGCGATCTATGACGCCGGGTTTTCCGGACCTTCGCGATTTTACGCTGCGGCAGAGGAGCGCTTGGGCATGACGGCTTCGGCTTGGGCAAACGGCGGGCGCGGCGTGACGATCCGCTGGGCAGTGGTGCCGACCTCGCTGGGCGCGATGCTGGTCGCGGCGACAGAACGCGGCATTTGCCGACTGTCTTTCAACGAGGACGCGGCGACTTTGCGTGCGCGCTTTCCCAATGCCGCGCTGGAGCAGGGCGGCGAAGATTTCGCAGGCCTGCTTGAGCAAGTGATTGCGGCGGTGGAGACGCCGGGAGACCATTCGCATATCCCGCTCGACGTGAAGGGCACTGCTTTCCAGGAAGCGGTGTGGCAGGCACTCCGGGCCATTCCAACGGGAGAGACGCGCTCCTATGCCGAAATCGCCGCAGCGGTCGGCAAGCCCGGCGCGGTGCGCGCGGCGGGATCGGCCAACGGGGCCAACAACGTGGCGGTGCTGATCCCGTGCCATCGCGTGATCCGCTCGGACGGCTCGCTTGGCGGCTATGCCTATGGGCTTGAGATCAAGCAGCGATTGCTCGACAAGGAGCGCGAAACCAACCGGGGGTAAGGCATGGACGATCTTCAGACGGCAAGACCGGGCATCTTGCGAAGGATCATTGCCTTCCCGTTGACGCTGATGATTCTCGAGTTCCTTGCCGTCGCCATGGCTGCGTCTGCTGCGACGGTTGGTCTGAAGGGTCTGTTTCCGCACGGAACGCCCGGCTACTTCCTTGGCGGCCTTGGCGTGGCTGTTCTGGCAATACTGGTCTACCTCGCTTGCACTCGCTGGATCGAGCGGCGGTTGGCCCACGATCTTCCGCTTGCGGCCATGACCAAGGACCTGCCGCTTGGAATTCTGATCGGCGGCGCACTTTTCACCCTGATGACGGGGATTGTCGCGCTGCTGGGCGGACTGTCCGTCGAAGGCGTGAATGGCATTGGCGCGCTGTGGGCGATGCTGGTGATGGCGGTCACCTCGGGGACGATCGAGGAGATTCTGTTCCGGGGCATACTGCTGCGGCACGTCGAGGCAATGCTTGGCACCTGGACAGCGCTGGTTGTGACCTCGGCGCTGTTCGGTGCAGCGCACCTGGCCAACGACGGGGCGAGCCTGTTTGCCGCTTTTGCGATTGCAATGGAGGCCGGCGTCCTGCTGGGCGCGGCATACCTCTGGAAGCGACGGTTGTGGATTCCGATCGGCATTCATGCCGCGTGGAATTTCACCCAAGGGTGGGTATTCAGCGTGCCGGTATCAGGGGGCAATGCGCCCGAGGGCCTGCTGATAACGACCCGCAACGGACCTGACTGGCTGACCGGCGGCGCGTTCGGCCTGGAGGCAAGCGTGATCGCCATGCTGGTGGCGACCGGCGCGGGCTTGCTCCTGCTTCTGCGCGTCATTCGTGAGGGCGGTATAAGGCCGCCCATGTGGGCGCGGCGCTGACGGACCTTTCAGTTCGCCGGCGCCAGGGCTTCAGTCCTCTGCGCAGGCCTCGTCATCGGCCGAGCAAGGTTTCTCCACCTGTCCGGTCGACTTCCAACGCTCTATCCGAGTGAGAAGCGACTTGCCGTACGGCCCGCCGTGAGGATCGTTGGCGAGAATGCGGGCGTGGGCGATAGCGTCATCGAATCGCCCCTGGTTCGCCTGGTCCCAGGCAAAGGCTGCGCGAATGCTGCTGGCCTCTGGCGCCAGTTCGAGCGCTCGCCGCAAGGCGTAGCGCGCCTGGCCCGGTATTTGCGCCGTCTCGGCGCTGTAGCTCTGGAACAGCGTCCAGAACGCGAAGGAATCGTAAGGTGACGCGTCGCTGGCCTTGCGGATCCAGCTTCTGGCCGCTGTCCACCGCTCGGGCGCCCTGATGGACACGTTCTCGAGCCTGTGCATCTCGATTTCGCCCTTCAGAAGGTTAGCCCGCGTCATCCCGGGCTGGAGTTTCAACGCCAGTTCGTTGAACTTCTCGGCCTCGTTCCACAACGCAATCTCTTTAGCCGTATCATCGGTATTGTTTGCGAGCGCCTGTGCCGCTCTGGCTACCTCGTAGGCAGCATTGGCAGACTGGGGATTCGCCATGGCAATCTGGCGCAGTTCGCCAAGCGCCTCTTCCTCGCGCTTGTCGATGAAGCGCATGATATGCAGCGGCACAATGGCCGAGTCGACCGGCGACAGGCGTTCGAGGGCTGGAGCTGCCGGTTGCGGCAAGGGCGTGGCGGAGCGTGAGAACTTGATGCTGCCGCGCATGTACTTGTCGAGTTCACGATCCAGCTTCTTGAGGTCGCCGAATGCCGCGGTGCCGGCTTGGTCGGGCGGCATTCCCCCTGCCACGAGCGAGAGGTAATTGCCGAGCTGGCCCTTGCGCTCCTGGCTCGTGCTGAGAAAGTGCACCAGCAGCCAGGACTTGCCGTAGAACAGATCCGAATTGCGCCCCTGCTTGCCGGCCAGCACATCGGTCAGAGGCATGTCGTCCCGCGCAAGGCTCCACGCTCTATGGCGGGCCGGGCGGCCAAGGTCGAAGCGGCCCTGACTGTCGAATTCGACGGTGGAAAGATACTCCGCAAAGCCTTCGACGTACCACGAGGGATAGGCGAAGCGGAAGTTTCGGAACATCAGGAAGTGGGCGTATTCATGAAACAAGGTAGTCTGGGCACCGAGTTCGAGTTCCGACATGGCGACTTCGCGATGCGAAACGATGAAGCGGCCTTCGATGTCATGCGAGAAGAACCCCGCTACCTCCGGGACCTTGTACATTGCGCCGACCGCAGCCTTGTTCGGCAGCAAGTAGATCGGCAGCGGCATGGCATTGGGATCATCCGGAATGCCGAACATCTGCCGTACCAGAAAATCGAATCGTTCGAGGTCATTTGACAACTTCGTGGCAAGTTCGACGCTGCCTGCACTATGCAGCGCGAAATGGCGGGAGTTGAGTCTGTACCAGCTTTCTGCGGCGGCTGGTGTAGTTGCTGCTGCAAAGATGCTTGCGCCTACGGCGATGGTCCGCAGGAAATTCTTGAACGCAGAAATATTCACGCCGGATCTACCACCCAATGTCAAACCACTTAGGAAGAGCAGTCCTTCATTCTGGCATTATCGGCAAGCACAATCGTCACCGGATCGATTTCAGCCCCAAGTTGATGGCTGGTCGGAAAGACTGTCCAGGAAAGCCTCGGCACTGGCGATGTATTCATGACGCCGCTCTTCGCTCATCCTTCGCCATGTCGCATAGGGTTGGGCGAGCCGATGGTAACCCGCCAGCCGCTTTTCATTCCGTGCAAGGAAGTGCCAGTAGAGTGCATTGAACGGGCAGGCAGCGGGGCCGGTCTTCTGCTTCACGTTGAAAGTGCATTTGCCGCAGTAGTCGCTCATGCGATCGATGTAGGCGCCGCTGGCTGCATAGGGTTTCGACGCCAGACGGCCTTTGTCGGCATGAAGGATCATGCCCGCCACATTGGGCAGTTCGACCCATTCATAGGCATCGGCAAAGACGATCAGATACCATTCGGCCACTTCGCGGGGGGCAAGGCCGGCAAGCAGCGCGAAATTGCCGAGCACCATCAACCGCTGGATGTGATGGGCATAGGCATTGTCCCGAGTGGTGCGAACGCATTCGGCGATACAGTGCATCGGCGTGTCGCCCGTCCAGTAGAATTCGGGGAGCGGACGGTGGGCATCAAGGCCGTTGGCATCGGCGAGCCCCGGCATTTCCAACCAGTACATTCCGCGGATATACTCCCGCCAGCCAATGATCTGGCGGATGAAGCCTTCGACGGCTTCCAGCGGTGCGCGGCCTTCGCGCCATTCCGTTTCGGCGCGCTGGCACAGGTCAAGCGGGTCGAGCAGGCCGATATTGATCGCAGGCGAGAGCGCTGCGTGAAACAGGAAATCCTGTCCCGACACCATCGCGTCCTGATACTTGCCGAACAATGGCAGTCGGTCCTTGAGGAAAGCGTCGCGCGCCTGCTCGGCCTCGGCACGGGTTACCGGCCAAGCGAATTTATCCAGCGAGCCGAAGTGCCTTGCGAAGCGGGTTGAAACCATTTCGAGCACTTCGCGCGTCGTGTCGTCAGCCTTGAATGCCGGCAGCCCCGGTGGGGCGAGGCCAGCTTCGGGGCCACCGCGATTCTCCGCATCGAAGTTCCAGCGGCCACCGACCGGCTTGTCCCCATCCATCAGCAGCCCAGTCTTGCGGCGCATCTCCCGGTAGAACCACTCCATGCGCAATTCGCGGCGACCTGCAGCCCACTCGAAAAAGTCGGGGAGGGGGCAGATGAAGCGGGTATCGGGCAGGATGCGAACGCGAACGGGGAGGTCCGTGCGCCACTGCTCCATTGCCTGCCGTACGCGCCATTCGCCTGGCTCGGTAACCTGCACGCCGCGTGCGTTGTGGCGTGTTATGGCGCGGGCAACTTCGCCGGTGAAGCTGCCGGTGTTTTCAGGGGCATCGAGGCGGACGTAATCGACCATCCAGCCAGCTTCGCGCAATTCCTCGGCGAAGTGTCGCATGGCCGAGAGGATCAGCGCGATCTTGGCCTTGTGGTGGCGAACGTAAGTGGTCTCCTCGACCACTTCCATCATCAGGACCACGGTGTCCTCAGGCCTGCGGTCGGCAAGACTGGAGATGTCGGGCGAAAGCTGGTCGCCGAGGATGGGAACGAGAACGGGGCCGGTCATCCTTGCGGAATGGCCGAGTGGCGGTTTCGTTCAACCTGACCCTAAGGGTCAGACAAAGCTGTAGGGATCGATATCAACGGCGACACGCACGCCCGGCGGGAAGCGCAGCGGGTCGAGCCAATCGCGGATTACCCGCTGCAGTTCGGTGGAACGGCGAGCGTTGATGAGCAGACGATAGCGATAGCGGCCCCGCAGCAGCGATAGTGGGGCGGGTGCGGGGCCAAGGATCAGCACATCGTCAAGGCGCGGAGCGGAACCTCCGATGCCCCTTGCAGCGTCGCGCGCTTCGGCTTCGTCCTCGCTGGAGACGATTATTGCCGCCCAACGACCGAAAGGCGGCGCTCCGGCATCACGCCGGGCTTCGGCTTCGGCGGCATAGAAGGCGTCACGGTCTCCGCTGGCCAGGGCCTCGATTACCGGGGCTTCGGGGTGCCGGGTCTGGATTAGCACCTCGCCAGGTTTTTCGCCACGGCCGGCGCGGCCCGCAACCTGCGCGACCTGCTGATAGGTGCGTTCGGCCGCGCGAAGATCGCCGCCCTCGAGACCCATATCGGCGTCGATCACTCCGACCAGCGTAAGCTCGGGAAAGTGATAGCCCTTGGTGACGAGCTGGGTGCCGACAATCACGTCGATCGCCTTGTTGCTTGCCATCTCGACGAACTCGGCGGCCTTGGCAGGGCTGGTCAGCGTGTCGGAGGTGACCAGCGCGACCCGTGCTTCAGGCAGGATCGCGGCGACTTCATCAGCGATGCGCTCCACGCCCGGGCCGCAAGCGACAAGGCAATCGGGCTCGCTGCATTCGGGGCAGGCATCGGGCGGCGGGATCTCATGTCCGCAGTGGTGGCAGGCGAGGCGGCGCGAGAGGCGGTGCTCGACCAGCCAGGCGGAGCAGTTCGGGCACTGGAAACGATAACCGCAAGTCCGGCACAAGGTAAGCGGAGCATAGCCGCGTCGGTTAAGGAACAGCAGTGACTGTTCGCCCTTGTCGAGCCGATTCTTCAGCGCCTCCACCAACGGTGGCGCAATCCAGTGTCCGCGCTCGGGCTGTTGTTCGCGCAGGTCGACGATCTGGATGTCAGGCATCGTTGCTCCGCCGAAGCGCGCAGGCAGGACCACGCGCTCATAGCGGCCAGCTTCGGCCATCTGCAAGCTTTCCAGCGCCGGCGTGGCGCTGGCGAGGATAACTGGCACCTTCTCGAAATGCGCGCGCATCACTGCCACGTCGCGGGCATTGTAGCGCACCCCGTCGTCCTGCTTGAACGAGATCTCGTGCGCTTCGTCGACGACGATCAGCCCGAGTTGGGCGAAGGGCAGGAACAGCGCGCTGCGTGCACCGACAACCACTTGCGCCGTTCCGGCTGCCACGGCCCGCCATGCGCGCCGCCGTTCCGACGACTTGAGCGAAGAGTGCCATGTAACCGGCGGCACCCCGAAGCGCGCTTCGAAGCGCTTCAGGAAAGTCTCGGTAAGCGCGATTTCCGGAAGGAGCACGAGGACCTGCCGCCCTTGCTCGATCGCGGCTGCGACCGCTTCGAAATAGGTTTCCGTCTTGCCCGAGCCCGTCACGCCGTCGAGCAGAAACGGATGGAAGTCATGTGCATTGACCGCCGCGACAAAGCGGGCAGCGACTTCCGCTTGTTCATCCGACAAGTCAGGCGCGGCGAAACCGGCGTCGGCAGGCGGATAAGGCCGGTCAGAATCGACCACCACCGGTTCAAGCAGCCCGGCATTGACCATGCCGCGTAGCACGCCATCGGAGACGCCGGCGATTTCCGACAGTTCGCGGATCGTTGCCTGCTGGTCCTGCAACAGGTCCAGAGCGATGAGACGCTGGGGCGTCATGCGTTCCGGCTCGCGGCCGGTCAGGCGATATTCGGTGACGGTGCCGCCGCCCTGCAGCGCGGCCGTGCTGGAAAGCGCCATGCGCGCCACTGCTGCAAGCGGCGCGACGTAATAGTCGGCGGTCCACTCGATCAGGCGCCGCAATGGTGCGGGCAGGGGGGGGACAGGGAGGACCTGAAGCAGAGGGCGCAGCTTGGCATCCGGAACTTCGGTTCCCGGCAGCCGTTCCGCTTCCCAGACCACGCCGATGATCTGCCGCGGCCCCAGCGGTGCAATGACGACGCTGCCCGGTTCCACGTCCATACCGGCGGGCACGCGATAATCCAGCGGGCCGAGCGCGGAATTGAAGACGAGGCATCGGACGCGGTTCATGTTCGCCGGTCTATATGGGGCTGCATCGCAACCGGCAAAGCCCGGGCGCAAAGGAATTGAGGAGAAAAACATGTCGCAGGCTTCCACCATCCTGAACCGCCGGGTCCTGCTTGGCGGCATGACGTCAGCTGCCGTGCTTTCCGTTGCCGGCTGCGCGAGCTATCCGCAGTTCTCGTTGGAAGAGGCGGTGCGACGTTTGCTGTTCCTGTCGACCGATCGGGCCTTCGCGCGCTTGCTGGCACCGGGCGGGTTCTGGGACGATCAGGTGACGCGGCTTGCGCTGCCAGAGGCCATCGGCAACCGTGGCAGCGTTCTCGCGCGAATTCTGACCGGGCCGATCGTCAGGGACCGTCTGCAGCGCGCGTTCAACGACATGGCCTATGACGCGGCGGAACGCGCAGCGCCTGCGGTGACAGACGCCGTCCGCACGATCGGCATTCGCAATGCTCTGGCGCTGCTGCGCGGCAGCGACCCTATGGGGGCGACGGCGTTCCTACACCAGGAGATGGGGACCAGCCTTGTCGAGATCATGGTGCCCGAATTCGGCGATGCGATCCGGGTGAGCCGTGACCCACTGTTGGGGCAGGTGCTGGGCGCGCTGACCGGTGTGGACGTCGGCGGCATCGCAAACTCGCTGGCTTACGAGGCGGACAATGCGATCTTCCGCGCGATCGGCCGGGAAGAGGCCGCCATCCGTTCGGACCCCCGTTCGACCAACGATCCGGTACTGATAGCCGCTTTTGGCCTGAAGTAGTCTGACAAATTCCCGCGCGCAGGCACTGACATTGGCCGAGGCTTTCCTTATAGGCACGGGGGAATCACTCCTCCCTGCTGGAAGGCCTCGTCCCATGAAGTTCTTCGTCGACACTGCCGATACCGCCGAAATCGCCGACCTCGCCGCCACCGGCCTTCTCGATGGCGTGACCACCAACCCGACCCTGATTGCCAAGGCTGGCAAGGACTTCATCGAAGTGACCCGCGAAATCTGCGGTCTGGTCGATGGTCCGGTCTCGGCTGAAGTCGTGGCTCTGGACCACGAAGGCATGATGCGTGAAGCCGAGATCCTGCGGAAGATCGCCGACAACGTCTGCATCAAGGTGCCGCTGACCATCGACGGACTCAAGACCTGCAAGGCGCTGACCAACGACGGCACCAAGGTCAACGTGACGCTGTGCTTCTCGGCCAACCAGGCGCTGCTGGCAGCCAAGGCCGGCGCAACCTTCATCTCGCCGTTTGTCGGCCGTCATGACGACAACGGTTTCGATGGCATGGACCTGATCCGCGACATCCGCCTGATCTATGATAACTACGCATTCGAGACCGAAATCCTTGTCGCGTCGATCCGCCACGGCGTCCACGTTCTGGAAAGCGCACGCATCGGTGCCGACGTGATCACTGCGCCGCCCGCCGTGATCAAGGGCCTGTTCAAACATGTCCTTACGGACAAGGGCATCGAAGGCTTCCTTGCGGACTGGGCGAAGACCGGCCAGAAGATCGGCTGATCCATCTGACTCACAGGCATTTGCGCATTGGCTGACGAAACTCCCCTCGACCGTTTCCGCTCGGTGCTGACCGGCACCGCGCGGGCGATCTCGCTCGATCCCGAGGTCGAGGTGGCGTGGACGGCTGATGCGCCGGTCCAGTCCGGGCAGTCGATGCGTGTGCCGATGCCGGGGCGTTCGCTTCCGGCAGAGCAGGTGGCCGAAGCGCGCGGCCACGCGGATTCGATGGCGCTGCGGCTGCGGCATCACAACGCTGGCCTGCATGGCCGCAATGCACCGACCGAAGCGCTGGCGCGCGCGTGCTACGATGCGGTCGAGCAGGTCCGCTACGAGGCGCTGGGTGCGAACGCCTATGCCGGGATGCGCGACAATCTCGGTGCAGCGCTGGCCATGCGCATGGCCTCGGATCCGATCAGTCGCGCCGCCAAGCCCGAGGACGTGCCGCTGCCGACCGCGCTGGCGCTGCTCCTGCGCGAGAAGCTGACCGGGCAGGAATCACCCGCGTCGACCGATACCGGCATGGCAATGGTGCGCAGCTGGATCGAGAGCAAGGTCGGCGAGGACATCGAAGGCCTTGCCCTTTCGCTCGACAACCAGCGGGCATTCCAGCAACTCGCGCTCGACATGCTGCAGCATCTCGACCTCACGCAGTCCGCGTCCGAACAGGACGAGGATACGCAGGAAGACGAGGGCGAAGATCAGGAGGACGAGGGCGAGGAAGAGCCTTCGAACTCCGACGATCAGGAGCAGCAGCCCTCCGAAGTTGCGGGCGATACCAGCGAAGGCGACGAGGATTCGGAGTCCGAGCAGGAAATCGAGCAGGACGACGATGCCGCCGACTCCGACATGGCCGACGAAGGCGAAGAGGGCATGCTGCCCACGCGCCCGAACCGTCCATGGACCGACCTGCCAGAAAACTTCGACTACAAGAGCTACACAACGCAGTTCGACGAGGTCGTTTCGGCCACGGACTTGTGCGACGAGGAAGAACTGACGCGGCTGCGTGCCTATCTCGATACGCAGCTCAAGGGCCTGCAGGGCGTGGTCACGCGCCTCGCCAACCGGCTGCAGCGCCGCCTCATGGCGCAGCAGAACCGCTCGTGGGACTTCGACCAGGAAGAGGGCCTGCTCGATGCCGCGCGCCTTGCCCGCGTGGTGATTTCGCCCGGGCATTCGCTGTCCTACAAGATTGAGCGCGACGTCGAGTTCAAGGACACGATTGTCACGCTGCTGATCGACAACTCTGGCTCTATGCGCGGTCGCCCGATCTCGATCGCTGCGATCAGCGCCGACATTCTCGCGCGCACGCTTGAGCGCTGCGGCGTGAAGACTGAAGTGCTCGGCTTCACCACCCGCGCATGGAAGGGCGGGCAGAGCCGCGAGGCCTGGCTGGCCGGTGGCAAACCTTCCCAACCCGGCCGCCTCAACGATTTGCGCCATATCGTTTACAAGAAGGCCGACGAGCCTTGGCGCCGCGCGCGCAAGAACCTCGGCCTGATGATGCGCGAAGGCCTGCTCAAGGAAAACATCGACGGCGAGGCGCTGCTCTGGGCACACACGCGGCTTCTCTCCAGGCCCGAAGATCGTCGCATCCTGATGGTCATTTCCGACGGCGCGCCGGTCGATGATTCGACCCTTTCGGTAAACAACGCCGGTTATCTGGAGCAGCACCTGCGCAAGGTGATCGACTGGATCGAGAAACAGTCGCCAGTGCAGCTTGTCGCCATCGGCATCGGCCATGACGTGACCCGCTATTATCGCCGCGCGGTGACAATCATGGACGCGGAGCAGCTCGGCGGCACGATCATCGAACAGTTGGCGGATCTATTCGAGGACGAGTAGGTCCAGCTTGACGACGCTTGTTTAACCGGGCAGTTAATCCGGCATGAGCACCATGACAGTCAGCGAGGCCGTTCTCTCCCGTCGTTCCATCCGGGCGTTCAAGCCCGATCCCGTGCCGCTTGAAACCCTGCGTCGCGTGATGGACAAGGCGCGCTGGGCGCCGTCGGGGTGCAACTTTCAGCCTTGGGAAGCGACCATCGTGACAGGCGCACCGCTTGCCGAGTTGCAGGCAAAGATGTTGTCGTCACCGATGCAGGATCCGATCGAGTATTCGTGGTCGGACCCCGAGGTCATCCCTGAATGCAAGGCGCGCCTTCATGCGGTGGGCGCTGCCATGTATCAGGCGATGGGCGTGGGACGCGCCGATGCGGATGCAAGGGCTGACTTCGTTCGCAACAATGCCACGTCTTTCGGCGCTCCGGCCGTGCTGCTGTGCTACTTCGACCGTCGCATGGGGCCACCGCAGTGGTCCGATGTCGGGATGTGGCTGCAGACGTTCATGCTGCTTCTGCGCGAAGAGGGGCTTGATTCCTGTCCTCAGGAATTTCTCTCGATGTATGCAAGGCTTATCAAGGAGTTCATTGGCGTTTCTGATGAAACCCACATTTTCTTCTGTGGCATCGCCATTGGCTATCGCGATGAAGGCAATCCCGTGAACGGCTTCAGTCGCGAGCGCGAACCGGTTGACGGCAACGTACGGTTCCTTGGCTTCTGAGTGGCTCCATGGATGTAACCGACGCAGTGCTGACGCGGCGATCGGTGCGCCGCTTCCGCTCGGATCCTGTCCCGCTCGATCTCTTGCGCAGTGTCCTCACGAAGGCTCAGAGGGCTCCATCGGGTGGCAACGTCCAGCCATGGAATGCCCACGTCATTTCGGGTGAGCCGCTCGTCCGGCTGGTCGAGACCGTAGGAGCCGTCATACCACTCGGCCGCAATGCGCATGCGCCCGAATACGCCATCTATCCGCCAGAGCTTGATGGTGCATACGAAGCGCGGCGCTTCGGTGTTGGCGAGGCGATGTACGCCGCGATTGGTATCGAGCGGGACGACAAGCGCGGGCGCCTGGCGCAGTTCATGCACAACTTCCAAGGCTTCGGTGCCCCGGCGCTCATGCTGGTCCATACACCACGCTACATGGGACCGCCGCAGTGGTCTGACATCGGAATGTGGCTGCAGACGGTCATGCTTCTGCTGCGAGAGGCAGGGCTTGATTCCTGCGCGCAGGAAGCGTGGGCCGTTTACCAGAAGCAAGTCCGGGAATGCGTCGCCATCCCCGACGACCACGTATTTTTCTGCGGGCTTGCGATCGGCTATCGCGATGAGGACGCAGCCATAAATTGTTTTGAAGTACCTCGCGCGGCGCTGGAAGAGGCTGTTACTTTTGAGGGCTTCTGACGCCTGACGGCGACATTTTGTCACACATCGTCGGGGTATCACTTGGCATTGCCGGGTTGACGCGCCTATGCTGTGGCAAAGGGCACAAGAGTCTTCGGGATACGCAGTTATTCGATGCAATGGTCTTGGCGTTCACGTGGATCGTGGAGGTCGGGCTGAGGGAGCAGGCGATGCGTAACCGACTGGCGAGCTTCGGAATCAGACTGGCGACGGGCGTTGCTGCGCTTGCGTTGGTGTGCGGCCCTTCGGTTGGGCACGCAGTGGCGGCTGAGGAATCGCTGCTCCTGCGCGACAGTTTCCCGCTCGGATCGGGTGGCAGCAAGGCGCTCTGCCAGGTCCAGTCACGCACGACGGATCAGGCCAACCGGTCGCCCCTGGACAGGACATGGGCCATCGTCTGCCGGGATTCGGCCCTGCCGGTCGGATATGTCTTTGCGCTGCGGCACGGACAGGATGACGAACTGGCCCGCCTTGCGGATCGGCGTCGCCAGAAAGTCACCTGCCAAGATGCAGGCCGCGCTTCAGTTGCCGGGCGCATGCGGATGGATTGCCGCTGGAACGATCCTGATCTGGCCTACGAAGTGGTGAGCGTGGCGAGGGGCAATACAACCTTCGTGGTGGAGGGCTTTTCCGCCTACCACGGTGCGCTCGACCTGGCTCTGCGCTCGATCTATGCCGATCGCCTGATCGACGAGCCGATCGAGATCGCCATGACCTCGATAAACGACACCGAAGCCTATGCCCGGATCCAGGCTCTGACGCTTGATCCGGCAACGGCGCTGGCAGAAGGCTATCGCCGTAACAATTCGGGCGATTACGCCGAGGCTGCGGCCTACTTCGAGACGCTCGACCAGCGGCAGGCGTCGACGGGCGATGTGCCGATCGACCGAGTCGAGTTCCTGGTGAACGCTGGGCTGCAACGTTCCAATCTTGGCCAGTTCGCCGAAGCCGACCGCCTGTTTGCAGAGGCTGGCGCCATGCCTGCCGGCAGCGGTGTGGTGGAGCGGCTGCGCCGCAATTACGAGGCAATCCACCTTCTCAACCAGGAGCGCTACGCTCAGGCACTTGAGCGGCTGGGACAGCCCCTGCGCCAGACCAGCGCGATGGGTGCGGATAGCTTGCGCGACACCATGGAACTTACGCCATCGGTCTCGCGACGCATCAACGCTTCGGACCTGACGGCCAATGCGATGGGACTGGTCGACGATCTGCGGCTGACAGATGATGAACGCGCGACGATCCTCGATGCACAGAGCCTCCAGTTGCGCGGCACGGCATTGCGTCTAATCGGGCGGAAGGCCGAGGCTCGTACTGCGTTGGAGCAAGCGCAGGCACGGGCTTTGGCAGTGCGCAATGGCCGCGTTGTCTCGATCGTGCGCATGCGTGCGCAAGTGTTGAACGAGCTTGCCACGATTGCTGAAGACGAGGGGCGGATGTCTGACGCAGAAGCGCTGTTGCGTTCTGCGCTCGAGATTGTCGGCGTACAATATCCGGAAACCCGCAGCATGGCAGCGGCCCAGGCTAGGCTGGCGGCTTTCCTCGTGCGTCGCGGGCGCCCTTCGGAAGCAGAGCCGCTTTACCGCCAGGTCGTGGCCCGTTCGGTCGAGCGCGAGAATGGTCTTTCCGGCCTGTCTCGGCAGATGGCTCCCTATTTTGATCTGCTTGCCACGCGAATGAATGGGGATGCGGGAACGAGCGATGCCTTCTTCCAGGCATCTCAAGTGCTGGTGCGTCCGGGCGTTGCCGAAACGCAGGCCGTGCTTTCGCGCGAACTGTCAGGCGGCAGCGACGAGGCCGCACGGCTGTTCCGGCAATCCAACAGTCTGACGCGCGCCGTGGAACGCGCCCGCATGACCTATGCGGCCTTGCAACGGCTGGATGATGCGTCGGCCCGGACAGACGAGATTGCCGATGCTGCAAAACGGGTCAGCGAACTCGAAGCGCAGGAACAGGCAACCGTCATCGAACTTGCCAACTATGCCCGCTATCGCGTTGTGACGCAGCGTGTAATTGGTCAGAAGGAGCTTCAGGAAGGCCTCGCTCCGAACGAGGCCTACGCCAAGATGGCTGTTCTAGGTCCTGATGTGTTCGTGTTCTTTGCGAACAAGGACAAGGCCGTTGGCTATCGGGCGCCCATCACTGCGGCGGAATTGGAATCGTCGGTCAAGGCGGTCCGTGACTCGATCTCGCGCTTCGATGGCAAGCAATATGTAACCGGCACTTTTGCGGCAAAAGAGGCAGTAGCCGTCTACAAGGCCTTGTTTGGTCCTGTCGCATCGGACCTGCAGGCAGCCCGGCATCTGATCTTCGAACCAGACGGGGCGATGCTGAAATTGCCGATAAATGTGCTGATTGCCGACGAAGGTTCGGCACAGGAATACCTAAAGCAAGCCGAAAGCCCGGCCGGCGATCCCTTCGATCTACGGGCTGTTCAATGGCTTGCAAAGGACAAGCTTGTTTCCACTGCGGTGTCTGCACGGTCCTTCATGGATGCCCGTAAGCAGCCTGCTTCGAAGGCGCACGAGGCCTATCTCGGCATGGGCCGAAATGCTGCGGTTGTAGCATCGAGCGGGCAAGTCGGTTCGAGAGTGAGGGGGGGCGATGGGGCCGCAGGCAGCGATTGCGACTGGCCGTTGACGACGTGGAGCAGGCCCATCTCCGAGGCCGAGCTTCTCAAGGCCCGGATGCTGCTTTCCGGGCAGGGGACTGATCTGATGGTCGGTTCGGCATTTTCGGACACGGCGATCAAGGCGCGGGGCGACCTCGACAATTTCCGCATTCTTCATTTTGCAACGCATGGCCTCGTTACCCCGCCACAGCCGTCGTGCGCGGCACGGCCAGCGCTTGTCACCTCATTCGGCGCGCAGGGGTCGGATGGCCTGCTCAGCTTTGCCGAGATATTCGATCTGAAGCTCGACGCTGACATGGTCATCCTTTCGGCCTGCGATACGGCGGGTGAAGCGGACGTGATTGCCACGCGCGAGACGGGCCTTGCCACGGGTGGCGGGTCAGCGCTGGAAGGACTGGTCCGCGCGTTCATCGGTGCCGGAAGCCGATCCGTCCTTGCCAGCCATTGGCCAGCGCCCGACGACTTCGACGCCACCGCGCGATTGATCAACGGCCTGTTTGCCGCTGCGCCCGGCACGGCCTCCGGAGAGGCCCTGCTCAAGGCGCAGCAGGCGCTCATGTCCGATGTCGATACATCTCACCCTTATTATTGGGCCGGCTTTGCGGTTATCGGAGACGGAGCCCGGCCGCTCGTGTCTCAGGGCGCGCGGATGGTTGCCATCGGGGGAAGTTCGGCCGTGGCGCCTTCACGGGTAAGGGAGGGAATTTAAGGCATGGCCAAAGAGCCGCGTGTGGTCAGTGAAGGACCGCGCGAGATTGGCAGGACGGCGCGGCGCAGCCTGTCGCAGCTTGGCTGGCAGCGCAGTTTCGTAGCGCTCATCCTGCTGGCGTTGGCCCTGTTCATTGCCCTGAACAGTTGGCGGCTGCCGCTTTTGCGTGATGCGGAAGCGGCGCTGTACGATTTGCGTGCAGCCAATTTCGCCCCACCGACCGATACCGACAAGCGTATCACGCTGGTCGTCTACACGGCCGATACAAATCGGGCGACGGGACAAATTTCTCCGGTCGACCGGACGATCCTCGCCAAAGCACTGGGGCAGATCGACCAACTGGGAGCGAAGGGCATCGGTATCGACGTCCTGTTCGACAGCCCGCAGGATGATGATGACCTCTTGAGGGCGTCGCTCAAGGCAATGAAAACGCCTGTCTTTCTGGCCTTTGCTGACAACCGCACTAATCCGGAGGCCATCACCTACGAGCAGGAGCAGGACCTGCGCGCCTTCATGCAAAGTGCAGGCGGGGCTATGACCAAGCCCGCCTCGATCCTGCTTGAGACAGATACGGACGGTGTTGCCCGCCGCTGGCCTCGGCAATATTCGGGGTTGCCGCCTTTGCTGTCGATCGCCCTGACGCAAGGCAGTGCCGATGCCGATCCGCGCTTCGCCAGTTTTACGGGACCGATCCGCTATCGAGTGCCCTCGGCGAGCGACCGGCCAGTGTTCGATAAGATCCCGATCGATCTTGTGGCCGATCCTGAAACGGCGCCCTTGGTCGCGGACGCAATCAAGGGGCGCTACGTCCTGATTGGCGGGGACTTTTCGGATTTTGACCAGTTCGATACGCCCTTTACCCGCACCGGGAATCCCGTGACCGGCGAAACCCGCATGATTGGCGTCGAAGTCCACGCATCGATGCTTGCGCAACTGCTGGACAAGGCTTGGAAGCAGCGGCCCGCGATGGGGCTGAAGATCCTGGCTGGTATCCTCGCCGTCGCGCTGGGCGCTGCCACCGCCATGATCCAGACCCGCACCTGGGTCTTGGCAATCGGTGTGCTTGCGCAGTTTTCGCTGTTCCTGGCGGTGCCGTTCCTTGTGGAGCGGGCGGGCTTTGACACGCTGGACCTGCCGGCGACAGGCTGGCTGATTGGCTGGCTGATAGCCTATACCGCCATCAGTTCAGGCTTGCGTGCCATCAACGCAGCGCAGCGTGAGTTCGCGCAGGGCGCACTTGGCAAATACCTGCCTCGATCGGTTGCATCAGAGATTATGCGCAATCCGGACCGCCTCTCGCTGCACGGAGAAAAGCGCGAGATATTCTGCCTTTTCAGTGACCTAGAAGGCTTTACCAAGCTGACGCATGCAGTCGAGCCGGAAATGATCGCGCGCTTGCTGAACGACTATCTCGACCGGCTCAGTGCCGTGGTACTGGAGTATGGCGGCACGCTCGACAAGTTCGTCGGCGATGCCGTGGTCGCCTTCTGGGGCGCCCCGATTGCCTACCCCGATGACGGTGAGCGCGCGGTGAAGGCGGCATGGGCGATGTACCTCGCTGGCGAAGAGTTTCGCAAGTCGGTGCCTGAAGGCGTGCCCAAGATCGGACGAACCCGCGTGGGGGTACATTATGGCGAAGCGGTCGTCGGCAATTTCGGGGGGGAAGGGCGGATACAGTACACCGCTCTTGGCGATGCCATGAACACTGCTGCCCGGCTTGAGGGCGCCAACAAGCCGCTGGATACGCGCGTGCTCGTCAGCCGGGAAGCAGCCGAGCGGTCCGGGCTTGACTGGTTCCGTCCCATGGGGGCTGTGACGCTGCGGGGGCGTAAGACGCCTGTTGAAATCTTCGAACCGGTTCCAGACATGGCCGAGGACCAGCGCGGGCTTGCAATCGCGGCGGTCGAGGCGCACGCGCAGGGAGACGCGGAACGTGTGAAAGCTCTCACAGACACAATTCTCGAATCGGTCCATGATGATGACGCGATGATGAATTTGATCCAGAGGTTGCGGCAAACGCACAAGGGAGAGAGTTATGTTCTTGGTTGATGGCAAGCAGTTGCGCGCCTTCGTGGCGGGCGCGTCGGCCATTGCCGGGCTTGCACTGGCAGGCCATGCCATGGCGCAATCGGTTGTGGTCCGTTCGACCGGACCTTCGGCAGGAGCCTATCCGCAGGGGCGCAAGTTGCCCGCAGGAGCGTCGGTCGTCCTCAAGTCCGGCGACCATGTAACGGTTCTCGACAAGGCTGGGACCCGGGTTCTCAACGGTCCCGGAACTTTCGCACTCAACGGCGAAGTCAACCGCGATGCCGCAGCAGGCACGCAACTCGCGGCAATGATGGCCCGCGGCGGCGCCTCGCGCACGCGCACAGGGGCTGTCCGTGGCGCTGCCAGCGCTCCGGCATTGGCTACCCCGACCGGCCCGGAGAACGTCTGGTATATCGATGTGAGCAAGGGCGGAACCTATTGCATTGCCGACCCTGCAACTGTCGTGCTCTGGCGTCCTGAAAAGGTTGAGGAAGGCACGGGCAAGCTGCTTTCGCAGGACGGAAGCTCCGCGGATGTAACCTGGCGTGCCGGAAGCGCGCTCAAGGTCTGGCCGGCCGCCAGCGTGCCCGTCGTCGACGGGCAGACCTACACTTTCAGCAATGCTGTGGGCGCGCCGGTAAAGATCCGCACCGTGGTCATGACCAACGTGCCGACTGACGAACTTGAGGTGGCAGGGGCCATGGCGGACAAGGGCTGCAATGCGCAGCTCGATCTTCTTGCGAACCTTGCGCAATCAACCCAGGCCGGAGGCTGAACAATGCGCCGCAAGGGACTGGTCATGTTCAGCATTGCTGTTGCCTCAGCACTTTCGACAATGACGAGCGGCGCCTTCGCACAGGCCGTTGTCGTACGATCGACCGGTCCGTCTGCCGCTTCGTACCCAAAGGGCAAGCGGCTCCCGGCGAATGCACAGGTCGTGCTGAAAGCCGGCGACGTGGTTACTGTTCTGGACAAGGCCGGAACGAGGGTACTCAAGGGTGTGGGCACCTTCACACTCGACAATGCAGTGAACCGTGATCGCAGTGCGGCGGCGCTTCTGGCGCGGTCCCTCAGCAATCCTGCATCGGTCAGGGCGGGGGCCGTGCGCGGCGCCGGGGATACCTCGGGTGAAAACGTACTGCCTGTAAGCATCTGGCTGGCAGACACTAGCGAGGGCGGGAACGTCTGCGTTCCCCGTGGCAGCGACCTTTATCTGTGGCGAGAGGAAGCCAAGGCTCGAAGCTTTACCTGGCTTACCGAAAGTGCGGGCGGCGAGATGGTGCGTATGCAATGGCCGCCCAAGACCGTGGGCATCGCCTGGCCCAAGACCATGCTCGCCCCGCAGGAAGGGCGCACTTACCGCATCTATGATGAAACGGCGCCGGACAAGGCGGCGGAGTTCCGGATCGTCATGCTCGAACCTGAGGACGTTCCAGCCGATGCGGCCTCGTTGGGCACGCTGTTGCTGGACAACGGTTGCAAAGCGCAATTCGATTGGCTTGCGGCAACACTTGCAGAACCGGACATACAAGAGCAACATCCATAGTGGAACTACTTAGGGTGATTCTCCACCACAGGTCATTCCCAACGTTACAGAGCCTTACCGGGCCAACAAGTTAAGTCATCACGGGTCGCGCCTGTGGAGATTCGACTCAAATGGCCGATCCTGTTGCTGTTTTGCCCTTCCTCGGGGGCACGATACCAGTTGGTTTCCGAGACAAAGCCCGGTTTTTCAGGCTTCGCGGGACGGCTGCGGCAGGCCTGTTTCCCCTTCTGACCCTGTCTCTTTCGGTGAGCGCGGCGCTCGCCCAGTCGGTCACTCCGGGCAACGTCCAGCCTCCTACGCGCGAAGAAATTCAGCGTGGCGTGGCAGAAGGAACGCTCAATCGGAGTGGCCCGGTCACGGTCGACACGTCCGAAGTCGAACGCGCGCCATGCCCTCTCGCTGCTCCTGATTTCGCCGGGATCCGCTTCAAGCTTTCGGCCGTCAACTTTACCGGCATGCAGGATCTTCCGGGCTTCGACCTGGCGGATAGCTACGCCGAGTTCGTCGGAATGGAGCAGCCGGTATCGGTGATCTGCGAAATTCGCGATCGCGCCGCAACCAGGCTGCGGCAGGCCGGATATCTCGCCGCGGTGCAGGTACCGCCGCAGAAAATCGATGGAGGAACGATCCGGCTGGATGTGCTCCTTGCCCATCTCAAGCGGGTACAGGTCAAAGGTGATGTGGGGCGGTCGGAACAGGCGCTCCTCAGGTATCTCCAGAAGCTTACCAGAGACCCGGTATTCAACACCCGTCGCGCAGAGCGTTACCTGCTGCTGGCCAAGGACCTGCCTGGCATGGATGTACGCCTGGCGCTTCGCCCGCTCGAAGGATCACCGGGCGAAGTCGTTGGCGAGGTTTCCGTAAGGAGGGTACCAGTCTACGCTGAACTCGGACTGCAGAACTACGGTTCTCACGCAGTCGGTCGGTACAGCGGTCTCGCCAGGGTGCAATTCAACGGGCTGACCGGGCTGGGCGATTCCACCACAGCCAGCTTCTTTGCCACCACCGACCTTCATGAGCAGAAAGTGCTGCAACTCGGCCACGAAATGCGCCTTGGCGGGGAAGGCTTCGCTCTTCGCGGGGACTTCACCTACGGTTGGACCAATCCGACGGTGACGGACACGCGGGCCGATTTCCATTCGAGGACATTGTCGGCATCGCTGGAAGGCAGCTTTCCGCTCATACGGTCGCAGGCATACAACCTGTCGATTGCCGCGGGGGGACAGATATCCAACCAGGATCTCGACTTCGGCAGCATTCCGCTGAACCGCGATCGCTTGCGGGTAATCTACGCCAGAACCGATGCCAACGGGATCAGCCGACCGAGCCTGACCGGCCGCAACGGCTTCACGCCGTTCGAGCCACACTGGTCATGGGGACTGACCCTCGAAGCTCGACATGGGCTTGACGTCCTCGACGCCACCAAGGGCTGCGTCGGTGCCAATGCGCCCAGTTGCCGTGGCTTCGGAAAGGTCACGCCGAGCCGGATTGAGGGCACTGCAAAGGGCTTTGTCCTGCGAGCCTCTGGAGTTTTCGATTATCGTCCGGTGCGCAAGGTCACGCTCAGCATTCAGCCCCGTGCGCAATACTCGCCCGACAAGCTCCTCTCCTACGAGGAGTTTTCCGGCGGTAACTACACCGTCGGCAGAGGATATGATCCGGGCGCAGTGATCGGGGACAGCGGCGTTGGCGTGCGCGGTGAAATCCGCTTGGGATCGCTCTTGCCCAAGGTTGCCGGTGGCAGTGCTTTCCAGCCTTACGCCTTTGCCGACGCGGCATGGGTGTGGAACAATGACGCCGCGTTCGACGGGCTCGATCCGCAGAAGGTGATTTCTGTCGGCGGCGGCCTGCGGGCCGCGATCAAGGACTCCATTCGCCTCGATGCCGGCGTGGCTGTGCCATTGCACGATCCGCTTGGATTGGACGTCAAGGGCAAGGCCCGTTTCATGCTCAATCTTTCGTTCCAGCTCCTGCCGTGGAGGCTGTGATGGCCCGTACGCTTACAAGCCCGATGCATAAGTCTCGCAAGGTTTCACTGGCCCGGCTTTTGTGCGGAATTTCATGCGGGGCTGCATCCCTCGCTCTTGCCACGGCACCCTCACAGGTGAGGGCGCAGGCGGTGCAGGGGACGGCAACGGTCCAGTTCGGCGCGAGCGCTCCCGTCTTCAACGGCACGAATACCGATACCATCTTCGTCAGCGCGAACGAGGCGTTGATTGACTGGGCGATCAACAGCCCGACCGGCGAGTTCCTGCCCGAGGGCATGACCTTGCGGTTCAATGCCGACACCGGCACGCCCTTCACCGTACTCAATCGTGTCACGGACACAGCTACAACCGGTCCACTGTCGATATCCGGAACAGTCTCGTCAGATCCGCTTGGCAGGATCTGGTTCTACAATGCCGGCGGTTGGGTGGTCGGGTCGAAGGGTGTCTTCAATGTCGGCAGCCTGATCCTCACGTCGCTGCCGATCACCGTCGACCCGGCGACATCTGGTGGCACTCGTCTTTACGGCGACAAGAACGAGATACGCTTCGGTTCTGCCCTCGATCCAAAATCGTCGGTCTCGATCCAGTCGGGCGCGCAGATCAATGCGACGCTGTTCAACAGCAGCTACGTTGCCCTTGTCGCACCGCGGGTTGACCAGGCTGGCACGATCAAGGTGAACGGTTCCGCCGCCTTCGTTGCCGCAGAAGCGGCGACCTTGACGATCAACAATGGGCTGTTCGACATCGTTGTCGACAGTGGGTCGGCTGACGATACGGGTGTCTCCCATACCGGCAGCACGACGTGGGCGGCAAACAGCTCCTCTACCGACAGCAACCATGGTGTCTACCTCGTAGCCGTTCCCAAGAACCAGGCGATGACTGCCATTGTCTCCGGGCGGATGGGATATGACAGTGCGACGACCGCCGCTGTGGTAGACGGTTCGGTCGTACTCTCGGCAGGGTATAATGTTGCATCAGGCCGCGTCGATCCGAATGCTGTCGTGGGCGACGATGCTTCCCTTGCCATCTCGAACCTGACGATCGGATCCAAGGGATTCGCCACTTCGCTGCTTGGTAGCGCCAGTGGTGGCATTGCCATTGACGCGACCACGGCGTCGACGGTCGTCAATGGCAGCGCGGCATTCGACGCGCGCGGCGATCTTTCCGCCACGATTGACAACGACAGGTCCATATCTGTCGAGGGCGATCTGTCGCTGACTTCGGCGAATGGCGCCAAGGCTGGCAACGTGGCGGTGTCTGTTGCCGGAGATGGCGGTCTCTTCGTAAGCGGAGGCCTGAGCCTCGCGTCCACCGCAACCGGGGCGATCCAGACCGACCCGTCGAACGGCGATGCATTGCTGCCGGATTCCTTGGGTGACGACGCGGTCGCCGGCAATGTCTCGCTGACTGTCATCAACGGCAGTGTCTTCGCGACTTCGACTTCCTTGCTGAGCGACGCAACATCCGGGCTCGGCGCCATCTCGACTGGGAGCGCTACTTCGGGATCAGCGAAGATCGTGGTTTCCGCGCCCGCCGGTTCAACCAGCAACAGTGTCTCCTTCGGCGATCTCACCATCTCGTCTGCCGCCAGCCACGGCTTTTTCAGCCGTCAGCAGCCGGTCAGCGGCGGCAATGCCACATCTGGTGAAGTATCTCTGTCAGTGTCCGGGGGGACTTATTCGTCCCGTTCACTCTCGCTTTATTCGGATGCGATCACCTATTCCGTTAGCGACCAGTCGCCACTTGATGCCACTGCGGGCGCAGTATCCGTCAGTTTTTCCGATATCCCGACGCGGTTCCAGACCGGTTCGATCTACGTGTCGAACTATGCCTCGGCCAGCGATGGCGGCGTTGTCTCGCTCGGTAACGTGTCACTGTCGTTGGACAATGCCAATGCAGGGACCGGGCTTGTCACCAACAACGGCACTCTCCTCGGTCCCGTCTCTCTCGGATCGAGTGCTTACGGCGATCTGATCAACCCCAACACGGTATCGCTAAACCTCACCAACAACTCCCAACTCGATACCCTTGACGCGAGTGTCTATCTGTCGGCGAGCGGGAGTTATGCATCGGGAACACAGCGTTCAGCCAATGTCTCTTTCGTGAGCGATGCCAGCACGCTCAATGCAGGATACCTGAGCCTGTCCTCTGATGCGAGCTCCTACGAGAGCGGCGTAGATAGCCAATCCGGCGCTGTCACGGCAATCTTGCGCAATGGCTCTTCGGCAACATCGAAATTCGGCACATATCTGCGCTCGCAGGCAAGCGGGGGAAGTGGCTTCGATGGTGGCAGCGGTACAGGTGGCGCCGTTGGCTTAACCCTTTCCGATTCATCCTATTCTGGCGACCTGTCGTTGCGTTCGACGGGTAGCGCGGGCCGAAGAGGCGACATCGCGGGCCTCTCCGGTGTCGGGACAGGAGGGGATGTATCGTTCACCCAGTCTGGCAAGACGGCGTCGTTCACCGGTTCGCAGGTCACTGTGTCCAGTCTCGGCCAAGGCGGGGCGGCGTTTGAATCCTTCCGGACCAGCTTCGGCTCGCAGGTCGGAGATGGCGCGAGCGGAATTGGTGGAACCGCAACATTCGCCATTGCGGATGGCACATTTGCGGCGAGCACGCTCGTCGTCAGCGCAACCGGTGAAGGTGGCAATGGCCAGAACGCGGCTGGCGGGGGGCCGGGTGCCGGTGGCCTCGGTCTCGGTGGTTCGGCAGCGCTGAACGTCACGGGTGGATTGGTTTCTGTACCCGATATTACTGTCACGGCATCGGGTTACGGTGGCGACGGGGCGTTCGCGGATTTCGACATTGACGGCGGCGTTGGCGGGGCTGGCACTGGCGGTGAAGCATCGGCAACCATCACTTCCGGAACGATCCGCACGGATTCCCTCCTGGTCGAGGCCAATGGCAACACGCCGATCTCGGACCCGATTTTCGGCGGTATCAGTTACTTCGGGAATGGCGGTTACGAATTCGGTGGAACGCTACAGCCGGGAAGGGGCGGGCTCGGCACCGGCGGGGTGGCGCTCGTCACGATCGATGGCGGCTCCTTGTCCGCGACTGTGCCGTCTCGCGATGTCCCGCTACAGGTCCAGGTAAGGGCTACCGGCAGCGGCGGGCTTGGCGGTTACTCCTATGGGTCCGGTACTCCCCAGTACTCCGGTTCCGGAGGAGACGGGGTCGGCGGAACTGCTACGCTCCGATATCTCTCTGGTGTGTTCGATGCCGGCATCATCGGAGTCGATGCGACCGGTAGTGGCGGACGCGCCGGAAACTTCATTAACGATGCCGAGGATGCCTTCTTTGGCGGAAGTGGCGGCAGCGGTACCGGCGGCACGGCAACATTCGAAATCGCTGCAGATTTCGGCGCTTCCACATCTCTCGGCGATCTCCGCACCGTTACGGTATCCGCCGACGGTATCGGTGCCATCAGCGAAACTGGCACCAACGGGGGTACCGGTGGCAATGGTACTGGCGGCACTGGCCGTCTTCTGGTTGCCGCCGGCACGACAGCACTCGGCGATCTCACCATAACTGCCGAGGGCAGGGGGAGCGATGGTGGCGATGGGAAATCCGGAGGCAATGGCGGACGAGGCGGTGCGGGCATCGGTGGCGTGGTCGAGGTTGTTTCCGACGGACTCGGTGCAAAACTGACCATAACCGGTGCCGCATTGTCTGCGGCAGGCGTCGGTGGAAACGGCGGCAATGGCGGGGCCGACACCGCCACCGCAGGTAATGGCGGAGCCGGCGGCTTGGCCATAGGCGGGGAAGTTGCGTTCGCGGCGGCAAACCTTGGCACGCTCACGGTTTCAGGCCCCGCGATCGAGGCATCCGGTCGAGCCGGAAATGGCGGGCTTGGTGGAAACTCTGCGCTGGTCGGCGGCGTCGCCCAAGGCAACGGCGGCAATGGGGCTGACGGTTCAGGAGGCGCCATCACCGCTACGGCATCCGGTGGCGGCAGCCTTGCATTCGATGGTCTGGCCCTGATCGCCAGCGGTCTGGGCGGTGCCGGTGGTGGCCGCGTGGATGGCAGCAGCAGCGGTACGCCCGGCCCCTCGATCGGCGGCACGGGCGGCCGCGGCAGCGGGGGCCTGATTGCTCTCAATTCGACGGGCGCCAATTCGAGCATTTCTTTCGGCAGCTTGACGGCAACCGTCGACGGCACTGGCGGCGCCGGTGCTGATGGAGCCGGATCTACGGCCTCAGGCGATGGGACGGCTGGCAGCGCGGGCGGTGATGGTTTTGGTGGTGCATTCAGTCTGCTCGCTGACCTCGGAGGCTCGATCGCAATCGCCGAGGCCGATGGCGGACTGGCGATTTCGACTTCGGGCTTTGGCGGCAACGGTGGGCGAGGCGTCGATGCAACCGGATCGAGCGGAGGTTCCGGCGGGAGTGGCGGCGCTGCGGGGGCAGGTTCGGGGGGCACCATCGCGCTTTCGGCCAATCGGCTTGGCGAAGCTTCACTGGGATTGTTCGGCGGCACGACCCTCACCGCAAGCGGCGTCGGCGGCACAGGCGGTGCAGGCGGCAACGGTGCCTCGGCGAGCGAAACTGGAGTCGCGGGTGGCAATGGCGGCAATACCGGCCTCGCCCAGTCCGGGGTCGGTGGAGCTATTTCCATCCGAGCGGAAGGCGGAAAGCTCGGGTTCGGCGACCTTGCTGCTTCGGCGGTTGGCACCACGCAGTTCAGAAACCTGGCTGGACTGGGGGGCAATGGGCCAGGCGGTGCGGGTATTCGTGGCACCTCAACTACCGTTGCGTCTGCGGGCGGAACGATCGCGTTCTCGGCGAGCGACGATATCGACGGTGGCCTCGGGCAAGTAACGGCTGGCGCCGTAATCGCAGACGTCACGAGCAAGCAATTGTTCGTCGATCTCGGCTTCGGCTTCAACACGATACCTGGCAGCATATCGCTGTCAAACTCGGCGACTGCGGCTGGCGGCGGTCTGCATTTTGGCAGCTTCAGGGGTGAAGCGTCTGGTTTTCCTGCAAATCTCGATCCGACGATCGGTATTTCCGTCACCGCCGGCGCAATTGCGGTCGATGCTGACCTGACGCTGGCTTCTGGCGGCAACATCGCCATCACCCTCTCCGATGGCGCTTCGCTGACCGCGGATACTGCGCGTGTGCTGAGTGATACCGGTATCGCGGTAAGTGGCGAGGGCGATGGCCGCTTCTCGGCCCGCACGATAAACCTTCTGTCGTTCGGTTCGATCGGAATCGTCAGCAATGGCTGCACTACGGCGGCCTGCCGCCCAGTCGAGGCCAGCGGCAGTCTCGGTTTGGAAGCGTCTGGCGATTTCAGCCTTTCCGGTCCGGCCGAACTGGCAGGTCTGGGCAATCTCGAAGTCTACGCGGGCGGGAACATCACCGGCGATGCCGGCAGCGGATACTATTCGAATGGCAACGTCGCGGTACGAGCCGGAAACGATGCCACGATCCGCAACATCTCGGGCGCAAATGTCATCGCCGAAGCTGGTGCGGTGCTCGATGGAGATTACTTTTACGTCGATGGCTTGCTGACCCTTGGCGAGGCTTCGGGCGGCGGCCGCTTCGACGCTTCGGGCAGTCTCGATCTCAACAGCGGCGGAACCGTTCTGACTCTGGATGGCACCGCCTTCACAGCCGGAGCGGGCGTTGGCGTCCGGTCCGGTAATGATATCCGGATTGGCGGCAACAACAGCTTCCTCGCCAACACCGGGCCATCGTCGGTCCCCGAACGCGTGATTTTTGCAGCGGGCGGCCAGCGGATCGATTACAGCCTCGTGCCCTCCAACATCGCTACGCTGTCGATCGGGGCAGGTTCGGCAATAGATGCTGGCACAGGCGGCGTCGAGATTTCCGGCGCTGCCATCGATGCTCGTCTGGCCAGCTTTGCGGGAGCATCGTTCCGCGCGGATGTCACCGGAGCAATATCGGCATCGTCGATCCGCCGAACCGATGGCGATACGCTTGATGCGGATTGCCTCGAGGGCGCGATCTGCATCGGAGACGTCAACTCCGCTGACTTCGTCAGCATCGGTGACGGAGACTTCAAGGCCTTCGATATACGCTCCAACGGCGCGATATCAGGCAAGTCCGTCGTGCTTTACGCGACCAGTGACATAACCATCGGCGGTCCCGAGGTTTCAGCGCAGATTACAGCGGTCGATGGCCTTTCGATCACGTCCGAGGAAGGTGGCATCGCTGTCCTTGGCGGTTCATCGCTGCAAGGGGGCTTCATCAGCCTGACAGCCGCTGCCAACCTGTCGGGCTCCGGGAATATCGAAGCGACGGTCAGCGACATCGGACTCGCGATCGGAGGTGACATCGATGCCACCTCTCTCGTTGCGGCACGTGAGCTGACTTCGGCAGTCGCAGTCGGCGGCGAAACCGAGGAGAGCTTTGCTGCTGCCGGCGCGCTACGCACGGGCACTCTCTCGCTCGGCGCAACCAGCGCAGTTTCAGCCACGGCCGAAATCCGCATCGGCTCCCTCTCATTGGCTGGCTTTGACGGCACTTTTGATGCGGCAACTTCGCTTCATGTGGGTACGGCGTCCGACGTCGGCAACCTGTCCCTCACTGGTGGCACCGCCGTCACGTTCGGCGATCTTGTGGTCGGCGGTGATCTGTCGATCGATGCGCCGTCAATCGAAGGCACGAGTGCGAGTGCAGGTGGCCTGCTTTCCATCACCGGCGATGACCTTGTTGCCGACCAGCTTGAGTCGGCGGGCGATCTGTCGATCACGATCGTAAATGAAGCGATCCTGGGTTCCGTCACGTCAACCGGTGGCTCGGTATTCATCGACCCGGCGCTGCTGACGTTCGATGCGATCGCTGCGGACGGCAGCATCACGCTCGCAGGCGGGACGATCACCGGCGGCACGCTCGATGCGGGCGCCGGCATCACCGTGACCGCGACCGGCGCGTTGACGCTGGCCTCGGCCACTGCGGGCACGACGATGACGCTCGGCGCCGACAGCCTGCAGGCAGGCGCGCTCGACGTTGGCGGCGATCTCGCGCTCACCGTGACCAACGGCGCGGTGCTGACTGGTGCGGTGACGTCGGGGGGCAATGCCTCGGCTGGGTTCGGCACGCTCGACTTCACCACGCTCGATGCCGGTGGTCTGGTGAGCCTCGAAGGCGGCGATCTTGCCGGCAGCAGCATTGTCGCGGGCACCAGCTTGACCGCTCTGCTCGGCGGGACCTATGCGGTGGCCACGGCAAGCGCAGGCACCGACCTTGCGCTTCAGGCCGCGAGCGCCAGCGGCACGTCGCTGGCCGCGCTGGGCAATCTCGATGCGACGGTGAGCGGCCTTGCCGGTGTCACCGGTTACAGCGCAGGCGGCGATCTGACGCTCACTGCGGGCACGCTCGATGCCGCGACGCTCAGCGCCGATGGCCTGATCGCGGGCAATGTCAGCGGCACGGCGACGCTGGGCTCGGCCATCGCCGGAACCACGCTCGACTTTACCGCAGCCAGCCTCACGGCGACGAGCCTGCAATCGGCAGGC
>NZ_JABAIC010000018.1:0-44030 GCF_012641315.1 Novosphingobium sp. ERW19
GGCCAGTGCCGGTGCCCCCGATGCCGACGCGCTGTCCGCGAATGCCCGCGCCAGAGCCGAAGCCCTGGCGCGGGAAGCGAGGACCAGCTCCGACGAGGCCGAGGCGCACGCTCGCCGCTACACGCGTGAGGCCGCCGCAAACACGAAGCCTGGTGAGGCCAGCACATTCGATTTTGACCGGATGGTGGCCGATGCCGGCGCCATGACCAGCGAAGGCATGGGCGAGGCGCCAAGGTTCATTGCCTTTGCTTCACTATCGATGCCGCCTGCAGCGCTGCGTGCGATGATCGACGACGTGACCAAGGCTGGCGGTGTTGTTGCCTTGCGCGGGCTGCCCGGCAACAGCGCCAAGGCTCTCACGGCGGCATTGGCCAAAGTTGCCAAGCCCGGCGAGCAGCTGGACGGCGTCGGCATCGACCCGCGGCTGTTCCGCGCCTTCGGGATCGAGGCGGTTCCCACCTACGTCGTCACCAGCAGCGACTTCGATCTATGCGACGGGTTCGGCTGCCGGACGCAAGTTCCGCCGCACGACCGGATGAGCGGCAATGTCAGCGCAGCTTACGCGCTCGAGACCTTCGCGCGCGGCGGCGGCCCCGGCGCTTTGCTCGCCGCCCACCACCTCGCCCGTCTTGAAAGGCAGGTTCCATGAAACGACCAGTCCTCTCTCTCGCTGGCGTGGGCGCACTTCTGCTCGCCCTCGCTAGCCCGCTCCACGCCCAGACCACAACCGATGCTGCCAAGGCCGACGGCAAGGCTTTCGGGCGGGACAAGGCAGCCTCGGCGCAAAGCGCGGCAACGACGAACCCGGATGCAAGCCGCATTCCCAATTTCGGCGGCACGCCGAGCCAGTCAGGTTACTTCGACGATCCTGACCGGATGAGCCGCGAAGCGGCGAGCCAGGCGACGACCAACACCGGCTACAAGGCCATGCGGGATTCGATGGACCGGCGCGCCCGATTTGCGCCGCAGGATCTCGATGCAACGATCGCGCGCAGCAATGTGATCAGCGATGACCCGCTCGCCTATACGAGCGGAATGGCCATCGGCGGCGCACAGGGGCGGTGCGTGCCCTTGCCGCCCGCCAGCGGAGCCGCGGCGCGCTACATGGCGACCTGCAATGTTGGCTTTACCGCGACACAGGAAACACGGACCTGCCCCGTGACATTAACCGCGCGTGTCGAGCAGCGGCAGGTCTACGGCTACTATTGCGTAGGCGGCAGCGGTGTGGACCCGGCTTCGGTCTACAATTGCAACCGCTACCCCGCGCCGCAATGCACTGTCACGCAGTCCTATCCGATCAACCTGTGCGATCCTTATTTCGGGATCTACTGGGGCTGTAACTCGGGCGATCTGAGGGTCGATCTCGTGAGTTGCACGGCGCCGGTCGATGGCGCGACGCCCTACACGGTGACAGGCGAGAACGTCGTCACGACCACGCGCGATGAAAGCCAGTGTGCTGGTCTTGCGGCTGATACCTCGTGCCAGCAGGACACCGAGACGTGCACGGACAGCGATCCGGTGACCCGCATCATCGATGGCATCGCCGTGACGCAGCCGTGCTGGGCGTGGAGCCGCAGTTACAGCTGTGCGCAGTTCACCGAGGCACAGGACTGCCAGACACTTGAAGCCACTCCGGGCTGCAAGCTGATGCGCGAAGACTGCCTCGCGGGGGAGCCCTGCCGCACCTGGGAGCGGGTCTACGATTGCCCGGTTCCACACCAGCCTGCGAACACCAACCAGTTCATCTGCGACGGTGATGTCTACTGCATCGATGGCTCGTGCGAGACCATCCAGCGCGAGGCCAACGACGAGTTCAAGGACGCGGCCGTCGCCTTGAACGCGATGAACCAGGCGCGCCGCGAATTCGATCCGGACAACCTCACCCTGTTCAAGGGAACCCGAGAAAGCTGCTCGTCCAAGGTCTTCGGCGTGCTCAACTGCTGCAAGGGCAAGGGCTTCCCGCTTATTCCGGGCATCCAGCTACTCGTGGCGCTGGGCTGCAGCCGCGAAGAGATGCTGCTGCATCAGAAGGATGCACAGGGTCTGTGCGCCTACGTCGGCACTTATTGCTCGTCCTCGTTCCTTGGCGTGTGCCTGACCAAGCGCAAGGTCTATTGCTGCTTTGAATCCAAGCTCTCGCGGATCCTGCAGGAGCAAGGCCGCCAGCAGCTGAACAAGCCCTGGGGCAAGCCGAAGACCGAGCAATGCCAGGGCTTCACCATCGACGAGTTTGCCCGGCTCGACCTCTCGAAAATGGATTTCAGCGAGGTCTATGCCGAGTTCACCGACGCCGCCCGCCTGCCTGACGAGCTGCAGGCCACTCAGGACATCCAACAGAAGATCGAGGACTACTATGCCCGCGCCCGCCAGTAAGGCCGCGTGGCGGCTGCTTGCCGCCTGCGCGATTACCAATTCCGTTTGCCAGTTGTCTCCGGCGACCGCCCAGTCGGTCGCAAGCCGGACCGATGCGCCGCCCAGCGCACAATCGGCCGAGCGCCAAGATAGCTTCTATTGCGAGGAACGGCGGCTCGGATACTGGTTTTACTGCGAACGTCCCAAGACGCCGGAGCAGAATACACCCCTGCCTGCGCCTACGGCCAGCGCGACCAGCCAACTTGATGCGATCACGGCGACTTTGCGCGAACTGAAGGCCAAGGCGATCCTCGAGCCGACGCCAGCAAATGTGACGGCCTACATCCGCTTCCAGCGGGCCCAGCTAGACCGGGCGTCGCTCTTCAGCGACGTCTGGCAACGGGCCATCTGGCAGGATCCCGAGCTCGACTACACGCTACAGCGCCCGGTCTCGACGCTCGGCAAACGCCAGTGGCAGGATTCGCGCAGCGCGGAACGGAACGCGGCAATGGCACAGCTCTCCGAGCGCTACGGCCTCTTCTACTTCTTCGCCCAGAGCTGCGGCGCTTGCGAAGTCATGTCGCCAATCGTGCAGAGTGTTGCCTCGACCTGGCATATCGCCGTGCGCGCTATTTCCACCGATGGCGGCCCATCGCGGCATTTCCCGAACTACACGGTCGAGACCAACCAGCGCAGCCGCATGGGGCTCGAGCCCAAGATCACGCCAGCGGTCGTGCTCTGGGACGCGCAGACCGGCCGCCCCATCCCGATCGGCTACGGCGTCATGAGCGCCGACGAGCTGCAGGACCGGATTTACCTACTCACATCGAAGGAAGCTGGACGTGACTACTAGGATGAAAAGAGCCGTCGCTGCGCTTCTTGCAGCCGCCCTCCCCTTCGCCCTCCCGCTGTCTGGCGCATCGGCCGACGTCGGCAGTTCGATGGACTCGTTTCTGAACGACGTCGGGGGGGCTGCCAACGTCAACGGACCGACCGCGTTCCAGGGGCAGTCAGCTGGCTATTACAGCCTCGGCAATGTCTGGACACGCTTCCCGCAGAAGACCACCAACATCGCCAATCTGCAGCTGCCGCGCGCCCGCGCCGGTTGCGGCGGCATCGACATCTTCGCCGGGTCCTTCAGCTTCATCAACGCGAGCGAGATCGTCGCGATGCTGAAGGCAGTCGCGAACAATGCAGTCGGCTTCGCCTTCAGCCTGGCGATCGACACGGTCTGCCCGGAATGCTCGAAGATCATGCAGGAGTTCAGCCAGAAGGCTCAGCTCATGAACAACCTCAACATCAACTCCTGCGAAATGGCGCAGGGACTGGTGGGCGGGATCTGGCCGAAGGGCGACCTTGCCGACAAGGCAATCTGCGAAGCGATCGGCAACTCCGAAGGGATTTTCACCGACTATGCTGCAGCCAAGCATGGGTGCGGCACCAGGGGGCAGCGATCGAGCACGACCGCGCAAGGCTCGGGCAAATACGATGACGTCAATCCCGGCGTGCCGCGCAACTACACCTGGACGATCCTCAAGAAGTCGGCGTTCTTCTCGCCAGGCGGCCGGTTCGACGAAGAGCTCGCCGAATACGCGATGACGCTGCTCGGCACGATCATCTACGTGCCGGCCAAGGACGATGAGCCGGGCAAGTTCGTGCCGATCGTCGGTGAGGCATCGTCCACCCTCGTGTCTTCGCTGCTGGATGGCACCGCGAATGGCAACGTCCTCATTTTCGACTGCGACGAGCCGGAGAAGTGCCTTAACCCCGGCTTCAAGTCGCTGAGCCTGCCGGCATCGAAAGCGCTGCGACCGCGGGTGGCGGCGCTTATCGGCGGCATGGTTCAGGCCATCCGCGACGACACCGCGATCAGCGAAGAGCAAAAGGAACTGCTGCAAGTCGCGTCCATCCCGCTCTACAAGATCCTGACCGTCCAGGCGGCCTATGGCCGCGGCATGCCGACCGACGACCGGGAGACCCTGGCCGAGATCGCCAGTGTCGACCTGCTGTTTGCCGTGCTCGACCGGATCGTGAGCGAGGCGGGCCGCTCGATGTCGAGCTTTATCGGGGCCGACGAAGCCAAGATCGCGATGTGGCAGAATCAGGTCAATGTCGTGCGTCAGGCGCTCGCTGACCGGCAGGCCAACACGCATCTCAAGGTCAATGCGGTGCTGCAGATCATCGAGAAGACGGCGTTCATCGAGAACATGCTGGCCGCCTCGATGTCGCCCGGAATGGCCGCATCGCTGGACTGGTCGCGCGGCGTCCAGAACCGCGCCCTCACCCACTGACCGGACCAACCACATCCAGGCGGGACAACAGACATGGTCGAGATTTTCACGGTCGGCGGCGGGGACTATCTGGTCAACGTCTTCCAGGCGGTCGCCGCCTGGACCGGCAACGGCGGTTACAAGAGCCTGCTCCAGGTGGTGATGGTAATGGGGCTTGGCCTGTCCGCCCTCACCCTTGCGTTCAATCAGGACTGGCGCGCCTGGATCAACTGGTTCCTCGGCGCAACGCTCATTTACTCCTGCCTCATGGTGCCGCGGCTCGATGTCCATGTGACCGACCGGCTCAACCCGAGCCTTGCCCCGGCCAATGTCAGCAACGTGCCGCTGGGCCTGGCCTTGATGGCGAGCTTTACCAGCCAGGTCGGCGACTATCTCACGGGCTCGGCAGAAGTGGTGTTCGGCCTGCCTGGGGATCTCAACTATTCGAAAAACGGGATGATCTACGGCGCGCGGCTCTACGATGCGACCCGCTCCTTGCGGATTTCTGATCCGGAGTTTGCTGCCAATCTCGACGAGCATTTCCGGCAATGCGTGTTCTACGACGTCCTGCTCGGCCGCTACTCGATGAAGGAGCTGGCGGAAACAGGCGACATCTGGGCGACGATCGCGCCGGGGAGCCAGGCGCGCGCGCAACGGTTCCTGACCCGGGATACCGCTTCGGGCCAGGTGAGCTCGAACATCGTGACCTGCCGCGAGGCCTACGACACGCTCAATGCGCAGTGGTCCGGACTGGTCGATGCGATGGGATCAGTGTTCGGCCGTCAACTTTACCCCAACCAGACGGCCGCGCTCGCCAAGGCGAAGCTCTTTGCCGACCTGCCGGTGGCCTATCAGTACCTCACCGGCGTCTCGGCCAACGCGACCGAAATCTTCAAACAGACGCTGACCATCAATGCGATGAGCCAAGCCATGCATTCGATGTCCGGCAGCAGCGGTGCCGGCAACGTTGACGTCTACGCACAGACCCGCGCCGACATTCAGACCGAGCGGACCTATGGCTCGATTGCGAGCAACGCGATGAAGTGGGTCCCACTCCTGAACGTCGTGCTGACCGTGCTGTTCTATGCGCTATTTCCGGTGCTCTTCCCGCTCTTCCTGCTCCCCAAGACGGGACCTGTCGCACTCAAGGGCTATGTGACAGGCTTCTTCTATCTCGCGGCCTGGGGGCCGCTGTTCGTGATCCTCCACATGATGCTGATGTACAAGGGTGCGGCCGACATGAGCGCGGTCACGGGCAGCAACGGCCTCAGCCTGGCGAGCTTTACCGGAATGGCCGACGTCAACAGTGATATCGGTCTGCTGGCAGGCTATCTCATCGCATCGGTGCCGTTCCTGGCAGGGGGTGTGGCCAAGGGCGCCATGGCGATTTCCCACCATGCCACGAGCTACCTCAACCCGAGCCAGAACGCGGCCGAGGAAGCGGCCCGCGAGGCGAGTACCGGCAACGTCTCGCTCGGCAACACGAGCTTCGAAAACTCGAGCGTCCTCACCCGCCAGTTCGCACAAGGGACGATCGCGCCGAGCTTCACGTACGGCGCGCCGCAGACACGGACCTTCAGCGACACCGGAGCAATGACCACGAGCTTTCCGGACGGCAGCTACGATCAGATCCCGACATCCAGCTATCCTTTCACGCCGACGCTGGGCCAGGAGTTCACGGCACGCCTGTCGACGATGGCATCGCAGGCCCGCGCCAACAGCGAGACCTATGCCAATGTCGCAACGGAATCGACGACCAGCGCGGTCACGAAGTTCCGCGAGCTCAGGGACCAGTTCAGCCGGGGCGCATCCTTCGATAGCGCGACCGGTACCTCGAATTCCGACAGCATCCAGACCGCGTTCAGCGAGGTCGACCAGGCATCGACCAGTCTGCAGCGGCAATTCGGACTGTCGCGCAGGGCAGCGGACGACATCACTGTAGCGTGGTTTTTGAACGGGGAAGCTGGCGCGAGCGCTGGCGTGACAAACGGAGTCGCATCCGCAAACATCGGCGCCAAGGGTGGGCGAAACCAAGCGTGGACGGACAGCGACATTGGCATCGCGTCGGAGGACCGCTCACGGATCTTCGGTAGTTTGTCTCAGATGTCCGACAGCAGGAATTGGTCGAGTACTCGCGACGGCTTCGTTCGCTCGGTCAGCACCTCGAGCAGCTCGTCAATTTCGAGCACCGCGAGTGGCATGAGCGCATCGCTGACCGAAGCGCAGAGCTACAGCCGGGAGGCACGCCGAGCTGAGGAGCTCGCCAATCGTCTCGAGAGCCAGGCGTCCTTCTTCGAAGGGAACAGCGCTGCAGGCAGCCTCAATTTGTCCCAAACCTACCGAGAATGGGGTCTCACCGAGATCGAAAGCAACCGCGATTTCTATAGCAATGCGCGGTTTGACGATGTCACTTTCCAGCTCAGCGCGGAAGGCCAGGCGTTGCAGGCCAAATTCATCGAAAGCTACGCCGAGCAGCTTCGCGAGGGGATCGAAGATCGCCTCGTCCTGGCCGCCGGGCAGCCTGTATCCCGTTCGGCTATCTCTGGCTCCGGATCAGTACGCGGGCGCGCGCAGATTGGCGGAGCGGGCTCCGGCACAGTGCCGCAGGTCGACGCTGGTAATATCCATGATGAGGCTCAAAGAGCTCAGGCTGCCGGTCGCCAAAAGATCGGCGGGTCCAGGAGACGTCTGGACGCTGTCACCAAGGGAGCGCAGGGCGCTAGTGCGGAGGCCGCCGATGACGTCAAAGAGTGGTAGCCGTCAGCCCTTCAGAAGGTCCCAGTAGAGGACTCGATCTCGGCACTTTTATGTCTTTTTTATCAGTGCTTTAGCTAGTTCGGGTTTTGCCAAAGGCCCGCAAAAAGCCCGAAATCGCCACATAACGTATTGGTTCGATGCCTTTTTGGGGACTCGAGCGTCTCAGCTATCGCAGATTTCCGCCATTTGCACTCGGAGAACAAAAACAGAAAATGGGCCTCTGATTCGAGTTTCAAATGTCACCAGTGGCAAGCTGACGCAACGCACAATGAATGCCGGATTTTGCGGGGGCAGGTCAAACCAAACGAAGCTCTGCGCCGAGCAGTCGAAACTATGTTCCTGCGCAGAGTCCTAACCGAATAGGCTCACATCCGGCTAACACGCAAATCAGCACCTATGGCATCGACACTGCAGTGATCGCTCTGCAGTCTTGCAAATCGCTTGAATCAATCGCTCGTCAGTTTCTTTCCTTCTCTGATATCGGCAGGGCTGTCGTGTGTTTAATCCGGTCGAGGACTACACTTGTCCTGACGCTCGCAACATCGCCATGGCCGAGCAGTTCGGTGTTCATCAGCTTGGAGTATGCCCGCAAATCCGGGACCACAATCCGGAGCAGGTAATCCAAATCTCCCGTTGTCGAAGCGCAAGAGAGGACCTCGTCAAGCTTGGTTATGCGTTCATGGAACGTCCTGACGATATCGGGCGCGTAGGAACTGAGCGATACGGCGACATAGGCTTCCACTTGCAAGCCCAGCTTCTGCTCATCAAGCAGAGCGACCTGACCGGCAACTATGCCCTCATTTTGCATGCGCAGAATTCGTCGAGACACCTGCGAGGGCGAGAGGTGTACACGCTCCCCCAGTTCTGCGTGTGACAGAGATGAATCGCTCTGGAGATGCTTCAGAATTTTCCGATCAATCCTGTCCATGCGTCAAACTTTCATGATGATGCATATTTTCGCGATTAACGTGCGCAATCAGATCTGTCACGACTGAACTACGCGCACAACACGCATGCTGTTCTTGGTAGTCGATGGTCACGCCTTCCCGGCAACCGCAGCATCACCAAAAAAGGCTCAATCCGTGACTGAACCGACACACCGCCAAGACCTCTTCGAAAATCCGCTTGGACTCGACGGGTTCGAGTTTATCGAGTTCTCGGCCCCGCAGAAGGGCATGCTCGAACCCGTGTTCGAGTCGATGGGCTTCACCCGCATCGCCCGGCACCGTTCGAAGGATGTCGAGTTGTGGCGTCAGGGAGGGATTAATCTCATCGCCAACTATGAGCCAAAGAGTCCAGCTGCCTACTTCGCGGCCGAACACGGCCCGTCCTGCTGCGGGATGGGTTGGCGCGTGCGCGATGCTGCCAAGGCCTATGCCGCGGCAATTGAACGCGGCGCGGAGCCGGTTGCCGTCCACGCAGGGCCGATGGAGTTGAAGCTGCCGGCGATCCGCGGGATCGGCGGCTCGATCATCTATCTTGTGGACCGCTACGAAAGCCATGAAAGCGGCAGCAATCTCACGATCTACGATATCGACTTCGTTTATGAACCCGGCGCAGACCGTCATCCGGTCGGCGCTGGCTTCCACACCATCGATCACCTTACCCACAACGTTTACGGCGGGCGTATGGCCCACTGGGGGGATTTCTACGAGCGCGTCTTCGGCTTCCGCGAAATCCGCTATTTCGACATCAAGGGCGAATATACCGGCCTGACCAGCCGGGCGATGACCGCGCCCGATGGCAAGATCCGCATTCCGCTGAACGAAGAGGGGCAGGCGGGTGGCGGTCAGATCGAGGAGTATCTGCGCCAGTACAATGGCGAAGGCATCCAGCATATCGCCTTCGCCAGCAATGATCTGATCGCGTCGTGGGATGCACTCAAGGGGTGCGGCACGCCGTTCATGACCGCCCCGCCCGCCACCTATTACGAAATGTTGGACGAACGTCTGCCCGGCCACGGCGAGCCGGTGGAAGAACTGCAGAAGCGCGGCATCCTGCTCGATGGTTCGACCGAAAAGGGCGATCTACGGCTGCTGCTGCAGATCTTTTCTGAAACGATGATCGGACCGGTGTTCTTCGAGTTCATCCAGCGCAAAAAGGATGAGGGCTTTGGTGAGGGTAACTTCACTGCCCTGTTCGAGAGCATGGAGCGCGATCAGCTGCGCCGCGGTGCGCTTCAGGTGGAAGGAGCCGAATGATGACGACCTCGGCACCCAGCCTGAAGCGCATCCACCATGTCGCCTATCGTTGCAAGGATGCGCAGGAAACCGTCGAGTGGTACAGCCGCGTCCTAGGCATGGAATACACCACCGCTTTTGCGGAGGACAAAGTGCCCTCGACCGGTGAAGACGATCCGTACATGCATATCTTCCTCGACGCGGGAGGTGGCAACGTACTGGCGTTCTTCGAGTTGCCCAACCAGCCGGAATTGGACCGCGACCGCAATACGCCTGCCTGGGTTCAGCACCTCGCCTTCGAGGTTGCGGACGAGGTCGCGCTGCTGGCAGCCAAGGCTCATGTCGAAGCCCAGGGGATCGAGGTGCTGGGGCCGACCTACCACGGGATCTTCAAGTCGATCTACTTCTTTGACCCCAACGGCCACCGGCTCGAATTGGCCTGTAATATAGGCACACCAGAGCAATATGCAGAGCTGCGTGAGCTCGCTCCGGTCATGCTGGAAGAATGGAGTCGGACGAAGCGGGCACCGCGCCATGCGGCTTGGCTGCACACGGAGCCCGCTGAATGAGCCATATCGATCATACGCATGATCGCGAGGCGAGCAGCTGGATAGATGGAGCGGACAAGCACCCCGACTTCCCGGTGCAGAACCTCCCCCTTGGCATCTTCTGTCTCGGTGATGGGCAGCGACGTGTCGGGACTGCTATTGGGGACTCGCTTCTCGATCTGTCCGGGCTTTCACGAGACGGGCTTCTTCCTGGCAGCGTTTGCCCAGCACTGGAAACGGGCACGCTAAATGCGCTGTTCGCGCTATCCTACGCGGAGAGAAAAGGACTTCGCCATGCGGTATTTGCGAGCCTGACGAATCTAACGAGCCGAATGGCTTTGCTGCCGCACATTTATCCGTCGCAGCACTGTACAATGCATCTGCCCTTCACGGTCGGCGACTATACCGACTTCTACGTTGGCATTCATCATGCCACCAATGTCGGCAGGCAGTTCCGGCCCGACAATCCTTTGCTACCAAACTACAAGTACGTACCGATCGGCTATCATGGCAGGGCATCTTCAATTCGCCTCTCGGGGACCCCGGTCATTCGTCCGAAAGGGCAACGTAAGCCGCCCGACTCTGACCTGCCCGGTTACGGCCCGAGCTTCCGTTTGGACTACGAGCTGGAACTTGGAATCTGGATCGCGGGAGAAAATGCGCTGGGCGAGCCAGTCCCGATCAGCCAGGCCGGTTCCCGCGTTGGTGGCCTTTGCTTGCTCAACGACTGGTCAGCGCGCGACCTGCAAGCTTGGGAGTATCAACCGCTCGGCCCGTTCCTGGCCAAGAACTTCCTCACCAGCGTTTCGCCCTGGGTAGTCACCGCAGAGGCCCTGGCACCGTTTCGCATAGCGCAACCTGCCCGGCCAGAAGGTGATCCAGCGCCTCTGCCCTATCTGTTCGATCCTGCTGATCAGGCCGAGGGCGCATTTGCGCTGACGCTCGAGACCTGGATCGCGACACGGAAAATGCGTGAGGCGGGGATACCACCGCACCGGCTGGGGACCGGTCCTGCCACATCGATGTACTGGACTGTTGCGCAGATGGTGACACACCACACCGCCAATGGCTGCAACCTGATGCCCGGCGATCTGCTGGGTACGGGCACGATTTCGACTCCGGATCCGTCGGGCCTGGGTAGCCTTATGGAGCTGTCCCAAGGGGGCAAGGCGCCTGTGACCTTACCGGATGGCGAAGAACGCAGCTTCCTCGAAGATGGCGATGAGCTGATCCTGTCTGCCCGCGCGGTGCGTGACGGCTTCCGCTCGATCGGCTTCGGCTTGTGTAGCGGAGTGGTGGAAGAGTCCCGAACATGATGCGATTGCACGACTACTGGCGCTCGGGTGCGGCCTATCGTGTACGCATCGCCCTGAACCTCAAAGGCGTAGCGTACGAGGCGCTTAGCCATGACCTGCGCACTGGCGCGCAGCGCGACCCTTCCTTTCTGGCGATAAACCCGCAGGGCCTGATTCCTGCGCTAGAGGTGAACGATGCCTGCCTCACCCAGTCACTGGCTATTATCGAATGGCTCGAGGAGAGATACCCGGAGGTTCCGCTCTTACCTTCGGATGCGGAAAGTCGGGCCATCGTGCGAGGCATGGCGCAGGTCGTCTGCTGCGACATCCATCCTCTGAACAACCTTCGGGCCCTCAATGCTTTGCGCAACGATTTCGGTGCCGATGAGGCGGCGGTCAACGACTGGATCGCGCACTGGATCAGAGACGGCTTCGTGGCGCTCGAGGCTTTAATCGAGGAGCATGGCGGCCAGTTCGCGTTCGGTGACACAGTAGGCTTGGTGGATTGCTGCCTCGTCCCGCAAGTTTACTCCGCCGAACGCTTCGAAGTCTCATTGGAGGCCTTTCCCGCCATTAGAAAGGTAACGAAGAATGCAAGGTCTGTGGCGGCTTTTGCAGCTGCGGCCCCGGAGCGGCAGGCCGGGTCGGGCTGAAGTCCGCCATCAATCCCTAAGAGAGCATGACCACCGAAACCAGGTCATGGCCGACCAAGATCGTGCTGTCTGGCGCAAAGAACCAGGCGAACGTGGAGAAGCATTATGCATCAAAGTCAGTTTGGATCACTAGCCCAACAAGCGCCCGATTCCTTGCTCGGCCTTATCCGCCTGTTCCAGGAGGACCAACGGCCACACAAGATCGACCTTGGTGTGGGGATCTTCCGAGATGATCAAGGTCTTACGCCGGTATTGGGTGCCATCAAGGCGGCCGAACGTATCCTGGTCGAGCAGCAGGAGAGCAAGTCCTACCTTGGCCCGGTTGGTGATTCCGGCTTTGTCGATCTTACGGCACGTCTCGCGCTGGGCGATGATCTAGCGACTTCGCCAAGCCTAGTCGGCTTGCAAACCCCGGGGGGCAATGGCGCACTTCGCCTTGCATTCGAATTGCTCGCAGAGGCCTCGAAGGACTCAGCGGTTTGGGTGGGCAGCCCGACTTGGATGAACCATTTTCCTTTAATAGCCTCGACTGGCCTTGAGAGCCGCCACCATCGTTTCTACGATCCGGCGACCTTGCGGATCGATTTCGATGGCATGATGTCTGATCTCGCATCCGCCAAGCCAGGGGATGTCCTCCTGTTGCACGGATGCTGCCACAATCCGACCGGTGCGACTTTAAGTAGTACAGAATGGACGGAATTACTCGCGCTGTGTCAGCGCCAGGGCCTGCTTCCCCTCATCGATTTTGCCTATCATGGACTTGGGGATGGTCTTGAGGCCGATGCAGCACCCGTAAGGATGTTTGTCGAGAACTTGCCTGAAGCCATTGTCGCCTACAGCTGTGACAAAAACTTCGGGATGTACAGGGACCGTGTTGGATCCCTATTTGTGAAGGCGGCGACGCTCGCTCAGGCTGATGCGGTGCGCTCGCAGCTATTCGGCACCGCGCGCGCAATGTGGTCCATGCCGCCGGACCATGGTGCGGCGGCATGCCGGATCATCCTTTCCAGTCCGGAACTACGGTCCGTTTGGCAGGAGGAACTAGATACGATGCGGGAAAGGATAAACGGGCTCCGGCAGGCTGTTGCGAATTCACTGCCGCGACTGTCCGCAGTTGCCAATCAGCGCGGACTTTTCTCGCTTCTGCCCATCTCAACAGATGCGGTACGACTGCTTCGGGAGGAGAGCGCGATCTACATGGCGCCGGACGGTCGCATCAACATTGCGGGCTTGAGTCAGGCAAATCTTGCTCACTTTGTGGAAGCGACCTCTCGGTTTCTGGAGAATTGATGCGAGCAGTTTTGATGCTGTTTAGTGTTGCTCTGTGAACAAGGCATCCTCCTGAAATCCCGAACTTCACAATTGCCGTCGAGCACATTTCATTCTATCGTGTCGACACAGAGTCGGCAGAATTTGCCACTGCCGCGGTCGAGCTAGGAGTGATGGGCCATGAAAGAGCATGATGCGATACCTCTTCCCGACCGGATGGATTATCCTCATCCGGAGATGATCGAGCGCGCGGAAGCGTTTTACGAGGAAATGCGGAAACGCCACACCGTGCGCGAGTTTTCCGACCGGCCGGTGCCACGTGAAGTGATCGAGTACGCCGTAAAAGCTGCTGGCACCGCTCCCAGCGGGGCAAATCACCAGCCCTGGTACTTCTCCATCATCGGATCAGCAGAACTCAAAAAAGAACTGCGTGAGCGTGCAGAAGCGGAAGAGCGCGCTTTCTACAGCGGCAAGGCAGGCGAGGAGTGGCTCGACGCACTCACTCCTTTGGGCACAGACGACCAGAAGCCGTACCTTGAAACGGCACCCTGGATCATTGCCATCTTCGGGCAACGTAAGGGGGGCATTCGCAAGGGCATCGAGCGCCAGAACTACTACGTTCCGGAGTCGGTCGGGATTGCCATGGGCTTTTTGATCTCAGCCTTGCACCATTCCGGTGTAGCGACGCTGACCCATACTCCCAAGCCAATGACCTTCTTGAATGATATGTGCGGTCGTCCAGCTTCCGAAAAACCCTATCTTCTGCTGGTGTGTGGATATCCGGCCGACGGCGCGACGGTTCCCGTCCATGCCAAAGTCAAAAAGCCTTTCGAAGAGATTGCGGATTATCGCTAGTGCCAGCGGGGTTGGGCGAACAAGGATAGCAGCTCGCCCAACCCCTAGCCTGTCCCACTAGGTGCTCATTTGGATGGTTGCGCCCTTGGTTCAAGAACCTCCAAGCTCAGCGCCGACGGATACGAAGAACCCCGCAGGATCGTTATTCGAGCCGAACGGGGTGATGCGTTGTCGGTGGCGATATCGTTGCCGGTGCCTGGATTGACGCTGATAAACGGGTAGGCGCTACTGAAGACGGATAAACGCAAGCGATGGCCGACTCGCAGTGTATGCCCCTTCTCGCCCAGATTAACTTCGAGCTTCACGGTTTGGCCTGGCTTCAAGAGCGCAAGACGACCAGAACCGCCACGATAGCGGGCGCGCAGAACGCCGGCCCATCCGGAATCAAGACGAATGGCAGTACCATTGGGTGCTACATCTTCAAGCAAGGCGACTATGTCAAAGTCCGGCACGTCAGCCTGAACATAGATCGAGAGCCTGGCATTTCCCAGAAGAGTGAGGGGAGTCGTGAGAGGCGGTGTGGCATAAGTAAGGACGTCTGGGCGCGCCAGTTGGTGAGAGATGTCAACCGGCCCGAGTAAACCCCCGGCCTGGACCCTGCGGCCATTCGCCGGAAGGTCACTGCGAACGGGATTTGCGGGATCGTGCGTGTACTCGTCGAGCGCGTTTTGACCTGGACCGGCTTCAAGGAGCCCCTTACTGGAGATTGCATTGGCTCGCCCCGATCCGCCAAGAAACAATTTTCTGGACTTCACAAGAGGACTGGGAAGGCGCTCCGCCTCGATCCAACGGTTCTGGCCCGGAACGAACATCTGAACGGACGGCCATGCGGGACGGCGGGCGGTTCCCTTTAGGCACCAGTCGAAGAATTCCCGGGCCATCCGCTGGCCTGGCTTGTGACCCCTGGATTCGACAGCAAGTGCGCCGATCCTGTCGATTGGCTGCCCGGTGTCACGGGAATAGCCGCCTTCTGACGCTCCGGAATGGTCCCAAGGGCCGACGATGATCCACTGGTCATCTGCAGATGCCGCAAGTCCGCGCATCGCTCGATAATTAGCAATGCTACCTGGCAATGTTGTGTCGTACCAGCCAGTGAAAGTTAGCGCCGGTACATTGATCCGGCGATAATCCTCGAGACTGAGATGAACTTCGGCCCACATGTTGTCCGAAGTCTGGTGTTCGAGAAACTGGCGGTAGACCGGGATTTCAACGCCATGGGCCTCAAGGTCCGCCGTCAGGAGGGGGCGATGCGAGAGTAGTTTGTCATAATCCACTGGAGCAGCTTTGCCCGCAAGGATAGGAGTTACGTGCGGCGTCCAGCCCAAGGCCCAGCCTTGCATGAAGGCACCGCCAAGGAAAGGGGGGCCGTCAAATCCGCTCTGGAAGTTTGCATTGGGGCTAATACAGGCAAGCCCCTGCGGCCTACCAATTGCCGTCTGGAGTGGGTAGGTGCCGCTGTAGGAGCTGCCGCGCATACCGACTTTTCCGCTCGACCAGCGCTGGGCCGCAGCCCATTCGACAATCTGAGGCCCGTCGCGCCGGGCGTCTGCCATAAAAGTGTGCGTTCCTTCGCTGGCCCCGGTGCCGCGAGCATCAACCACGATAAACGCGTAACCATGCCCTGTCCAAAAACCGTGTTCGACCGATGAACTGAAGGTGCTGCGCCGTCCGTAAGGCGTTACCTCGAGGATGACGGGATGCGGCCCTGCGCCGTCAGGCAAGTAGAGGTCGGCTGTAAGAGTAGTCCCATCATTTAGAGCAATCGAGACAATCTGTGCACCTTCTCCAATCTGACTTTCGCGGGCTGGAGCATCAGGATGACGCAAGAATTCGGCAGAATCAGGTCCAACGAAAGCGATTGCGGCAGCTATCGGGCCAAATAAAAAGCGCATCATCCAAGATCCTTTTCGTAAATGCTGCTCAATGCGAGCCAAGGACCGTGTTTGGTCTTGCAGAAACATCAAACCGAACATGGCATGTGCTTACTTCATTCGGAAGTAGACCATCGATGCAGACCTTAGTCGCGGTCTGGCGCAACGATTTTCCTGAAGTGTATGAGGGACACCGAAAACAGCAGGGCAGCCAAGGGTCCGAGAACTATTCCGACCAGCCCGAGCGAATAGCCTAGCTGACTACTTTGGGTGAACAATCGTTCATTCAACGCAGCCGTGATGATTGGTCCGAGTGAGTAACCGACAAGGTTCGTCGTAATGAAATAGATGGCCGCCATCCGGCCTCGCAACTCACCTGGTGTCGCCTGCTGGATCGCGAGCAGTGATATCGTTGGAAGCATCGAAACGAAGAGCACGGCGAGGCTCAAGGGCAGTAGAACAGTATCGCTGGACCAGGGGGCCGCCATGCTGGCAAGCGACAAGGCGATCAGGATTGCTCCAAGTCGCAGGACGCGAGCTGCCGCATCCGAAACTCCCTTCTGCTGCATCCGGCGCACGATGAAGCCTCCGGCGAGGATGCCCAGCGGACCCAGGAGCAAAAACTGGATGCCTGTAAGGAGTCCCACATTGGCAGGCTGCCAGCCATATCCCCTGATCAGGTAGGAGGGCAGCCAGTTCATGAAGGCAAATGACATGATTGCCACGAGGCAAACTGCCGAAAAGTGAGACAGGATCCACTTGCGGGCTGAGAAAAGGAAATTTGCCAACCCTGCCTTGCCATCAAGGGCATAGGTTTCGAGGCGGCGCGGCGGCTCACGCGCGGACAGAGCCAGCAAAACGCCAAGAATGCCGGGCAGGCCACATGCAACAAAAGCAAACCGCCAGCCCTCTATGGGTGGCAGGCTGGCGATCTGGAGCGGTCCTATGATTTCGGAGAGGGATAACAGCAGCCCCCCGCCAACCAGAGCCAGGCCCGTTCCGAACATGGCGGCGGTTCCGTAAACGCTGGTTGCCACTGCCCGCCTCTCGGGACGAAAATAGTCGGCGATCAGTGAAATTGAAGCCGGGCTCGCCACAGCCTCGCCCATCCCCACTATAGGCCGCGCGACAATCAAGGCTTCATAACTGTCTGCAAGACCGCAGGCGATCGTTCCTGCGGTCCAGAGGGCAATGCCAGCAGCAAGCAGCCGGAGACGATGCATTCGATCCACCATCCAGCCCAATGGGAAGCCGAACAGCGTATAGAACACCATGAAAGCTGGCCCTTGCAGGACTCCAATCTGGATATCGGTGAGAGCGAGTTCGGCTCTTATCGGATCTACAAGCAGGTTCAGAATCTGCCTGTCGAGGATCGCAACTACGGAAATGAACATGAGCACGGCTACGCCGAACCACGCCGATTTCTCCGACCCGGAAGAACCTGATGATGACGGTTGCAATATCCCCTCCTAGGTCTTTACGTTCTGGCCAGGTTTCGTGGTATCCTTGGTCCTGCAATGGACAGCCTGGAAACTAGCCTGCGCTCGTTGATTTCATCAAAACGATGCCGGTCAGTATCAAGATTGCGGCAACGAGCCGGATGGCAGTCGCACTCTCACCAAGGAAGAAGATACCTGCGACAAAAGCCCCGATTGCGCCGATCCCGGTCCAGACAGTGTAGGCTGTACCCAAGGGCAGGGACCTCATCGCGAGGGCGAGCAAGACAAAACTCCCCATCGATGCAACGAGTGTCACAGCACTGGCACCTGGACGACTGAAGCCATCCGACAATTTCATGGCAGTCGCCCAGACGATTTCCAGAAGACCAGCTAACAGCAAGTAGGCCCAAGCCACATTGCACTCCATCCAGGAAGCGGGCGATCACTCAAAGACGCAGCCGGGATTCAGAATTCCCTTAGGGTCCAAAGCATTCTTAAGTAAGCGCATCATGCCAACTTCTTGAGATGAACGTGTGCGAAGGAGCCAGGCCCGCTTCTCGAAGCCAATCCCGTGTTCCGCAGAAATCGTACCTCCAAAAGATTCCAGGGCTCCATAAACGTCTTCATCGCAGTCTTCCCTGCGAGCATCTTTACGACCGGGCTTGACAAAGAAATGAAGATTGCCGTCAGCAATGTGACCCATCGTATAACAGATGCTGTCAGGCCACCGGCGTTTCAGATTGCTCTCTACGAGCTTCACGTAGTCCGGCATGTCGCCGATAGGAACACCAACATCATAGCCAAAGGACGGTTTGTCGCTGAGGAATGGCTCAAGATTCTCGCGGAGGTCCCACAGGTTTCGTCGTTCCTGCTCTGACTTGGCAATGACTGCATCGGCGATGAGATCATCGCCGAGAGCGGTTTCGAGCGTTTCGGTCAGAAGGGCTTCATTTATTTGCGAGTCCGCCCCTTCGGTCTCGATGATCACGTAGAAGGCATGCCGTTCTTCAAAGGGGCTGCGACGCCCGTTGAAACGCAATTGTTCTTCCAGATAAGATTGCCACATCACCTCGTATGCCGAGAGCATTGTGCCAAACTTCAGTTTCGCCAATTGCAGGAGCTGAGCCACTTCATCGAAGCCGCGTAGCGCGACCATTGCGGTTCGTCGGTCTGGCTGCTGAGGAAACAGCCGCAACACAGCTCGCGTTACAATTCCCAATGTGCCTTCCGAGCCGATGAACAGCTGTTTGAGGTCGAAACCGGCATTGTTCTTGAGCAGCTTGTTCATCGACGAGATTACGGTGCCATCCGGTAGGACCGCTTCGAGCCCCAGAACCAAGCTCCGCATGGATCCATAGCGCAAGACATTGATCCCGCCGGCGTTGGTCGAAATGTTGCCACCGATGGTGCAAGATCCGCGAGCGCCTAAATCAAGTGGAAACAGCAGATGGTAGCCTGCCACCGCCTCCTGAACGGTCTGCAGACAAGCACCGGCCTGCACAACGCAACTGGCGTTTACCGGATCAACGCTCTCGATCTGGTTCATGCGTTCAAGGGAGATGGCAATCCGGTTCGCCGTCGGCTCGGCGCCTGCAACCGGTCCGGTACCACCGCCGACTACGACCACTTCTTGCGAAGCCTCATGACACAGACGCAAGACGGTACTGACTTCAGATGTCGTCTTCGGCCGCGCCATTGCCAATGCAGACATTGGCTCCGAATTCCAAAGACTGGTAGCTCTGGTTCCCAGCGCGTCACTTGACAGGAGGCCGCAAGGCCCGAGTGCCGATGACAAGGCCTGCAACAGTCTGTTGGTGTTACCCCCCTCCATGCGTTCAACCTCGTTCCCAAATAAATGTTGCCGACTCATTGTCGACACGAGTAGAGCAGCTTGAGACCGAAGCAAAGGGGCATATTCAATGCACGCACCCGCACAAAATTCGGCTGAGCACATCCGGGAGAGGTAAATGGGCGGTTCGGGCCAAGTGGACACCAGCCAGGCGAACGATGGTTCGCCGCAGCCTGACGGACAGCAAGCGAGTGCGCTGCCAACCAAGCTCTTTGTCGGCTATGGCGCTGTCGCAGCGCCTTACGAAATGCTGCGGGCACCGGCGCTCGCCATCCTCCCCGGGCTCTACGCCAAGGAGTTTGGTTTCGCCTTGGCGTCAATTTCCATCGCCATGCTGTTTTTGCGTCTTACAGATGGTGCTACCGACCTCGCTGTCGGCATACTTTCGGACAAGACAAGAGGCACCTGGGGGCGGCGTAAGCCATGGCTGTTTGCCAGCATCTTCCTCGCCATTCCGGCAGCCTACGGTCTTTATGTTCCGGGTAATGAACCAACGATCTGGTCGTTCACGATTTGCTACTTTTTCTTTTACCTCGCCTGGACGATGTTCGAGATCCCGTACACGGCCTGGTCTGCCGAATTAGCTGACAAGTACGAAGAGCGATCGCGACTGGCAGTCTGGCGAGGTCTTGGGCAAAACACTGGCCTCATTTTGCTGAGCCTCGTGCCCCTGCTCCCATTTCTGCCTTCAACAGAAATGAACTTTGCCGCGCTTCATGCCATGTTCTGGTTGATCGCGATCGCTTATCCGGTTGGGATTCTTTACGCTATTTTCTGGTTACCGAACGGCCGGGCCGTGCCTCAAGCCGAACAGTCCAGCTTTCGCGAGACGATTGCAGCCATTCGTGCGAACCGTCCCTTCCAGTTGTTTTTGGCAGTCGCATTCCTCTCCGACTTTGCGGTGGGCTGCATGACTGCACTCTTTTTCCTGTTTTTCGATACTTACCTCGGCGTTGGCGCATCCTTCACGGCCATTTTCCTGACAGCGATCGTGGTTTCTACATTGTCCCTGAAGATATGGCAGCATCTGCTGAAACGGACTTCAAAAACAAGGGTCCTGCTCGTGGGGCTGGCGGGGGGCGCCATTGCCGGGGCCATGATCGCTGTGCTCGAACCCGGACCGAACGCTTTGACCTTCTTCATTGGCTACATGGCCTTGTTCTATACCCTAGGCGTCGCGCGTGATGTCGCGCTCTACGCCATCTTCGGCGACATTGTTGACTATGACACTTGGAAATCCAATGGAAACAGGGCTGGACTTTATTCTTCTGCCTGGATGGTCCTGCGCAAGATTGCCTATGCAACGGCGCCCGCGTTCGCGTTCCTTGTTGCTGGACTGTTTGGCTTTGATCCATCGGCCGATTCCCAATCAGACAAGGCGATCTTTGGGCTCAAGGCAGCGAACGGTTACCTCCCTGCCCTGTTCCTGATCGCAGCGGCGCTGCTTGCCGCGATGTTTCCGATCACCAAACACCGACACCATGTAGTCCGCCGTCGTTTGGAGCAAAGGTCCCTTCGAAGCAGCGGATGATCGATGTGACATTTGCCTCCCCGTGGCGCGCAGAATTTCGCGCGACCCAACGGCTTGCTTTGCCGCTGATCCTGACAAATCTGTCGTTGACGCTGATTGGAGCGACTGATGTCGTGATGATTGGCTGGCTGGGGACCAATGAGCTCGCCGCTGCTTCGCTTGGCTCCGGTCTGATCATGACTGCGGCCATATTCTGCATGGGCCTCATCACCGCAACAGCGCCGATGATGGCCAGCGAGCGCGGCCGGCAAGCTCATAGCGCCAAGGATCTTCGTCGCACCTTCAGGCAAGGCCTCTGGGTGTCCGTGGCGATCTCGAGCCTTGTATGGCTCGTGCTTTGGCAAACGGCTCCTCTTCTTCGAATGCTCGGCCAGGATGACGATCTGGCAGCACTTGCGGGCAGTTATGTCCGAGCCTGTATGTGGTCGATACTACCCTACCTATGGGTGCTATTGATCAGGAATTTTCTCTCCGTGTTGGAGCGGCCCGGCTGGTCGTTAGTCGTCGGGATTGCAGGTGTATTCGTCAATGCTGGCTGCAACTATGTCTTGATGTTCGGTGGTTTTGGGCTGCCGCCGCTGGGGCTGGTCGGAGCTGGAATTGGCAGTGTGCTGGCCAATCTGTTCATGCTGCTGGCCATGATGGCTATCCTCAGGATGCACCGGCGGTTTCGGCGCTATTCGCTATTCGGCCGATGGTGGAGGAGCGATTGGGAGCGATTTCGCACGCTCTGGAAGTTTGGTGTTTCGATCGGGGTGGCGATGGCACTGGAAGACGCGATATTCATCGTCGCGGTGGTGATGATGGGCTGGTTCGGTCCAAATGCTCTGGCCGCGCATGCGATCGCGCTTCAGATCGGCACTATTGCCTTTATGGTGCCAATGGGCGTGGCACAGGCGGCAACGGTTCGCGTTGGTATGGGGTTCGGGAGTCGGGATCCCGAGTTGATCGGCAGGGCTGGGTGGACAGCGTTCTGCCTGACGATTGCGTTTATGGTCTGCGTGGCAGTGCTCATAGCAACTCAAGGAGACCTGCTTGTGTCGTTGTTCATAAGCGCCGAGACCCAGGTTGATGCGGAAGTTGCTGAGCTTGCAGTATCCTTCCTCGCGATCGCCGCGTTGATCCAGGTCGTCGATGGTATTCAAGTCGTCTGCACAGGGATGTTGCGTGGCCTGCATGATACACGGTGGCCAATGATCTTCGCCGTGACCGGCTACTCCGTGGTCGGGATCGGGGTTGGAGCGTGGCTGGCATTTGCACGCGGCTGGCAGGGATTGGGCATTTGGGTCGGGCTGGGTACTGGGATCTCTGTCGTCGCCCTGCTGGTACTTGGGCGCTGGCTGCTTCGGGACCGGCTTGGCCTGCTCCCTGACAAGCTTACCAACGCCTGACGCGTTGCAAACTAGCCTAGCACTGCATTGGCGGCGATCACGGGGTAGCCCATGCCGCCCCATGAACGCTTGAGCGATTGAGCTTTACTTCAATGCCAACCGCTTTGATGGGCGCTCGGTCAGGCGCTCCTGCATTCTGATAGCAATCGTCTCGAAATCGCGCATACCAGCCGCTTCCGCAGCATCGGCATCCCGCGCTTCGATCGCGGAGACTATGCCAAGATGAGTGTCAATCCAGTGGCTTTCGAGATCGTGATCTCCTAGCTCGGCGACATCGAGCAGGTAAGAGCCGAGGATGCGCTGACCCTGGTCTAGCAGCTGCCGCATCCAGTTGGCGTAAAATGCGTTACCTGACGCGCCAGCAATTTCCAGATGAAACTCCCGGTTCAGGCGGATCATTAGCGCCATGTCCCGCTCGCGTGTCGCCTGGCTATGCTGGTCGTGAAGCTGCTTTATGCGCCCAAGCTGGGCCTGTGTCCGGTTGGTCGCAGCAAGCCTTGTTGTCAGGCGGTAAAGCAACTCCGAAGCGTCGAGAAAGCTGGGTATGGCAATCATGTCGAACGGAGCAACAATTGAACTGCGATTGCGTAAGGTCTTTACCAGTCCTTCCGCCGCGAGCCTGATCAAAGCTTCACGGATCGGAGAACGCGACAGCCCGAAACGTTCAGCAAGATCGGTTTCATCGAGAAGCGTGCCAGGTTCCAATTTCAGAGTGAGAATCTCTGCCCGTAGCGTCTGGTAGACTGTATCGGCTCCCGAGCCCCGAACAGGCTTGCGTTCCGGCTTAGCCACGCTTTTCTTTGCGTTGCCACCAGACCGTTCCGATTGAGCCATCCCTAACCTCCAAGCCGGGCAAAAAGCCAAATTGCCGCTGGCGAGGCCCTACATCAAGTAGCAGTAAGCTGCCACGAATAATCCGGCAATGCATCATTACCCTGGTAGAACTGATCCCAGCACAGGTCAGCAACGGTAAAAGGCCGGACCCTCGATAGGGCCCGGCCGGCTGATCCGCCTCAGTAGCGATAGCTGAGACCCAGGATCCATGTCCGGAATTGCCCCGGGGGAGCGAAATTTCGACCATCGTAGAAGGCAAAGTAGCGCTGATTAGTAAGGTTCCTCGCGCTCGCCTGCAACGACCAGTCGCCAATGTCATACTTGACCAGAACGTTAACGAGCCCGGTGGACTGCAGAATGAAACGGTTGTCGGCCTTGTCGAAGGCCTTGCCCCGGTACTGGTATTCGACCCGCAAGCTGGCTTCGCCTGAGCCCACCTCGACTTTGTCAATGGTCAGTGCGGCAGTTCCCTGGAACTTGGGAGCTCGAGGCAGCCTGTTGCCGGAGTAGTCGACCGGCTGCGCCGTCGTGTCGTCCAGAGTGAAGTACTCATCGAACTTGGCGTTCAGGTATCCGGCACTGAGATCGAGGCGCAGGTTGTCACTCAGGCGGAAGTTGCTGAGCGAGGCCTCTAGCCCCCAGATTGTCGCCTTGCCTGCGTTAAGGACCGTATAGAAAGGGACCCCGGCAGGATCTGGGGTCCCGTCGGGAAGCAGTGGAATGCCGCCGACGCGAACCTGCATATCACGATAGTCGTAGTAGTAGCCGGCGAAGTTCAGATAGCCGTTGTTGCCGGGCAACGTGGACTTCGCACCAATTTCATAGGCATAGAGGACCTCAGGCTTGACCGTCGCAGGTTGCGGCGTTCCATTAGCCGAAAATCCAGTCGTATTGTAACCAGACTGGAAACCCTTCGAGGCCGAGGCGTAAATCATCGTTCCGCCAGCAGTGGTGTAATCCAGGCCTACACGACCAGTGACTTGGCTCTGCGTGCTGCTCAGATCGAACGATTGGGAGTCAGCAGGGCCATTACCGGCAAAGCGATTGCGGACCCGATCGCTATTGTAACGCAGACCCAGGTTCGCTCGAAGTTGCTCGGTAAGATTATAGTTCAGATCGCCGAATACGGCAAAGGTTTCGACTGTGTTGTCAGTAGCGCTGTTGAGCAATCCGTTGGCGACAGGGACGATATCTACCCTGCGGGTCTCACCCTCCTTGGAGTCCATGTACAGGCCGCCCAGCACCCAGTTCGCCTTCTCACCCTCGTAGGCAAGTTGCAGCTCCTGACTGAACTGTTCGGCATACTGAGGAAATGAGATGACAACCTGGACGGGCTGCTGCAGCGGGTTCACGTCCAGCAGGGAGCGTGGCTCGTTGTAATCCGTATACCCTGTTACCGAGCGCCAAGAGTATCCTCCTCCCAGTTCACCAGACAGCGTTAGGCCGACGAGATAATGATCCCGCTCGCCGACGGGCTTGGTCGGATTGTCGTAATAACCTTTATTCCACCCGTAGAGCGGCTTGCCAGCCGGGGTCAGAGCGATAAACTCGCCAACGCCACCTGTTTCGTTGGTGTATTGTGCGAACAGGTCGACATCGACAGGCCCGGCTTTTCCGGTCAGTGTGAGGCGTACACCGGTGAACTCGTTGCCATCGATCCGCTTGTTGTTCGCGACGTTGATGATGCGACCGTCAGCCCGGGTAAGCGTGCCGGCAAGACGAAGCGCCCATTCCCCGCCCAGTGGCGCGTCAAGGCCCGCATAGGCACGCACCGTGTTTTCGCTGCCATATTCAAGCTTTGCCCCGAAATCGAACTCCTTTCCGGGACGGCGCGTGTTGATGTTGACTGCGCCGCCCGTGGCATTGCGCCCATAAAGGGTGCCTTGGGGGCCCTTCAACACTTCGATCTGTCCAACATCGAAGATCCAGCCCAGGGACGATGCCGTCGAGGGCATGTAAATGCCATTGATGTGCGCGGCCACTGCCGCGCCGTTACCGGGAACCTGAGCGCCCACCCCACGCATGGTGATAGTCGCCCGGGTTTCGTAGTTTTCCAAGAAGAAGCCAGGAACTTCAAATTGCAAGTCCTTGAAAGTTACCTTGCCGAGTTCCTCGAGATCGCTGCCGCCCAGAACCTGGATAGTCTGCGGGACCGTTTGGACATCCTCCTCGCGCTTGCGGGCGGTAACAATAATCTCCGAGCCATTCGCTTCTTCGGCTGCTGGAGTTTCTTGAGCAGCTGCAGCCTGCGGCACAAATGCCAGAGCTGTCGCAACAGCCACGACTGACGGCAAGGCCGCCAAGCGATTGCGAAACGCTTTGCGGCCTTCAATGCACCTGCTGGTCAAATTATGCTTGGACATGCCTCATCCCTCACCTTGACTATGGAGACACCCTTGCCGAGCACCCCAGTCGACATTATGTCGACAATATGTATTCCAAGGGTCGATGGAATGCAAGTCATTCTCTGTCTGTCTGAACATGGGCATGAATCTGAGGATTTCTGCGCCTCAGGCGTCGGGTGCCCATATGCCCTCATAGAACAGGTTGAGCCGTAGCGGTCAGCATGGCGTAGCCCAAAAGGGCGAGGCCCATCACATCGAGTGGACTGAGCAGCTCACCAAAAGAGCGGATCACCGCCGCTCACTGCGGTGGCCAGTCGGGTACGTACCGCGAGGCCAGTAACCAACGACAAAAGGTGGCGCATGGCATAGGTGTGCAGTCCTTGGCCCATCAGATGGCTTACCAGCGAGAACCCGATTAGCGGAGCCCCAGGGCAACTTTGCCGGCCAGAAGGGCGATGATGGCAAGCCAGTCCCTCTGCCCGGAATGCAAAGCCTCTCAACCCGCAAAGGAGACAGACTTCAGCCGTGTCATCGCGCGCATTCCATCCAGCCCACCTTCAATGCCCAGACCGGATTGCCCATGTGGCTCGAAAGCGCCTGCCGTAGCATCTACGGCTGTCGCTCCAGGCCTGCCCGCAATGGTCACCGATCCGGCCCGAACACTCTTCGCAAAGCGGAGCGCACGCCCCAGGTCACGCGTCCAGACACTTGCGGCAAGGCCATAGATCGTGCTGTTCGCAAGCCTGGTGGCTTCGACTTCGTCGTCGAAGGCAAAGACTGACAAAATCGGGCCGAAGATTTCTTCTTGGGCGATGCGCATGTCACTGCGGACATCGGTAAATACCGTCGGCAACCAGTAACAAGCTTCAGTTTCTTCAATGGGCCCGCCGGGCAACGCTGCAACAGCGCCTTGGTCCTGGCCGGCTTTGAAATAGCGCCGCACTCTATCGTGCTGCTCCCGGCTGGCGAGTGGTCCAAAGCTGGTGTTCTCGTCGAGAGGGTTGCCGGCTTCAATCTGCTTTGCAAGTGTCACAACACGCTCGACCAGCGCATCATGAATTGAACGCTCCACAATGAGTCGCGATCCGGCCACGCAGACCTGACCCGAATTGAAAGTGATGCTGCCGACGACGGCTTCAGCAACAGCGTCGAGATCTTCCATGTCAGCGAACACGATCTGAGGGGACTTGCCGCCGCATTCTAGGATCAGGCGTTTCATATTCGACTGACCGGACAGTTCGACAAGTCGCCGACCAGTGGCCGTGGAGCCCGTGAACGTGAGCAGGTCGACATCCATGTGTGAGGCAAGTGCGGCACCTGCGCCTGATCCCAGGCCAGGCACGATGTTTAACACCCCATCAGGAATACCCGCCTCAGCGGCCAGTTCACCGAGGCGCAGGCAGCTCAGCGAAGCAATCTCGGACGGCTTGAGTACAACGGAGTTTCCGACGGCAAGCGCGGGCGCGATCTTGGTGATTCCAATGAAGGCCGGGAAGTTCCAAGGCGTGATGGCGGCGACTACGCCAACGGGCTCCCGCACATTGAGCAGAAGTGTCGACGGATCGTTCGGTATGACCTGATCGATCAGCTTGTCGGCCGATTCGGCAGCGACGCGCACCGCATCGGCAGCGGCCTGCATATCGGGCGCGGCCATGCCGATGGGCATGCCCATTTCAAGCGAATCAAGCAGCGCCAGTTCGTCCGCATTGCGCTCGATAACATCTGCAAAGTTCATAAGGACCCTGGCCCGCGACCTGGGAGACAGAGTGGCCCAGCTGCCCTGTTCGAATGCAGTTCGCGCGGCACAAACTGCAGCATCGATCTCGGCTGCGCCGCACGCCGGCAGGTCGGCCAGCCGCGCACCGTTAGCTGGATTGAGCGATGCGAACCGTTCGGTGACACTCGCCTCAATTCGACGGCCACCGATCCACGGCCGCACTTCAACGCTGAGGTCGTGAGCCTTTGCTGACCAGTTCACTGGCGCGATTTCCGAGGATGTCATAAATTAATCTCCGTTAGGCCGCTGATATGTGTCTTCCGGGTGCGCGGAGCAGGTCGGCTGCACGCTCTCCAATCATGACGGTCGGGGCGTGAAGGTTCCCGGAAGTTACAAGGGGAATGACTGAGGCATCGGCAACAGTCAGACGGCCAACACCCCTTACGCGCAAACGGGAATCGACTACCGAGGCCGGATCGTCGCCCATCCGGCAGGTGCCGCAAGCATGGTAGCAGATCCCCGCGTTCTCGCGGACATAAGCTTCGAGTGCCTCGTCGTTGGAGAGATCAATGCCGGGAGAAAGCCGTCTGATGACCCGATCTGAGAAGGGCTTTGCGCGGGCGATCCGGTCGACCAGTCGTACTCCTCGCATCAAACGCAAAACGTCGTCACGGTCGCCTAACAGGTTAGGCACGATCATCGGCGCTTCGCGGGGGTCGGCAGACTTTAGCTCGATCCGCCCACGTGACTTCGGGTGGCACAGTGACGGAGAGAGGGAATAAGTGTTCACTCCGGAAGTGAATGTGAAGTTGTCTTCAAGATAACCCCAAGGCCCGGAGAACAGCAACAAATCCGGTGACACTTCCTCGGGCCTGCTTTGCGCATAGGCCAGGATATGACTGGCACAGGAAATTGCCTGGCCTCGCCTGGCCAGGGCGAATTGCAGACCTGACAGCGCGAGTTGGTGCCATTGCATGGCAGAGCTGTATGTCCGGTCCCGGACCTCGTACTCGATGTAAAGTTCAGGATGGTCATGAAGATTGCCCCCGACCGACTGGCTGTCAGCCACAACAGAGATGCCGTGCGTCCGAAGCTGCTGTGCCGGCCCTATGCCCGAGACCATCAGTAGGTGCGGAGAACCGAAGGCTCCCGCGCTCAATACAATCTCGCGACGCGCCCTGACCTCGAATAGCTTATCATTTGCTGAGACCTGAAGACCTGTTGCTTGCCCTTGATCGAACACAATCCGTTCGACCCGAGCATGGGTAAGCACCCTAAGGTTAGGGCGCCGCCATGCCGGACGTAGATAGGCAGTAGCGCTATCCTGACGAAGTCCGCGAAGCTGGTTGGTCTGCGCAACACCAATGGCCGCCCCCTTCGCCAGGTTGATGTCTGCCACTTTCGGGATTCCGACTGCGGCAGCTGATTCGATCAAATCATCGGTTCTCGCATGAGGTGAACGAAGAACCTCGACATGGACAGGACCAAACTTCCCTCTGCCGGCCAGCCCGGGGCAATACTCTGCTCGCCGAAAGAACGGCTCGACATGTCTCCACGACCAACCCGAAGCGCCCATTTCGGCCCAGAGGTCATAATCTCGCGGCAGACCTATCGCATAAATTACGCCATTGATCGTGCTGCTGCCGCCAAGAATGCGCCCCCGTCGCCAAGTCTCGGCCCGATCGAAACGGCTGGGATCGCTCTTGGTCTGGTAAAGCCAGGCATAGGGCTCCCAATCCTTGACGAACGACTGACCACCCGGAATGCGAAACTTCCAGTTGCGTTCGGAACCGCCAGATTCGATCAACAAGACCGAGACTTTGGGGTCTTCGCTCAAGCGCGAAGCGATCACGCAACCTGCCGAACCCGCCCCGACTATGATGTAGTCGTAGTCACCACCATCTCGCAGGGTCTCAACAGGACTTGCCATCTCAACGACCAACTACTCGCCGGTAGGTCCCGTCGTGTATGACTTTCCAAGTGGCGCCCTTGTCGATCGAGAGCTCCCAGAGCTGACGATTTCCCCCATCAGCCAGTGGGGAAAAGCTCATGCGATGAAGCCCGACAAATGAGTCGATGTCGTTCTCGCCAGTCAGGACCAAGGCAGAGCCCTCAAACTGCCCCGATAGGTACATCGTTTCGCCATCGTCAGTGACGAAAATCAATCTCCAGAGGCGGTCGGACTTGTCGTAGAACATGTGAGCACGCCCGTAACCACTAATCGCCCCCCGCCATTGCTCCAAAAGCATGCAGCCGCCCAGGACTGCTTCAACCTTGCTTTCGCCGGCCGGCGCGCCACCAATGCCGGTTACCTTGAACTCGCCGATCTTGAAATCAAGTTGCCGGTATACCGGATCCGTGCACCCTGCACCGGGAGGACCTGCGCGCACCTCGGCACGCCCGGCACAGCCACTTACCGCGACTAGGGCGGCAGCAAGCCAGATGCCTTTCCTGACGCGATTTATCATTGCAATTTCCTCCCTGCCAAAGGCTATGCGCGAGCTGCGTGGATTTTTGTCGACACAAACAATACACGTTGTATGTTTGGGCTGCAACCATTCGAATGAAGTGAGTGAGAAGTCATGACCATTCTTAGCGACAATGCACCGGACAGCCGGGGTTGCGCCGACTACTCCGCACGCTTTGTCCGCATTCCGATGCGCGATGGAGTGGAGCTTGGTGCAATTCTGTATCTGCCGCTCAACCGGCCAGGCCCGTTGCCGGCGGTGATGGAAATGACTCCCTACTTGGCCGACAATCTGCACCGCGAGGCGATTTCCTTCACCCGTGAAGGCATGGCGTTCCTGGCGGTCGACTGTCGAGGCCGAGGCGGATCAGGGTCCGAATTCCAGCAATGGATCAACGACGCCCCAGATGGATACGACACCGTAGAATGGATTGCTGCACAGCCGTGGAGCGATGGGCAGGTCGGCCTGACCGGTGGTTCATACACGGGCTGGAACCAGTGGATCATCGCGGGGACCCTGCCCCCTTCCCTTAAAACAATCGTGCCATCAGCCGCCTTCATGCCAGGGTATGACATTCCGCGTGGCGGCATTGGTTCACCCTATATCTACCGCTGGAGAGTCACGCTTAAGGGGCATTCGATTTCCTGGAACCTTGCTGCCGATACCTTGCTCTTCAACCGCATCCAAGGCGATCTCTACGCGCGCAACCACTCCTATCTTGGAGTACAAGATGAGCTGGGCTTCCACGCGAAAGGATGGGAAGACGACCTACACAGCACGACTTGGGGGAGCGTTTGGCAGGCGCGACGCCCATCGCAACAGGCGCTCGCAGAACTCGAGATCCCGGTACTTTCGTTGACAGGTCTTTACGACACTTGCCTGATCGGCACGCTAGAGCATCACAGACGCCTGGAACGGCATGGCAGCGACACAGCAAGGAACAACAACTATCTGGTGATCGGACCATGGGATCACCGGGGCATGGACGGTTGCGACCAGGTATACGGGTTGAAGTTCGGACCTGCTGCCTTGCTAGACGTTCCGAAACTGAAGTTCGACTGGTACCGATGGATATTCGGTCACGGAGAAAAGCCAGCCTTCCTAGACGCTCGGATCAAGTATTACCTGACCGGGAATGAGGAATGGCGGAGCGCCGATACCCTTGAAGACCTGTGCTCGAAGAGCAAGCCGCTATACCTTGCCTCCAACGGCAAAGCCGATGACATCTTCCATTCCGGATGGCTGACCGCCGAAGCTGGCGATAGTCCACCCGATAGCTTCGTGAGTGATCCGACGGACCTTCGTCCGCTAGAAACGGAAACCAGTCTTAGCAACTCACCCGAGCTTTCGTCCGGGGGCGGTGCCGTATTCCCGCGTTCCTACAATAGTCTCTTCTTCATTCTAGGGGGTGAAGATCCGACCAATGCGGTCTTTTGCCACAATACCTATGGCCAGGGCGTAATCTATCACACACCGCCGCTGGACGAGCCTGCCCAAGTGGTGGGCGAACCGGAACTGGACCTTTGGGTCACCTGCGATGCACCAGACGCCGATCTCGCAGTCCTAATCTACGAGGTGCTTGAAGACGGATCGGTCATCTTCCTTTCTTCGAGCCAACTACGACTTCGGCATCGCGACGGCGGCGACCGAACAATGCCAGCGAACGAGCCGGTACTGCTCAAGTTCCCGCGCTTCCGCTTTGTCGCCCGACGCATTGCCCGCAACTCTCGCCTGCGCCTTGTCGTGCGAGCGACGGCCTGTTCCTTCATGCAGAAGAACCTGAACTCCGCCACGCCGGTACCGGAGCAACAGCCAGGCGAGGAGCGGATAGCCAACATCCAGGTTCTGCATGATCTGGAGCATCCCTCGCTTCTCAGACTTCCTACGAGTCCGGAGGTTGCGAAATGATATCGACCAGAGCCCTGCTAATAATTGCTGCCGCTACCATGCTGCCGGTTTCGGCAACCGTCCACGCAAAGGATGAAGGCAGCGGCAAGAAACAGCCTGTCACACAAGTTATTACCCTCGGCACAGGAGGCGGACCGGCCTATCGCGACAAGAGAGCAATGTCATCGAACGCCGTTGTTATCGGCAAAGATGTCTATCTTGTCGACACAGGCGACGGCCTGATGAATCGACTTGCATCTGCCGGTTTGGATGTCGGGCAGGTCAAGGGTGTGTTTATCACCCACCATCATTTCGACCACAACGCGGATCTTGGGGCGCTGCTGACATTTCGATGGTTAGCCAACGACCTTCTTGGTGAACCAGGCCACCCCCTTCCGGTCATCGGGCCTCCGATGACTGTCGGGTTCGTTCAGCATCTTGCTGCAGCCTTCCGACCAACAGAACTTGCCCCGATCACAATCGGCGGCACAGAGCCGGGACCCATTGCGCTTACGGTAAGCGCGCAAGATCTTCCGAGGGATCTGCTCGAACCCAAAGTCATCTATCGGGATGACAAGGTGACAGTCACGGCGGTTCTCAACAACCACTACCACTATCAAGAGGGAAGCGCCGCCGCGCGCAATGCCCGCTCCTACGCATTTCGGTTCGACACCGCCGACCGGTCAATCGTCTTCACGGGCGACACCGGGCCGTCGCCCCGCGTCGAGGCACTGGCCAAGGGCGCAGATATGCTTGTCGCGGAAGTCATTGACCTGCCGAGGATAGAGCAGCAGTGGCGCTCGCGTGATGGCTCTGACCCAGCGCAGGTGGACGCACTGATTGCCCACCTGCGCCAGGATCACCTCACGCCTGAAGATGTGGGCAAGATGGCTTCTTCAGCCAAGGTTGGAATGGTTGTTCTCAATCATCTCGTACCTGGCTGGGACGACGAAACCGATCCAGAAGTCTATGCGAGAGGCGTGCGGCGCACCTTCACTGGTCGCGTCGTTGTAGCAAATGATCTCGACCGCTTCTGACCCGACGAGCGGCAGAATCCGCAAATGTCGATACCTGTCAGGGAGGAGCCTCGCCGCTCAGCCCCAAAGCTCCGCCTTGGGAAGTCCAATCCGGTAGTCGCTTGTTTCAAATCCGGACTGATGGTCTGCTGCAAGCCAGTGACTGCCCAGATCCACCAGCGCGGCGCCGGGTGCAAGGAGTGTCGCTGGGGCCAGAGCAAGCGACGAACCACCGTTGCAGCCGATCATGGTCTTGAAGCCCAATGCGGCCGCGTCACGTTGAAGCGCCAAGGCTTCGGTAAGACCGCCGGTCTTGTCGAGCTTGATGTTGATCATATCGTACAGTCCGGCAAGTCGCGGGAGCGAAGAACGGTCAAGGCATGTCTCATCGGCGCAAAGCGGAACGAGCCTCGGGAGAGTCGAGAGGCCTTCTTCCAAGGCTGCAGGGACCGGCTGTTCGATGCAGGTTACATCAAGCCTGCGAGCCACAGGGAGGATTTCCGACAACTGCCAGATGGACCAGCCTTCGTTCGCGTCGATGGTCAGCTCGTGTTGGGGGGCCGCGGATCTGACGGCTTCAAGTCGTTCGCAATCCAGGCCATCCGCACTCCCGAGCTTAAGCTTCAATCCCGGCGCGTTTTCCGCTTGGCGCGCAAAACTGGCCATACGCTCGGGCGTATCCAGTGCGATAGTTTCAAAGACGGCAAAGGTGTCATCGGCCATGATGTCGAGTTCGAGAACATCCCAGATTCGGCGCCCTTCTCGCTTCGCCTTGAGATCCCAAAGAGCGCAGTCGATGGCATTGCGCCAAGGCGAGCGGGGCAGGCGGGCGTTCAAGGCAATCGGATCGAGATGGGACCAGGCGGCCTGGTCGAGCGACAGCACCGACGCTGCTGCGGATCGGGTCACCTCTTCGTCAAACTCGTGAGGCTCACATTCCCCGCGCCCCCTAACGCCGTCGGACTCGATCGTGACCTCAAGGACAAGATTGTCCGTAAACACGTGACGGGATATCGCGAACGGACGTTTGAGCGGCCATCGCCGGATTTGGGTAGTCATAATCGGAACGGTCAAGCTAACTTCCTTTCAATCGTGTTTCGCCTCCGGTCCTTCGGAGAAAGCAGGAGAACCCCATCATGTCATCGGCAAGGCACCCTCAGTCTCCAGGCAGTTCACTGGCCAATTTGCTCAAAGGAGAGGTCGCAGTCATAACCGGAGCAGGCCGCGGTAATGGTGCTGCCATTGCCAGGGGCATGGCACTTGCGGGGGCACGGGTCTGTGTCGCCGATATCGACCGCGACGCGGCCGAGCAGATAGCGCACGAAATAGATCCAGCGGGCGAACGGGCAATCGCGATTGGCTGGAACATTGTCGACCCGTCCGAGGGAGAGGAAGCCGCCGATCGAATTCGCCGGTCCTTTGGCGCGACGACCATCCTCGTCAACAACGCTGGTGTCGAGGCAGGCGGCAGGATCGGTGATGAAGGCTTCGAAGCATCGTGGTCCAAGGTCATGGACGTCAATCTGACCGGGACCTTGCGGGCGATCACGGCTCTCCTGCCTGATTTGCGAACAAGTCGCGGAAACATTGTCAATGTCGCCTCCATCCAGTCGTTCATTTCCTACCAGGCGGGCACCAGCGCCTACGCAACTTCCAAGGCCGCCTTGGCGCAGTTCACCAGATCGCTGGCTGCTGACCTCGCGGGAGACGGTATTCGCGTGAATGCGGTCGCTCCCGGCTTTTTCGAGACTGCCATGACCGAGGGAACGCGAGGCGATCCCGAACGCTTGGCCCGCTTTCTTGCGCGCGCGCCGTTGCAGCGGATCGGGCACCCGGACGAACTGGTCGGGCCGGTCGTGTTTCTTTGCTCGAAGCTCTCCAGCTATGTGACGGGCACGATCCTGCCAGTGGATGGTGGACTGTTATCATATTGAGCTGCATTCACCGGGGCATGCCCAGTTGCCCAAAGATGGGGGCAAGCATGCCGGCGAAGCGGCAGTGATGCGTGCCATCCCAGTGGATGCCATCCACTGTATCCAATTCGCCGACGGCGGCTGCGTCGAGGAAACGCCAACCATGGAGGCGCGCCTGGTCAGCAAGCAAGGGCGCAAGTAGGCGTGAGCGCGCCAATGCATTTTCTTCAATACCAAGTTCGATCACTCGGCGCCCCAAGGGAATCGGGCTTACAAGGGTGATGCCCGGCGATTTACCACCAAGCCACCTGTGGGTGTCGAGCGCCGCGAGCACAGTCGCTGCAATTTTCGGCGCAATGATCTCGGGTTGCGACAGTGAAGGATATGCCAGATCGTTGGTGCCGAGCATCACTACCAGTTCGTCGACAGGCCAGTTGGCCAGGATCACGCCGCGGACATGATCAATTGCCGCCCGCGAGGTTCCGTCTTCAAATCTGGCCTCGCCACTCGCCAGACCACCGACAAGGCCGCAGATCCCGTGTTCGACAACGCGAAAGCGACCCCGGCCGGACCGCTCGAGAACCATGGGCCAACGGATTGAGGGACCATAGCGGGAATACCGTGTAGGCCCAGGATGGATTTGCGGCATGTAACCCCAGGTATTGGAGTCGCCGAAAGCCAGGAGAGTCGGCACCCTTGCATCTGCCTGTCGACCTGTACCGCTTCGATCGTCCGCCTGGGCGTCAGAAGCTGCTGTCATCATCGAAGCTCCGCCTGCGATTGCCGCGAACGACAAGAGAAAGTTGCGCCGAGAGGGCTGCGGGCTCGTTCGCCTTGCATTTTGCAGGCCAGCCTCATTCGCCCGTTCCAGTTGACAGGGTCTGGATTGGTCAGACTGGGCCATCGACTCTCCAGTCGCCGCCGACAACAACCCCGGCATAGTAAGCCATTTCGTCAACATAGCCCCGCATCGGCCCATCGCTGACGCCGCTGTCCAACTGCGTCAATGGAACAAGCCTAGTGATCTCCCTGCCACCGTCATCCTCTGCGACCAGGCCCACGGGCACTAGCTCAAGACTTGCAATTCGTGTGACCGGTTCGCCACGGTAGTTGCCTTTAGCAATGCCGATGCGCGCAACGAGGCTCAATGCCATTGCCGGATGTGACAACAGGGTCGACAGATTGCCCAGGCTGTACAGGATGGGGACGGCGCGATCCGGGTAGACTGCGGGTCGGTAGATCTCCGCTGGCTGAGGCACGTGCGGATGATGTCCGATAACAAGATCGGCCCCAGCCTCGGCAAAGCGATGGGCCCATTCAACCTGCTGGGGGTGGGGGTGAAGCTCAAACTCCAGTCCCCAGTGAAGGGCAACGACTACAAGATCGCAACCAGCATCACGACAGGCCTGGATCTGCAGTTCGATCGGGCTGATGTCTGGATCGGGCTCCAGGTGGAACGGAGTCATGTTGACGATCCACGGTTTGTCCTGTGGGAACGGCTTGAAGTTAACGCTGAAGGTGTGGGCCACCCAGCCGATCCTCACACCTTTGATCTCGATAACCCGTGGCCTTTCGGCATCCTCCTTGGTCCGATTGACGCCTACCTGCGAGATCCCATCCTGATCCAGCCTGGTCAGGGTGGTCAGGATACCTTCCTCGCCACAATCCAGGATGTGATTGTTGGCGAGATGCACAACGTCGAACCGGCGGCCCTTGTGGGAAACAACCGTCTCGTACTGCATGGATGTGAGATTGATCTTGGGCGTGCTCTCCGCCGTAAATTCGGTGGGCTCGACCTCCTCCGTGGTCAGGGTCGATTCAAGGTTGGCATAGGAAATGTCCGCCCCGAAGATCAGATCATCCACAGACTGGAACAGGCGGTCCTTCGCACCGTCGAGACCTGGGGTGCACATCAGGTCACCTGAGGCACTCATGGAAATTTCGGCTTCGACTGCAAAATCCGCCGGAAGCAGGTCGAAGCGGGTCTTCCTGAATGGCTTCAGCAATGCCTCGATGTCGACACCAGCCCTGCCCCCCCCCTTCGCGACCGGATTGATTGACTTGTAAAGCCAGTGCGCCAGGGACTCCGGATTGCGCGGATCAAGTTTCACATCGACAGGAACGTCCCATCGGCCGTCCGAAGCGGCGCTTAGATGCTGCTCGATCGCATTGGCGAGTTCACCCGTGAATTTCATGATCGGTCGGGCATCGCGAGGCATGCTGACCGGGCGCAACTTACTAAAGGGGGTGTCAGTCACGGGCGGCATTCCTTCATTCTGCGAAACAGACCCAGAAACCGATCAGTCACTGCCATCTGCCAGTCGGGTTCATCGATATAGAAGGCATCTTTGAGCGCCTTCTTGAGACTGTCCGCCTGCTCGCCTTTGAGGTTTCCCCTCGCAACGAGCCAAGTTTCGGCTCGCAAGGCCTCCAGCGTCTCAGGTATGGGGTAGGTGCCGAACTCAAGCGCAACCATCACCAGTTTTTCGGAGCCGATCTCGTGATGCGCAGCATGAGCCAGCGAGCCGCCAACTTGTGCAGACACGGCCTCGCCGCCGCCGGTCCAGGTGACGTCTTCTCCGAAAATCGCCTTGGCCATGAGATACTCAGCTTCGGAAGTGACGCAGATGACCTCGCCAACGCCGCGCGGACCAAGCCCGGTGTGAATGTCGATTGCAATAACTTGACTGGCATTCGCGCAGTGCTTTCGAAGCAGGCTTCGCCAAGTCTCGTTCGACCAGGCAGGAGCCTTGCCACCATAGAACAGGCCATCGGGGTGAGTATATTGCCCACTGGTCATCGCGACCTGAAAGGCCCTGAGTCCGCGTTCAGCGATATAGGCATCGATTGCGGCGTCCGCCTCGGTCCGTGCCGGGCCATCCCAGTCCCGAGGCACGAGCCAGTTGTGGATTTCGTCATAACCCGGATTGGCAAGGGCGACGGAGTGATCGACGAAGTTCCGGTTGAGGTCGATATTGTCCTCGTTAGTCCTGCGGAGCCATGCAAAGCCATAGGGGTTCACCGCGTGGACCAGTACGACCGCAGTATCGCCAGGCAATCCGTCGAGCAGACCTGATGCCAGCAGTTCAGCTTGACATCCCGAACCGCAAAAGCCCTCGACCCCGTGAGCACCCGAACTGATCAGGATAACCCGTTCGGCATCGCTTGGCCCCAATCGCGCCACATCGCACGACAGAGTTTCGCCCTGCGGCCCATTCTCTGCGGGATGTTCATAACTTTCGAGCGCAAAACCGCGGCGGCTGGCGAGCGTGCGGAAGCGCTCACGAGCATCGACATAGTCATTCGGAAAAAGCATAACGCGAAGCATCTCCGTCAAGTCCCTGAATCTTGCCGACACAATGTATGCACAAAGCAATCCGGGGGCCAGACAATTCTTTCCGGCCAACTCGCTGTCACGGCCGGGTCCGTCGACTCAAGGACCATGCCCCTTCGCCCCTTCAGGGTAAAAACTGGCTTCGCAGGCGTGCACGTCCCCTTCCCAGCCTTGGAAACAGGTGGAATCCTCGGAAGCGCTGCTAAGTGCGGCCAGGTCAGCACGTGCCTTTCCATAAAGCGCTTGACCAGCTTCGCGATCAACAGGGACGACCTGATCCAGCGTAGTGCCGCCAACCGGCTGTAGCTCCGGTGGGAAAATGGCCAGCTTCTGCAATCCTGCCAGCTTGTCCTCCCGCCCGAGATTGAGGTCTCGCTCGTTGGTACCAACTCGTGGGCGCTGGGCAATGCCGTCTACTACCTCGAGATCGAACCACCACTTCTTCACCGGATTGCGTGAGCCATTGCCTTGAAGGTCATCGTCAAGGGCAATCGCCCTCGCCAGTTCCGGGTGCTCGATGGATCGCCAAATCAGTTCCCGGGCCGTGATCGTGTCCTCCCGGTTCCAAGGGCATGTCTTCATACACCGACCGCAAGCGGAGCCCTTCTGTTGCGTGATGCGGTACTTGGCGCACTTCTCAACGTCCGCTTTCCAGACCTCGTATCCGTTGAAGAGAATCTTCGGTCCGAAACTGATCGCGTTACAAGGACATTCCCGCGCACATTTCCGGCAGCTTTCACAAAATGACTGCAGATTGAAATCAATCGGCTGGTCGACAGTCATCGGGAGATTGGTGGTCAAAACCACAGACTTCGAACGCGGGCCAATGAACGGATTGATCAATGTGTCGCCAATCCTGCTTACTTCACCCAGCCCTGACATGACGATTACCGGGTTGTGGATGATTTCTGAATCGGCATTCGTGTGGGTTCTTGCGGAGTAGCCCAAGGCTCGACAATGCGCCGCGATGACACCGGCAATCTCGGCTCCGCGCATATAAGCGCGCATGGACTGGGAGGCGGAAATCCAATCATCTCCGGATGCGCCTTCCATAGTCTCAAAGCCCTGATCGATCAGCATGCATACCGCATATTTGTGATAAGCGGCGATTGGGCTGCCATTCACGGCATCATGAGAGTAATACATCCACGGTTCGGCTTCGCAGATACCAACGAAATCAGCTCCCAGATAGTACCCTAGCGCCTTTATTGAATCCGCGTTGAACTGCGCCTCGGGCACCTCTTCAGCGTTCTTCTCTTCGAGGACCGGCTCTCTTGTGCCCTGTAGCGGCACCATGCTTCTAATCAGAGGCGCCATACCCAGTGCATAAGGATGCTTCATCGGAAACCTGGACATTTCCTCCTTGGTCTTGGCTCCGAGGTCACCGGCGGCGGCGCGATAGAAAAAGTCGCCGCGCTTCGGAACACGCTTAATGCGTTCTCGCAGGACCAGGGTGGTTGGTTCACTAACCCGCTGAATCCGTTCCATGGGGTAGTAGCCTAGGTGCAGCGGTCGTTTGTCGTGATCGTTCGACCACCAGCTTGGTCGGGTTCCATTCCTGCCGAGAACGACAGATGGATCGTCAGGCTCAAGTGCGCAGTCGACGGCCAGCGGCAGGTCTTCGGCCATCTCGTAATCGCAAGTCACCGCGCCGATCCGGAAACCGCGCCGCACAAAGGGGGCCACAAGCCGCTCCTGTTCAACCCGCGCCAGACCAGCTCGCACCGCAAGCTCTTCAAGCGAAATCGCCGACGCCCCATGCACGTGCCCACGCGCAGCGAACCCCATCCACCGGACATAGCCGGCCAGAACGGAAGCGATTTCCGCCGCGCGCATATCCGTACGAGTTGCGTTGGTTCCGGCAATCCAGCTCTCGCCGGGATCGCCTGCCCATGGTTCGCGACCGAACTCGACCAGGAATACCAGGGCATGGGTATGGTGCCGCGGAAGGTCAGTACCGTCCTTCGGCGTGATGCGGCATACGCCGGCAAGCGAGGCATCGAGAAAGTATGCCGAGGCCTTGAGATTGTGCGCCCTTGCCGACCGATCCGACGGCACTGGGGCAACTTGCGGAGCAACAGGGCCGTCGAGGAGCCCTTTGAACAGCTCCAGATACTCGCATATCGCTGGCAATGCCGAAGCGCTGGAGGCAAGCCGGTTATCCGATGGTTGTTGCGCTGTCGAACCGTTCGGGACCGAAACCGGCTCTGCAATCCGGCGCAGATGCTCGAGAGGGTAGGGACCCAGGTGGACCGGGCGGTCCCGGTGACTGTAAAGACGCACGTGTCAGCCCTTCCCTGTCATGAGCCTTGCAGCCCTATTCGAGCATTCCCGAAGCCAAATAGCCGCCATCGACATAAAGCGTCTGGCCATTGACCCAGGTTGTCCTGGTCAGAAACAGGGCGACGTCCGCAATCTCATGAGGCGCGGCGAGGCGCCTCCCTGGTGTCCTGCGGATTATGTCAGACATGATCTGCCCGTCATTTCGCGTCGAGACCATATCGCGTGAGGTTACGTCCACCGGTCCCGGACCAACGGCATTCACACGGACGCCATAAGGCCCGAGTTCCACGGCGAGTGCCTGCACGAGCGCTGCCTGCGCCGCCTTCGTGACACAATAAAATGACTCATTCTGCCAAGCCTGGGCGGCCGCAATCGATGTTATGACGACGATGGTGCCGCCCCGGGCATCGCGCATCCGGCGCCCGGCGGCCTGAGCGACGAGGGCAGTGCCCAGCACATTCACCTTGAGCAGTTCGAGGATCGTCGCCGGATCGGCATCCAGTACGCCGTGACGGCGACTGATAGACGCGGTCGCGACCATCCAGTCGGGAGAGGCCCCGGCAAAGGCTTCATCGATTGCGGCGAAGGCCTTCTCGACGCTTGCCGGATCGCTCTGATCGCAGGCGACAAAGTGCCCGCAGCTGCCAGGTCCGCGATCGAGGACAATCACCTCATCTCCCGCCTGGATGGCAGCTTCGACAATCGCCTGTCCAATGCCACCGGCCCCTCCGACCACGATTCCCTTACGCGCCACGTGCGTTCTCCTGACAAGTCCCGTGCAAACTCTCCCCGAGCATCTCCTCCAGACCGCCCGCCTGCAAGGCTAAGGGAATCAGCGAAATCTCGTCTCATCGACGATCATGCGCGAAAACCGGCTGGTATGGGCCAAGGTATCGGCACGGGTAGCGCTAGAAGGATTGCTGTAGGCTGCATCGAACGCGGCGCGATCGGCAAACCACTGCTCTGCAATGCCATCCCACTCACAGCTATCACTGGTCGCGCCCGGTGCACTATCATCATCGTCTGCCCGGATGTTGACGACATAGCCGGAGAGATGAGCCTGTTGGCTGTTGAGCACATCTTGAGCATGCCCCAGCCACCATTGACGAAACTCTGACAGCGACAAACCTTCCGCCCGCTTGAGAAACCATATCACTTTGATCACTGACTACCCCTTCCAACCGCTATCTGCGGATTGTTTCACCAAGTGGTGAGCATCCCGATCGCCCAACTCTCCTGTATACATTTTGCATACATGACGACAATCCGCAACTGTTGTCACAGACATGAAAGGAGCTCAGCGGTGTCCGCTCAAGTCGCAGCGATGACGGGATGACGAAACAGAACAAGCCGGTTCGCGAGCGCAGGGCCATGTTGGCGGGTGTGAAGCCTGCCCCAAGCACCGGAAGCTGAGTCTTTTGCTCGACCACTCACCCGGAAGTCATCGCTGCCGCCAGGGAGAAGGTTCTGGCGGTTTTCCGCGAAAAGGAAGGAGTCTCGTTCGTGCTTGCCATGGACGATGCGGCAGAGCTTGGCTTCGACGTCTCGATGCCGATGTCACGCATCGTCCTTGAGGTCTATTCCGCCCTGAACGGTGCCGGGCTAACAGCAGCTGTGGCAACCGTGCTGGCGGAACGCGGGCATCCCATGCAACATGATTGCCGCTTGCCACCACGATAATGTTTTCGTCCCTGAAGAGATGAAGGAACTGGCCTTGTCGGCCCTCGAGGCACAGCAAGAAGCATCACGTTCGAGCAACGGCTCGAATTAGGTTTCGAACGCCAAGCGTCCCCAATCCTGCAAACCGCTTTCCTTCTCGCCGGCCTTCTTCTGTAAACAGACCTCGAGAGCAAGCCTAGCCGCGATTCAGCAGCGCTGAAATTCATGCATACTCTTTGTCGACATTTGTTGCATGCCTACATCGAGTCGCTTACTACTGCTTGATGCGTCCTCCTCTCCGGACGCTGCGTGCAAAAGCGGAGTCAGATTCAGCCATGACTTTCTATGATGGACAGCAAGTCCGCAGCAGCGGCCGGATCGACCTCGGACAAAGCTATGACCTCTACTTCGAGGAAAGCGGCAATCCGGAAGGGTTTCCCGTACTCTACCTGCATGGCGGACCTGGCGCAGGCATAGATGCTTCTGCGCGGCGCTTCCACGATCCCTCCTTCTACAATCTCATCATGCACGACCAGCGCGGTGCCGGTCTGTCCAAGCCCTACGGGGGGCTCGAACACAATAACACGGCACTGCTGATCGAAGATATAGAACGCCTGCGCGAACACCTCGGGATCCGGCAATGGATCGTTTCAGGTGGCTCATGGGGCTCCACACTAGGGCTTGCCTATGCCCAGGCCCACCCTTCACGGTGCAAGGCCCTTGTGCTGCGCGGTATCTTCCTTGGCACGCGCGACGAGATGCATTGGGTCAACCAAGGGATGCGCAAGTTGTTTCCTCTCGAGTGGCTGGAATGTGTCGAGGGGATGAGCGAGGCAGAGCAGGAGCACCTTCATTCGACGATCCGGTCTCGCCTGTCCGGGGAGGACCGAGAAGCGGCTGTCCGGGCAGCCATCGCATTGGCAAAGTTCGAATGGATAGCCGCAACCGTAAGCCCGGACCTTAAGGAGATCGAAGCTGAGCTGACTCCCGAATTCTCGCTGCAATACTCCCAGATCGTCTGCCACTATGTTATGAACGATTTCTTCATCGATCCGGACCAGCTGATCCGCGAAATCAGTAAGGTTCATGGCATCCCGGGATACATCGTCCAGGGGACATGTGATTGGGTCTGTCCGCCGTGGTCGGCAGTCAGGCTGCACCGGGCTTGGCCCGGTTCAAAGCTCTTGCTCCTGAAAGGCGCCGGTCATTCCTCAAGCGAACCGGCCGTTGCCGAAGCGATGTGGGGCACGATGGAAGAGTTGAAGGGGCTCGCCTCGTGAACAAAGTCGAGCGGGTACGCGCAGCGCTTGCAGGTCAGCAGGTTGACCGAGTGCCTGCAAGCTTCTGGCGGCACTTCAGGCAAGATCAAGCGAACGGGCGCGGCATGGCGGAAGCTCATATCGCATTCTATCAAGCGACCGACCCCGACTACCTAAAGGTAATGAACGACAACCCCTTTGTGTTTTCTGGCGTTGAGCGGATATCTAGGCGGCGTTGACAAATTCGCGTGAGCTTAGCTGCGCTCAATCAGGGTTGTTCCGCCTTGCTGTTTTGACTGCCCAGCGGACGAGAAGGCCGACCCCGATGGCGATGACAGCGGAGGGCAGCAAGACTTGGGTCAGAAAGCCCTTCTTGCACGCGGTGTCCGGCACGCAGTCGCCCAACGCATCGACGAGCAGCAGGAACATGAAGACGGGCACGCCTAATACGGCGGAGGCTATACATCCCCACCGGCCTTCGACCGTCGCCCCGCCTTTATATCCGCCGTCGCCCATTGGCATTGGATAGCCCAATGCCCTGTCTTGGCAAAGAAGCCCGTCGATCTGGATTCAAGAACCAGATTGACGCGAGCTGGCGACATTGATTCAAGGCTGCTTTTTGGGAGGCAGGTTTGAGCCGGGGCGATCTGACCGAGGCAGAATGGCGCGTTCTGAGGGACTTGCTGCCGATAGAGCCTGAGAACCGTGGCAGGGGACGGCCACCGGAGCAGAACCGCTCAATCGTCAACGGCATCCTCTGGCGGCTCCGGTGCGGCGCTCCGTGGCGTGACGTTCCGCCCAAATACGGCAGTTGGAACACCATCTATCGTCGGTTCCGGCGGTGGAGCGAAGCCGGGGTCTGGGAGACCGTCGCGGTGACGCTGGCCGAGATTATGGCGGACAGCGGTCACTACAGCATCGACAGCACCACCATTCGCGCCCATGTCTCGGCAGCGGGCGGAAAAGATCCCATGATGAGAGTTGGATAGCGGCCTGAAGGAGATCAGAGTCGGTTTGCTACCAACCACTCTGAAAGGATTTGCTATGTCAGCAGA
>NZ_JABAIC010000019.1:0-32365 GCF_012641315.1 Novosphingobium sp. ERW19
TATGCTCGCGCCGGGCAATACCAGTCCATGTCACCATTCACTCCATCTCTTCGCAAAGAGGCGTGAATCACAACATGCTGGTATTGCTCAACAACTTTCGGTTCGGGCTCTAAGCGGTTGGGCATTAATCATACTAATTGTCACCAACTTCAGTTTTTCAGATAGCATACCCGGGAGCTGTCAGTCTAAAGCGAAACGTTCTCTGCTGACAAAGAGCCCCCAGAGACAGCCAGAGTTCAGGATGCGAGGGATTGCCACTCGGCAAGAGCTGCCGAGCGTCGCTGCTTGAAGGTCTGTCGATCGACGAGGTGGCGTTCTTGAGAAAAGTGGTTGTGGAGGGAGGCGTGAACCGAGGCGAACTTCTGTAACGCCTTCATCTGCCTGAAACGGAGCATGGCACGCTCTCGTCGTCGGAAGGGCAGATGGCTGTTCTCGGCCCGATTGTTCGCCCACCTCCCGATCTCCTGTTTGTCTTCGCAACCGAGCTCGGTCATCGCTGCACGATAGGAGCGCAGACCATCGGTGGTGATCCGCTGAGGAGATCCGTGGCGCTTCAGGGCCTTGCGCATGAAGGTGAGGGCGGCCGCCTTGTCCCGAGTGCGGGTGACGTAGCTTTCCAGCACTTCGCCTTCCTGGTCCACCGCGCGCCAGAGGTAGACCATCTCGCCATTCAGCTTCACGTACATTTCGTCGAGGTGCCAACGCCAATGCCGGAAACCGCGCATGCGGTTCACCCGCTGCCGCCGGATGTCGGCTGCGAACATTGGTCCGAAACGGTTCCACCACAGCCGCACCGTCTCGTGGCAGACATCGATCCCCCGCTCGAAGAGCGGGTCTTCCACGTTGCGCAATGACAGCGGGAACCGCACATACAACATCACGGCGAGCCGGATGATCTCCGGCGAGGAGTTGAAGTAGCGGAATGGACTGTGAGGTTTGCGTGGCCTTGGCATCAGCTCAAGTTAGCGAAGGCAGTGCCCAGCTCCAACGGGTGCGTTAGCTTTGACAGGGCCATCGGGGAGGAGTCAGAACGGAACCAGTTTCCGTTCTCCGCTGCAGGCATTGTGCAGGGACTGCGCCGATTCTCTGCGGCAGTTCCGTTTCATGGTTCCGATCTGCAGAAAAAAGTCGCACGAATCCGCGCACTTGCCGCCCAAAGGCGGCCTTTCAGAGAAAAGTTTGTCTGAAATGAGTGGCGGAGACGGAGGAAACCATAGTTCTACGCTAAGAAATTGATAAAATTTGATTTATTTGGCGGACCAGAGGTGGTGTGCCCCCCAGGATGTCCCCATTTCCAGACAACTTTGTACATCATGTCTACCGGATCCCATGTACAAGATTGCGTTGCTTTACGCAGGGGTGCACCGCATCTTTGCTGATCCGGCCGGTTCCTTGGGACCGGATCAGTCTCCTGCGCTGTCACAAAAGCTCCCCGATGCTGTAGAGTTCGGAGTCGCGCACGAGCACGGCGAGCGAGCGACCGGTCAGGCCGAGCGCTTTCGCGGCGGCGTTGGCCGCGTCCTCATCGGCAAACCAGAATTCCTCGATTCCTGTGCAATCGAGGCCCCAGTCGCCGGGCAAGGGGACGTTGCGGACATGGCCGCACGTGCCGTCTGGTCGTGCGACCGCCGCATCGTCCCATAGAAAGCACATCAGTTTCACGACCGCCGCGTCGCTCGGCGCGATCAACACTTCCTCGCGCGCGGACAGGCAGTGGTTAGCGATCCAGTCGGCGAAAGTCTCGGCCTCGTCGGCCACCATCACGGCCTGCGACGACGTGTCGGCGAAATGCGCCGCGCGATGCGTCAGCGATCGGTGCCAGATCAGGCCGACACCGTCGTGATCGGCCAGATAGGCGTGTTGCCCGGCGCGCGGTTCCACCACATCGCCATGGACATAGCGCGCGACATTCTTCCAGCGCGGCAGCGACATGCCGAGCGCTGCGTGCTGCCGCCAGCGCGCTGTCCAGTCTGCACGGGTGAAGGCAGGATGGCGACGGATCAGATAGATCAGCTTGGGCTGGATGAGGTCGGTCATAGATGTTAGAATTTATATCGAAAACGATATAAAGCAAATGGTCATGTCGTCGTGTCCGCTGTTTCGGCCCCTTGCGCCGCGCCGCCGATCCGCGACCGTCTGACGCGGGCCTACCTGAAACAGGGCGGGATCGTGCTGCCGGGGCATGCTAGGAGGGATGATAATGTTTGAAGGCAGGACGGTGCTGGTCGTGGGGTCCACCGGCGGGATAGGCGAGGCGGTCTATCGGCTGTGTCGCGAACAGGGTGCAACGGTCATCGGCACCGGCCGCCGCCTCGAGGAGGGGGAGCGGATCGCCGCTGAAGCGGGCGGGCGCTTCGAGCCGCTCGACATTACCGACGATGCCGCAGTGATCGCGTTCTTTGCCGAGCTGGCGCGCGAGGGCGTGGTGCTCGATGGGGCGGTTAACAATGCTGCGATGACGCAGGATGCGGCACCGCTCGACAGCCTCGACCTCGCGCTGTTCGACCGGCTTTTTGCGCTCAACGTGCGCGGCGTGTTCCATTGCCTGAAGCATCAGATGGCGGCCATGCGCGGGCGCGGCGGTTCGATCGTCAACGTCGCCTCTATTGCCGGCCAGCGCGGCTTTCCGGGACTGGCGCTCTATTCGGCCAGCAAGCACGCGGTGGTCGGGCTGACGCGCTCGTCCGCGCTGGACGGGGCGGCCGATGCGATCCGGGTCAATGCCGTGCTGCCCGGCACTACCCGCACTGAGATGTTCGACCAGCAGATGCTGACACGTCCGGGCGGCGAGGCGAGCACGGTCGCGCGGATCCCGCTGGGCCGTGTCTCTGCGCCGCACGAGCAGGCACAGGCGATCGCCTGGCTACTGTCTGATCAATCGAGCTTCGTCACCGGGGAGACCCTGGCGGTGGATGGCGGAACTACGGTGCGGTGATTTCTGAGGCTTGCTCCTGCGAGATTGCCGCGTTGTTCGGGGCGAGCGCCGCCTGTTTCCAGTCCGTGCAGCCTGGTATCAGTGGCCGGGTCGCCCGTTGGCGGTATCGTCGGCCTCCGCTCTGGCGGAAAACACAAGCAGCACGTTGCCTGGCGAATGGCTGTACAAGCCATAGCCCGAATTGATCACGACATAACCATTGCCGACTGCGGCCCCCGCACCGGACATGCTGCCGCCCTGGCCGGGTTCGCCGTTCGTGGTCCTGAAATTGCGGGTCGTATCGAAATCCCACAGCAAGGCTCCGCCAGCGCGCCCGTAAATGCGGATGTGGCCGTCCAGATGACCGGCGATGACCGCGCCGGAGACAGCGGTGACCGGCGCGGAAATGCCCGGATCGCAGAACGGGCGATCGCCACAGACGTTGCCCTGGACCTTGCTCCACAGAAGTTTGCCAGTGGTGGCATCGATGGCATGCATACCGGGCCGGGCCGTTGCGGGATCGAGATACTGGCCGTTATGCGTATCGTTCATGTCATTGATGGGCACATAGACCGTCGTCCCGTCTGCCGACATGCCGAAATGAACGCCTCCCTGAATACTGCCGCGCCCGACCTTTGTCTGCCACAGCAGCTTTCCCTGCGCATCGGGATCAAGTCCGTAGACGGTGCCGTTCTTGTGGCCGACGACCATGATCTGCTTTCCGCCCGGAACGTCGATCAGGAGCATGGACGAACTGTGATCGAAGTCCGGCCCTTTCTCGGCCGGGCAATTGGGGTTGTCAGCCATCATGCAGGCGACGTTCCAGGCATCGCCGGAGATCGTCTGCCTCTGCCAGACCCGCCTGCCGGTGCGCAGATCGACCGCAAAGATCGCATCGCTGTTGCCGTCCGAGGGCGAACTGTAATTCTCGCCCGACCCGATGTAGATCAGTCCGCGCCGCTCATCCACCGTCGGGCTTGTCCAGACCGGCGCTCCCGAAGGGGCGAAGCCCCGCTTGCCATTGAGAATGCGTTCCTTCGGTTCTTCCGGAATGGGAAAGAACTGCCAAACCGGCTCGCCTGTTTTCGCATCGATGGCATCGAGATGCCCGCGGAACGTGCAGCAGACATAGTCCGCCCCTGCCGCCGGAACGACCTCCAGCGAAGACACCGGCACATAGAGGCGGCCATCACGATAGGCCGGTGTGCCGGTCAGGGTCGCGCTGGGGTGATTGTCCATGCGCCGCGCCCAAACGAGCTTGCCCGTCAGCGCGTCAACGCCATAGAGTTTGCCGAACAGATCACCGAAATAGACCATGGGTTTGGGGCCATCGACGAGGACAATGCCCGTTCGCACCTCGGCAGTCGCCTTGAAGGTCCATTTCGCGCAGCCGGTCTTAAGATCGAAGGCATAGACCCTGCCGTCTTCGCTGCCGACGAAGGCCGCGCCATATCCGATCGAAGGCTGCGAACGCGCCTTGGTGGCGGCGGGGAAAGCGTAAGCCCAGCGCAGTTCCAGCTTGCCGAGATCGCCCGCATCGAGCCCGGCAAGCGCTTCGGGCACAAAGCGCCTTGTATCGTAGCCCCAACCCGCCTTTACGACGGGAAGCCGACGATCGAAGCTGCCCGCAGGCCCGGTACATTGCGCGGCGTAGTTCATCACCGGAAGGCCGGCCGAGAGATCTTGCCGCGTGAGATACTCGGCCACGCGCAGCTTCTGGTCGGCGGTCAGGTTCGCGCCCTGCTGCGCCATCACGCCGTTGGTCAGCGCTGCCACGATCGATGACGGCGCCAGCATTTCAAGCCATTGCACATGGGGCGCCTTTGGTACGCCGCCATTGTGACAAGCCGCGCAGTTCTCCGCGAAGATCTTTGCGCCGGGCAGGGCTTCGCGGTCGGCCAGGAGGCCCTTTGCGGTGTTGAACTCCGACACGTCTTTCAGCGCTTCTGGGGCAGCTTGCTTCTCGGACGTGCGCTCGGCCCAGGCACTCGTCCCGATCGCCAGCACCCCAGCCACGACCAGCATCCACGCCCGGCGAACGTGTGCGCCAAGCACGTTCTCCCGGATGACGTTGCTTGAACCGGCAGCCGGACACAATGTGCCTGGCTGCCCGGTCACAGCATGGTCCGACGCTGAAGGCAGGCGTGGCTGGCCAGTCATCAGAACTTGACCTGCGCCTCGATACCGAAGGTGCGCGGCGCGGCGATGGTGCCGTAGGTCCACAGGCCCGGAATCGGAACCGGGGTCGGATTGGTCGGTGTCGCCCCATATCCGGTCCCAACGTCGAGTACGTGCGTGAAGTAGTTGCGATTGGTCAGGTTCTTGCCGAACAAGGAGAAACGGAATGGCCCCGTCTCGTAGGTGATGCTGGCATCGACCATTGCAAAGGGCTTTACCAGCAGCGGATTTTCGACATTCGCCGAAACCGTGTTGGCACCGATGAAATACCGGCTCTTGTAACGAATCGAGCCATCCAGGATCAGGGTTTTGCCTTCGCCAAGGCTGGTCCGGTACACTGCATTTGCATCAAGCGACCACTTGGGCGCGCGACGCATCGAGAAGCCGGATTTGTCGATGGTCACCAGCGGCCGGGCAGCGGCAGTGGCAGGATCGAGGTTCGTGCCCAGGTCGAGCCAGCCCAGATACTTTGCGTCGAGGTAGCCCACGTTCATGCCAAGCGTCAGGCCTTCGGCGGGAATGAACTGGAACTCGCCCTCAACCCCCTGCATGCGGGCCTTTGCCGCGTTCTGCACGACGGTGAGGGTAACAAGCACGGGATCTGGGAAGACCACATCCTCCTGCTTGCCCGAATAGTCCATGCGGAAGAAATTGACGTTTGCCCGCAGGCGGTTGTCGAACCATTGCGACTTGAAGCCTGCTTCGATGCTCCTCACGGTTTCAGGCTGATACGGTCCCAGCGAGAATGCCGACGATGCGCGACCGTTGAACCCGCCCGAGCGGAAGCCCTTCGAATAGCTGGCATAGACCATGCCGTTGTCGAACTTATAGCTGACACCGAAGCGGGGGGTGAAACGCGAGGTGGTCAGAATGCCGGTCTGGCGGGTGACGGCACCGGTAACCGGATCAACGGCGTTGGGGGTATAGACCGCCAGGTTCGCGATGGCGTCCGGGCAGTCGCCAAAGGCGGAGGTGAAAGTGCGGTTGCCCACCGTTCCCGTGGCTGTGCCTGCGCACATCCGCTTCTTTTCATGGGTATAGCGGCCACCGACCGAAAGGGTCAGGTTCGGCACCGCTTCCCAGTCTACCTGACCGAAGAAGGCGTAGTTCCTGGTCCGCTGCTTGGCTTCGCCGCCCGGAGTCTCGCCACCCACGGTGTTACCTTCCATGAGGTCGAAGATCTGGTCTTCGGTGGAGTTGGTGGCGATGGGCGAGGGGAAGAAGTAGTTGCGCTGATGGATCTCATAGCTTGCGCTGTAATAGTATGCCCCGGCAACGATCTTCGCGGTTGAAATCGTGCCCTGGTAGCGCAGTTCGCCTGAAAACTGCTTTTGCGTCTGCGGACGGAACACGAAGAAGTATGGCTGTTCGAGCCCGTCGAACTTGTTCATCGCCTTCTCGTCGGAGGTGCGATAGCCGACCACGGCCAGCAGGTTGTGATCGGGCGCCACTTCCACTTCGCCGTTCGCGATCAGCGAGTGCGCATTGAATCGCTGCGGCTGCACAAAGTTGGTGACGGGACGCCGATGATAGTCGGAATCGCTCGCCGGTGCACCGCACGATCCGACAGTAGTGATGATACAGAACAATTCGCCCGGCCCGGTCAGCGAGGTGACCGGCGTGGTCGGGGTGTTGTCATCGATATAGTCGTAATTGACGACGAGCTTGGCGGACGAGCTTGGCTCGATCTTCACCGAAGCGCTGAACATGTTGAAGTCCTTGTCGCCCTCGCGCTTGTTGCGCACGATGTTGCGGAAATAGCCGCCATTGTGCAGACTGATGAGGCCAACCTTGGCCGAGATCGCCCCGTCGGCAATGGACGGCAGGTTCATCACACCCTTGAAGTCCATCTGCTCGAAACTTCCGTAGGTCGCGCTGATCCGCCCGCCAAATTCGCCGGTGGGTTCGGCCCGGCGCACATGCACAAGGCCGCCAATGGTGTTGCGACCGAACAGAGTGCCCTGTGGGCCGCGCAGGATTTCCACTTCGCTGGCATCGAAGGTCGTCAGCAGGGCGCCTGTGGTTGTGGCAAGATAGACCCCGTCGAGATAGACCGCGACCGCCGGATCGAAGCTCTTTTCGCCGTCGTTCAACTGCACCCCGCGCACCGAGATGATCGGAGTGTTTGCGCCGTAGAGCGTGTCGATCACGACGTTCGGCGCAAGCCCGCCGAGTTGGGCGATGTCGCGGCTGAAACGCTGTTCGATCTGTTCGGCATTGATCGCGCTGACCGCAATGGGGACGTTCTGAAGATTCTCCGAACGATGCTGTGCGGTGACCACGATTTCCTGCAGGGTGGTAAGACCGCTGTCATTCGCAGTCGTATCCTGGGCATGTGCCGCTGGACTGCCGCAAACAGCCATCAACCCCAGCGCCGCGCTGCCAAGATTGAGACAAACCTTCAGGTTCCTCATAAATCTCCCCCATTGTCAGATGGTTACTGACCTATCTGTGTTGGCGTACTTTGATTCGCCTTATCCTCGTCCAGCAAAATATAACGATATCGATACACATGTATATCGAAATCGCTGCATTTCTGGGTTACCGCGTGAAATTCGGGTCCGGAAAGTCAGCGCAAAAGCTGCGCAATGGGCCTCACTGCCCAACGGGCCGGTGCAGCTTCACAGCAGGACCATATGCAGTCCGGAAGTCCGGTCCGAAGCTGCCCGGCCGGACAGTTTCGGACCAGATTCCAACACAATCTCCGCAATGCATCCAGATCAAGCCGGCATTCAGAAATGCCAGCCAAGTTCCATCCCGTAGTACCGCGGAGAACCGCCGAAAGCATTGTAGCCGACGCCGGCTGACTTGATTTCGGCATATTCGACATTTGCGATGTTGCGACCGAACACGCCGATAGACCAGCGCCCGAGGTCAATGCTCGCGCCGGCATCGAGCAGGCCATAGGCCTTCTGTTCGAGCGACTTGGTGTTGAGCAGGTCGGTGAATACGTGGCTGCGCCAGGTATATCCCGCGTGCAGCCTGAGCTTGGCATTTTCGCCAAGATCACGATCGTAACTGCCGCCGATCGAGTAGGTCCACTTCGGCACCCGGTCAAACTTGAGGTCCGTTGCCGCCTGTCCTGCCGCAAGGCCGGTCAGATTGTCGAAGCGATCGTACTTTGCGTCGATGTAGCCCAGCGTTCCATCGAAGCGCAGGCCGCGTACCGGCACGACCGAAGCTTCCACCTCGACCCCCTGAATGGTCGCCTTGGCCGCGTTGACGAGCTGCTGAAGCGGCGAATCTCCGGGCAGGGCAATCTGCGTGAGCCGCTGGATATCGTCATACTTCTGGCGGAAATAGCCGACGTTCAGCCGCACCCGCCGATTCAGGAACTGCGATTTCAGGCCGGTTTCGAATGAGCCCACGGTTTCGGGATCCACCGGGGTGACCGCACCCACCGCAGAGGGCGCACGGGCATTGAAGTTGCCGGCGCGATAGCCCTTCGAATAGCTTGCATAGACCATGACATCAGAGGCCACTTCATAATTTGCAATGAAGCGGGGGGACACGTCATCCCAACTGCGCTGGCCATCGAGGTAATTGAAACTGCACGACGCGAACGACTGTCCGGGGCAGTTGCTCAGCGGAACGATGTGCATTTTCTTGCGGTCGTAACTGTAGCGTACGCCAGCCGAAAGCGTCAGTCCGCCCAGAGGGCGCCAGTCGATGTTCCCGAAGGCCGCATAGGACTGCGCAGACTGCTGCCAGCGATTGATCGTGTAGCGGTTGGAACCCGTCGCGAGGCGGGTGATGCGCTTTTCGAACACGCTGGTATCGAGATCGAACAGAAAGCCGCCGACCAGCAGATCGATCGTGTCGTTCAGGCTGATGTTGTAGCGCAGCTCAAGGCTCTTCTGCCGTGCGCTCTCCTCGTTGTCGGGGAACAGCACGACATTGAACGGATCGCCGCTGACATTGAGCGTCGCATCGTAATCGATCTTGCGATAGGCCCCGATGGCCGTCAGCGTCCCGGTGCCGATGTCCTGCGACAGCTCGGCAATCAGGTGATACCCGTCGATCTTCGTGTAGCCCGGATCACCGAGATTGACCGACCACTTGCCATTGTCAGGTGTCCAGCCCCAGACTGTCTGATGCTGGCGCAGCGCGGTGTTCGGCAGCAGATAGGATCTTGTCGCACCCCCGCCATCGTTCATGTGCAGATACTGGCCGAGCAGCGTCAGGGTTGTGCTTTGGGCAGGCTTGAAGACGAGCGTTCCCTTGACGACCTGATCGTTGGCACCCTGCACACGGCCTTCGCGATGCATGGCGGCAGCGGCGCCGGTCGGATTGGCATTGGCGGGGACAGTCACGAAAGTGCCGGAATTGCGATTGATGAAGAAGCCGTCGTTATTGCGCGTGAAGACCGCAACGCGGGCAAACAGCTTGTCCTGAACGAGGCTCGTCTGGCCAGTCGCGCGAATTTCTACCGTCGAAGCGTTGCCGAGAGTCACCTTGACGGAGGCATCATCCGATCCGTCCGGCCGACGGCTGCGAACCGATACCACACCGCCCGAAGCGTTTCTGCCGAACAGCACGCCCTGTGGCCCGCGCAGAACTTCCGCGCCCTCCATGTCGAACGCGTCCAGAATTGCGCCGGCCTGGTAACCGATGACCATGCCATCCTGCACGATGTTCACGGCAGGATCGAGCGAGCGGACGGAGGTGCTGACGCCGACACCGCGCATGAAGAAGTTGGCGAAGCCGGGAAAGGTGCCGACGCCATCGAGCTGCGCATTGGGAACGAGCCGGCCCAGATCGCGGATATCGACCATGTGGCTGCGCTCGATCGCAGCACCATCCACGGCAGTTACCGCAAGCGGAACTTTCTGCAGTTCCTCGCCACGGGCCTTCTTCTGGGCATAGACCACGATCGATGAAAGCGCATCCTGGTCCGTTTGCGCCTGTGGGTCTGCCTGGGATTGCGCCAGGGCGGGCACGCTGCAGGTCCCCAGCATTGCCACGATCAACGCGGATCGCAGACGCATTTTCGCATTTGGTTCGAACATTTGCCCTCTCCCGTTTGCCGTTCAGCCTTGCGTTGGCGAACGATCAATCCCGCTGGAGTGTAGTTCCAGATTATATCGAAATCAATCTATATATATCGATATTGATTTTTTGGAGTGAGGTAGGGCCGGGAGGCATGGGACGCGTCAATCCATCGGAACGCCCCGGTCGAGTTTGATCGTCTTGAGTGCAAAGCTGGAATTGATCGCGGAAACGGCTGGAAAGCGCAGGAGGGTCGTGCGGGCAAACTGTTCGTAGTCTGAAACCGACCGCGCAAGAATGCGCATGATGAAATCGCTCTGCCCGCTCATCGCGAAACATTCCACGATCTGGGGGTGGCGGCTGACAAGGTCCTCGAACTGCCCGAGCGTTTCGTCATCGTGGCGATTGAGCTTCAACTCGACATAGACGCTGATCGGATAACCGAGCCTGGCGGGATCGAGCAACAGTACCCGCCCCAGAATTATGCCTTCCGCCTCCAGCTTGCGCAGCCGCCGCCAGCACGGTGTCTGCGAGAGGCCGACCCGTTCGGCCAATGCGTGAATGGCAAGTTCGGGGTCCGCCTGCAGTTCGGCTAGGATCTTCCGGTCAATCTGATCCATGTGATTCGTCCCCCTGAAGGCTGAAATTGAGAATAATCTTCTAATGGAATTTATTTCAATAGAATGATCATTCAAGATTGGAGCCTGGTAGCACGAGCTTTGGAAGGACATTCCCGCTTCGGAAGCATACCCTTGGTCCACTACCGAACCACGCTGAAGGCAGAGCCGCTCTGCCGATGCTGGTGATGGCGCTGAGGAAGCAGGATGTCAGGTATCGGCCTTCATGTACCGGAACCCGGTGCCCGTCCGGGCGACGAACCCGATTTCTCCCACATCGTGGTGCAGCCGGCAGGAAGCGTGGACTGCCCGCCCCATGACGCGGACGAGCATGAACTGCGCCACCTCGCGTTCGATCTGATCCGGGTGCTGGATGATGATGACCATGCCAGGGGCGGCTGGAATCCCCGGCTTGATCCGGACGTTCTGCGCGCCGGTCTGGAAGCCATGCTGCTTACCCGCGCGTTCGACGATCGCCTTTTCCGGCTTCACCGTCAGGGCAAGACCAGCTTCTACATGAAGTCCACCGGCGAGGAGGCCTGCGCCGTCGCCCCATCGCTGGCCTTGCGCCGCGACGACATGGCCTTCCCGACCTATCGCGTGGCAGGCTGGCTTCATGCGCGGGGCTATCCGCTGGAGCGAATGGTCAATCAGATCTTCTCCAATGCAGAAGATCCCTTGCGGGGTCGCCAGTTGCCGATCCTCTATTCGGCGCGCGACTATGGCTTCTATTCGCTCTCCGGCAATGTCGGCAGCCGGTTCGGCCATGCGGTGGGCTGGGCCATGGCCGCCGCCTACAGCGGGCGCGACCAGATCGCGCTCGGCTATATCGGCGAAGGCACCACCGCCGAGGGCGATTTTCACGAGGCACTGACATTCGCCAGCGTCTACCGCGCGCCTGCCATCCTCTGCGTGACCAACAACCAGTGGGCGATTTCCTCGTTCTCGGGCATCGCCAACGGCACCGCCCAGAGCTTTGCCGCCAAGGCCATCGGCTATGGCCTGCCGGGACTGAGGGTGGACGGCAACGATTTCCTGGCCGTCTGGTCCGTGATCGACTGGGCCGCCAGGCGCGCACGGGCGGGGCTGGGTGCCACGCTGATCGAATTCTTCACCTATCGGGCGGCGGGCCATTCGACCAGCGATGACCCAACGCGCTATCGCCCTGCCAGCGAGGCCGCCCACTGGCCCCTGGGCGACCCGGTGGAGCGGCTGTCAGGCCATTTGACCGCAATCGGAGAATGGGACGAAGCGCGCGAGGAAACTCTGAAGGCCGAACTGGCCGCGCGCGTGGCGGCGGCCGTCGCCGTGGCGGAAAAGGTCGGCACGCTGGGCAAGTCCAAGCCCCCGCTGCGCGAAATGTTCCTCGGCGTGTTCAAGGAGCCGGACTGGCGCCTGACCGAACAGATGCGCGAACTGGGGCTCGAAGAGCATGACTGATCGGCCTGCGGCAACCTCCAGCATGTCGATGATCCAGGCGCTGAACGACGCCATGGACGTGATGATGGCCCGCGATCCGCGCGTGCTGGTATTCGGAGAGGATGTCGGCTTCTTCGGCGGCGTGTTTCGCGTTACCGACGGGCTTCAGGCGCGCCATGGCAGGCACCGCTGCTTCGATACGCCCATCGCCGAAGGCGGCATCGTGGCCACCGCCATCGGCATGGCGGCCTATGGCCTGCGCCCCGTGCCCGAGATCCAGTTCGCAGACTACATCCTGCCCGCCTACGACCAGTTGGTCTCCGAAGCGGCGCGGCTGCGCTACCGATCGGGGGGGGAATTCGAGGCGGCGATCACGGTCCGCTCGCCTTATGGCGGCGGCATCTTCGGCGGGCAGACCCACAGCCAGAGCCCCGAGGCGATCTTTGCGCACATCACCGGCCTCAAGACCGTGATCCCTTCCAATCCGCACGATGCCAAGGGCCTGCTGATCGCGGCTGTCGAGGACGACGATCCGGTGATCTTCCTCGAACCCAAGCGGCTCTACAACGGGCCGTTCGATGGTCATGGCGATGGCCCGCTCAAGACCTGGGCCGGACACACCCGTGCCGAAGTTCCGAGCGGCTATTACACGGTGCCTCTGGGCAAGGCCGATGTCGTGCGCCCGGGTGGGGATCTCACAATCCTCGCCTATGGCACGATGGTCCATGTCGCGCTCGCAGCCGTCGAAGCCAGCGGCTGCGATGGTGAAGTGATCGATCTGCGCTCGATCGTTCCGCTCGATATCGACAGCATCTCCGCCTCGGTCGAGCGGACGGGCCGGTGCCTGATCGTGCACGAGGCATCCCGCTTCTCCGGCTTCGGCGCGGAACTGGCCGCGCTCGTCCAGGAGCGCTGCTTCTATTCGCTGGAAAGGCCGGTGATGCGCGTGTGCGGCTGGGATACGCCTTACCCCCACGCCTTCGAATGGGACTATTTCCCCAGCCCGCAACGGGTTGGCACCGCCATCACGCGCCTGCTCGCAAGGGACTAATCATGGCCGATTTCACGTTCCACCTTCCCGATATCGGCGAAGGCATCGCCGAGGCGGAGATCGTCGGCTGGCACGTTGCCGTGGGCGACAGTATCGTTGCCGACCAACGCCTTGCCGATGTGATGACCGACAAGGCCACTGTCGAGATGGAAAGCCCGGTCAGCGGACGGGTCAAGGCGCTGGGCGGAGAGGTTGGCGATGTCATCGCGATCGGCAGCGTGCTGGCGGTCATCGTCACCGAAGAGGATGTCGCGCCGGAACATGGCGCGGCAGCCCCTGCCTCAACGCCGCCATCAGTTGCGCCGCCCCCGCCACCTCCGGCCGCGCCTGAGCCGGTCCAGCCTGCCACGCCCGCCATCGCAGCCACACCGGCAACCTCGGCCCCGGCATCCTTGGCGCCAGTGACAACGGGGCCGCGCACGCTTGCCAGCCCGGCGGTGCGCCAGCGCGCGCAGGATCTCGGCATCGACCTTGCCTGTCTGCTGCCAACCGCCGACGGTCGGATCCGCCATGGCGATCTTGACACCTTCCTCGCCTATCGCGGCGGCGAAGGATATCGCCCGGCGGGTGTCGCGCGCGCCGACGACGCTGTCCGTGTCGTCGGTCTGCGGCGGCGGATCGCGGAAAACATGGCCGCATCCAAGCGCGCGATCCCGCACTTCACCTATGTGGAAGAGATCGATGTCACCGAGCTTGAGGCCATGCGCGCTGCGCTCAACGGCGAACGGGGAGCGCGTGCCAAGCTGACGATGCTGCCTTTCCTGATCATCGCGGCATGCCGGGCCATCCCGGATTTTCCGATGATCAATGCCCGCTTCGATGATGAGGCAGGCGTGGTTACCCGCTTCGGCGCGGTCCATATGGGCATCGCTGTGCAGACATCCGGCGGGCTGATGGTTCCGGTGCTTCGCGATGCCCAGGACCGCAATCTTTGGCAACTGGCCGCCGCCATCGTCACGCTGGCCGAAGGCGCACGGTCAGGATCGCTTGCATCAGGCCAGCTCAGCGGTTCGACACTGACGCTGACCTCGCTCGGAACGCTGGGCGGGATCGCAGCAACGCCGGTGATCAACCGGCCCGAAGTGGCGATCATCTGTCCGAACCGCATTGTCGAACGGCCTGCCTTTGTTACCGATGCGCTCGGTCAGCGACAGATCGCCGAGCGCAAGCTGATGAATTTCTCGATCAGTTGCGATCACCGGGTCGTAGACGGCCATGACGCGGCCAGCTTCGTCCAGAAAATCAAGCTTCTGCTTGAACGGCCCGCGGTTCTGCTGGCGGGCTAGGGGAGGGAGCCTGCATACCGACCTTCCTGTTCCTGCGCCTTGAACTGGATGCGGCAAGGCGTGAATCATACATCGCCTCAAGCGCTGCGTCCGCCCGCTTGAGCGCCGCCCGGACAGCCGCCAACTCCTTTTGCCCGATTGCCGAAACCAGTTCGTCCACCACGTCACGGCTGAGTTCGTTGGCACGTCCTGCCACCTCCACGCCTTCCGCCGTCAAGCGGGCGATGACGATCCGGGAATCCTCGCTGCCGACTTCACGCTTCAGATAACCAAGGCCTTCGAGGCGTTTCAACTGGTGGGAAATGGTCGATTGAGGAAGAGCCATGACTTTGACGATCTCTCCGGCCGTCAGTTCCCCCCGTTCGGCCAGCAGTACGATCATCCGCGAGGTGACCAGATCGAGTCCGGCTTCCTGAAACCACGGATTGGAAATGCGGGCCATGTGCGCACCGATCCGATGGACCAGAAACGAAATGCGATCGGCCAGCGGCGGCAAGGGATCGCGATTGCGTCTCGGCTCCGGGTCCTTCTTGCGGTTTGGCATACAATCTTCAACTTTCGCATCGCCTTCCGGCGCGGGCAGTGCCGGGCCGGGCTAAGCAGGGTAGCGTAGGGTAGGGCGTTCCCGGGAGCAAGGGCGGGCTTAGATCGCAGGCCGGGATCAAGGTCCTGGCCGGGTAGCGAGTCACCGGCGCCCGGCATCATCATTCCGCCTGCAGGCTGACGGTGCCAAGGCCCTCCACCAGCAGTTCATATCGCCGCCCCGGCTTCAGGGGAACGGCAGGCCCCATCGCGCCGCACAGGACGATATCGCCCGGCTGCAGCGCGATGCCCAGTTCGCCGGATCGGCGCAGCAGCCAGCGCCACGCATTCAGGATCGAACCCAGGCAATCGCGCGGCGATCCGGCTGCAACCAGTTGTCCATCTTCCAGCAACTCGCTGCGCGCATCGACCAGATCGACTTGCGTTGCCTGCACCCGGTCGGCCCCCGGCATGACGCGCGCGCAGCAGGCGTTGTCGGCAGTGGCGTGCGTCACGTTCCCTGGCCATCCCACTATGCGGGAATCAGCGATTTCGAAGGCCGGACGAATGCTGGTTAGCGCGGCCAGAAGGATATCGTCACTGGCATTCCATTCCGGTGCATGGCCGATTTCCAGCAAGATCTCACCCTCGATCCGGGGGGCGATGAACGTGCCCGTTGCCACGGCAGCTCCGGGGGGAAGTACGGTATCGGCAAAGATCGTCCCGATCATTGGCTCCTGCGCGCCGAACAGGCGCATGGCGCCGGGAGATGTCAGGCCGATCTTGTGGCCGCATGGCATCCGGCCCGCAGTAATCGCCTGTGCATGCAGTTCTCGCTGGATGGCCAGCGCGTCGGCAATGTCCAGGTCTTTGCCGAACACGTCCTGCGGAACGGCACGGCCTTCCCGCTGCGCCTGCAGCAGAATGGAGGCCAGGCTTTCATGATCTGTCATCACCTGCATTGCACGATCTCTATGGCAGGGCGTCGGCGCCAAGGGAGGAAATGCGTCCAGAAATATATTAATTTCGATACTTCACAACTGCGGTGCGCCGTGTCAAGGGAAGCGGCCAGAAGAGAATTGGGAGAAGTCGACTTGGCTGACGACACGGACATGTCTCCGCTTGAATGCGTCCTGTCGTTCTGCAGCGCCTGGACCGGCCCGGATCTCGATCGGGTGATTGCGCACCTTGCGCCCGATATCACCTATCACAACATTCCGATGGAGCCACTGTCCGGCCTGGCCGCAGTCGAACGCTATCTGCGCGGCGTCGGGCCCTTGACCGATTCCGCTTGGGAAGTGCGCCATGCTGCAGCGAACGGCGATCATGTGCTGACAGAGCGGATTGACCGCATGACCATCGGCGGCGCACGGGTTGAACTGCCGCTTATGGGTGTGTTCCGCGTGCGCGACAATCTGATCTGCGAATGGCGCGATTACTTCGATCTGGCCAGCTATCGCGCGCAGATGGCGGCTCTCGGCACTCCGAAAGGGCATTGAAGCATGGATCTGGGGCTGAAGGACAGGACCGTTCTGGTCTGCGCGGGAAGCCAGGGGATAGGCCTTGCCACGGCGCGCGGATTTCATCACGAAGGCGCGCGCGTGGCCATTTGCGCGCGCGATCCGGATCAGCTTGCCCTGGCGGCAGCGCAGATGCCCGGCTGCCTGGCGCTTGTCGCAGACCTTGCCGATCCCGCGCAGATCACCGGGCTTGCCGATACGGTCGCGGCGCAGTTCGGGCCGGTCGATGTGCTGGTGAACAATGCCGGTGGCCCGCCGCCGGGGCTGTTCGATACGCTGGACGATGCGCGGTGGGAGGCGGCCACCAACCTCACGCTGATGTCCGCCGTGCGGATGACCCGCGCGGTACTCCCTGCGATGCGGGCGCGGCGCTGGGGGCGGATCGTCAACATATCGTCGTTCGGGGTCAAGCAGCCGGTCCCCAATCTCACGCTGTCGAACAGCCTGCGCATGGCGGTGCTGGGCTGGGCGAAGACATTGTCGCAGCAGGTCGCTGCGGACAATGTGCTGGTCAACACGGTTTGCCCTGGGTGGACACGCACCGGACGGGTCGAGAAGCTGCTGGGGCCGGGCGACGCTGATGGCCCCAGCGCGGCAGAGGCCGCAATCCTTGCCGATATCCCGCTAGGCCGGTTCGCCGAAGCCGAAGAGATCGCCAGTCTCGCTGTTTTCCTTGGCTCGGAAGTTGCAAGCTACATGACCGGAACCGCGATCGCGGTCGATGGCGGCGTCGCGAAGGGATATGCCTGAAATGAGCCTTGCAAGCGCCCGCGTGATCGACATCCACGCCCACGCGGTGATCGAGGAGACCTTTGGCAGCGCCGGTCACTTCGGTCCCGAACTGACCGAAGAGGATGGCGTGCCGGTGTTCCGCATCGGTGACTACAGGTTGCGCGGCGTGCGCTATCGCGGCAGCGCCTTCATGGACCCGGATGTGCGGGTCGCGGCGATGGATCGCATCGGGATCGACTGGCAGTTGCTCTCGCCCAATCCGCTGACCTACTTCCACTACATTCCGGCAGCGGAAGCGATTGCCTTCTGCCGCAGGCACAATGATGCACTCGCAGCGCAGGTTGCCCGCTATCCCGACCGTCTCGGCGCGTCGGCGGCCCTGCCGATGCAGGATGTCGATGCGGCGATTGCCGAGTTGCGCCGCGCGGTAAGCGAACTGGGCTTTCGCGCCGCCTACATCGGCACGGACATGCCGCAGAGCCTGTGCGATCCGGTGATGGACCGGTTCTACGAGGCGGTCGTCGCCCTCGACGTGCCGCTGTTCATCCACCCGGCCTCTGCCGGGATCGATGGCCCGGCCGGCCCTGCGGCATTCGGCAGGTTCGAACTGGACATCACCGTCGGGTTTGCGATGCAGGAAACGACCGCGCTTGCCACGCTCCTGTTCGGCGGCGTGCTCGATCGCCATCCCGTGCTCGATATCTGCATCAGCCATGGCGGCGGGGCACTGGCGCTGGTGTGGGGGCGCCTGCGCCATGCTGCGCACAAGCGCCAGTGGGTGCCGGAAAGCCTGCGTGACGAAGGCCGCTTCGAAGCAGCCCTCCAGCGCATCTGGTATGATGTGCACATGCACGATGACCTCTCGCTCGATCTCCTGATTCAGCGGGTTGGCCGCGATCGGCTGGTCTATGGCACCAATTTCGCCGGCTGGGACGCGCCGCAGCACGCCGATACGCATGGCATGGAGCAGTTGCTGGCCGACAACGCGAGGCGCCTGCTGCGCGCCTGAGCCTTGCCGGAAGTCCGGGTCAGCCTTTCGAAACGCCGAGCCCGAGGCCGCCATCAACGTCGAGGATCGCGCCGGTAACCCACCCGGCGCACAGCAGATACTCGGCTGCCTCGGCAACATCGACACCTTCGCCCAGCCGGTCGAGCGCCTGAAGCGCCGGCAGTTCGCGATAGCGGCTGGCCGCTTCCTCCTCGGTCAGCAGACCCGCCCGCACGTTGATCTCGGTCAGCACGCTGCCTGGCACGATGCAGTTCACCCGCACTCCCTTGCTGCCCACTTCGGCGGCAAGAACCTGGGTCAGACCCTGCACGGCGGCTTTGGTCGCGGCATAGGGCGATGCACCCGGAAAGGCGCGGCGGGTATGGCTGGAGCCGAAAAAGAGGATTGATCCCTTGCTAGCCTCCAGATGCGGCATCGCCAGCGACGAGAGCATCATCGCGCCGATGACGTTTGTCTGGAACACGGCTGTCAGCCGTTGCTCGTCCATCTCCGCAAGCGCCGTTCGATACATGTTGCCCGCATTGTTCACGAGCGCATCAAGCCCTCCGCCGTGTGCAACCGCACCTGCGATCATGGCCTCCCGGTCTGCCGCATCGGCAACATCGCCAACCACGCCCGCACAGCCGATCTCGTCACACAGCGCGGCGATCTTGTTGGCCCGCCGACCGCTCACGGTGACCTTTGCACCGCGAAGCGTGAACAGGCGTGCCATGGCAGCCCCCAGTCCCGAACCTCCACCGGTGACGAGAATGCTTTTTCCTGCGAGTGTCATATGGCTTCTCTCCCGTTGGATCTGCAATTGCGGCGATCGGCCCGCCTGGCGGGGATCATTGCCCGGACAGCCAGGCCAGCATCGCCTTGAGGATGGTGACATGTCCCGGAGCGGTCAGCGAACGGGCATCATGCCCAAGCGCGTCGACCACGATCCGGCCCGCTCCCTGTCGCCGACGCCAGATCACGGGCTGAGGCTCCTGACCGGCTTCGGCCAGCGCAACGATCTCGCAGTCTGTGGCCGGATCGAGGTTGTGGTAAGCCTCGTCGATAACATCGAACTGCGCCATATCCGGCCCGGCGGCGTCAGGTCCAGCGGCGTCAGGTCCTGCGGCCAGGGCGAGGACGACTCTCACCGTAAATTTCCCCAGCGGTGGGTGGTGCGAGTGGTCCCATGTCCAGCCTCCGCCAAGCAAGGTGCGCCAGCCGGGCTGGTTGTCCCAGCATATGACGGCCGTATGCATCGCCAGAAGCCCACCGCCATCGTCAACATGGCCGGAGATTGCGGCGAACTCGTCGTCGCTCAACGCGCCGCCCCACGTGGGGCGGTCTGCCGCGAAGCGATCAGCCTGGGTCATCGACCAGCGCAGCGCGTTGACGGCCAGAATATCCTGCCCCCGCCGCAACTTTGCCAGGGCCTCTGACAGATCGGCGCAGATTGCCACTTCGAGCCCCACCCGGCGCGCGATGGCCAGCAGGGCCGCTGTCGATTCCACGAAGGGATGCTTGTAACCGCCACTGTAGATGACCAGCCGCAGCCGGCCGACGCCTGCTTCGGCCCTGTTTGCCACAATTTCGCTGTCAGCCATTGGTGCGGGGCAGGTTCTTCAGCACGGCATGGGTTACGCCGCCATCCACGACCAGATCGTGACCGTTGATATAGCCGCCTTCGGCACTGTCGAGAAAACAGACGGCATTGGCGATGTCTTCCGGCAGCCCCAGACGGCCCAGCGGCACACCGGCTGAGCGCACTGCGCGCACCGCCGGGTCGGCATAGATCGGAGTCGACATGCCGCCGTCGATGAAGCCCGGCGCGATGCTGTTGAACCGCAGGCCCTGTGGTCCATATTCCATCGCGAACTGTCGCATCAATTGCAGCACCGCGCTCTTGGTTGCCGGATAGGCACCCGATCCGGGACCGGGACCATAGGCATTGATCGATGTCAGCGATACGACATGGCCCGAACCGCGCGGCAGCATGCGCCGCACGGCTTCGCTGGTCACGGCAAAAACGCCCATCAGGTTGACTTCGACAACGCGCCGGAAATCCGCGATCGCGATATCGGCCAAGGGGCCGAAGCGCACGATGCCGGCATTGTTGACGACGAGGTCCGGCGCGGCTCCCAGCGCATCGAACAGTGATGTGACGGCATCGCCATCGGACACGTCGCAATGATGGGCTGTCACATGCTGCGAAGCAGCAGACGGACCGAAATCGTGCACGGCCTGCGCATTGGCATCGGCCACGGCAACCCTGTACCCCTTGCCGAGCAGCGCATTGGCGATTGCTGCGCCGATTCCGGCCGCCCCGCCGGTTACCAGTGCGAACTTCATTTCGTGCCTTTCACGGTAAAGCGAACGGGAAACCGGCCCCAGTTCTGTCTGAGCGTGGCCGTGTCCCGCTCCGGCGGGTCGCTTTCGATCGTGCGTGCGCCGTGGCGCAGCAATTCGATCACGATCAGCGCCACGATGCCCAGTTGCGCCTGCGCGGGATCGGAGCCAGGCTTGGCAACCACCCCCCCATCCAGTTCGCGGCCAAGGCAGGTATGCAGGCCTATGCCGAAGGCCAGGCCAGAGCGCAGCACGGTTGCAGGCAATTCGCGGTCCGGGTCGAACAGATCGGCGGTTTCGCCGAAGATCGACCGGTCGCGATTGGCAAGGAACAGGTCCAGTTCGATCCGTTCACGCTGCGCTACCTCGCCTGCTCCGGGAACATGCATGGGGCAGGTGGCCGTGCGCCATGCTTCCGGGCTGGCGGGATGAAGCCGCAGCGATTCATGCACGCAGCGCTGCACGAAAATCGGATCTTCCAGCCTGGCCCAGCGTGCCGCGTCATCGCGCGCCCATTCAAGGATTTCCCACAGGGCGTGGACCACCGAGTTGGCGGTCGAATGGGCGCCCGCCTGCATGTAGAAGGCGATCTCGCGCAGCAATTGCTCTTCGCCAAGGTTCAGTTCGTCATTCCCGGCCACCAGCGTCATCAGCACGTCGCGCGGCAGATCGGCGTCGGTGATCCTGTCGGCCCTGCGCTCCTCCAGCAGTGCGCGCCGCCGTCCGAGCGAAGGCAGAAAATAGCTCTCGCGGAAATCGGCTAGCACGGCCAGCACTTCGGCGTTCAGTTCGGCGTGATCGCGGGTGCTGTGCACCATGGTCGCGCCTTCGCTGAGCTTCTTGGTGATCGCGATCAGATGCTCGCTTTCCTCCGCCGTTCGCGCCGGACGATCGATCCCGGCGAAGTCGGACGTGAGGTTTACCGTCAAGCGGTAGCCAAGCTTGAGCAGGTCGCCGCCGCCAGCCTCTACGAAAGGCGCGATCGTTTCCGCCAGAGTGCGCGGGAAAACCTCCTTTTCGTAGTAGTTGAAGAAGTTGCGCCGGAAAACGCGCACTTCGACAGTTCGCCGGGCGTTGTGCTCCTCGCCATGCAAGGTCAGCAGCACTTCATCCATGACGACCTTTCCGGCGTCATAGAGGGCCTGCTTGAGATCGCGATTCCGCAGTGCGGCCTCACATTCCCGGAACGCGGTTATGCGGTGACCGTCCATCAGATTATCGCCCGCGTCTTGTCGAAAAGGACAGGGTAGGTCGCCCACGAAATGCGGGTGATGCCACCGTCGAGTTCCGCAGGCGAATCCGGATCGGCCCTTACGCCGCTTTGCAGCAAGGCGCGCACGATCAGCGGCACCGTACCGAACTGGTGGTCGTCCGGGTCGGTGCCCGGTCTCGGTTCGACCCCGATCGCGAGGTTGCGGCCAAGGCAGGCATGCGCGCCGACCCCCATCGAGATGCCGTGCGCAAAGGCCGAGCCATTGATGACGCGGTGCGGATTGAATTGGTCCGCATCCACGCCAAAGATTTCAGTTTCCCGGTTGGCCGAGCGCAGATTGACGACGATAGTGTCTCCTGCCTGCGCCTCTTCGCCACTGGCCAGTGTGAACGGGCAGGTGGTGCGGCGCTTGGCGACCGGGCTCGATGGATGCAGCCTCAGGCTTTCGAACACGCATTGCTGCACGAAGAAGGGATCGTCGCGCAGGCGCGCGACATCTTCAGGATGGGCTGCGATCCATTGCAGAATTTCGTGAATGGCATGGGTCAGCGAATGAATCGTCGTGTGGGCACCGGCCATGGTGAAGAAGATGCCTTCCTGCAGAAACTCGTGCTCGGTCATGCCCAGCGTGCTTTCCCCCGAGACCAGCGCCATGAGAACATCGCGCGGGAGCGCATCGGCAGGCAGTTCCCTGGCATCCACTCTTGCCTTGAGGGCACGCCTGCGCTCCAGCGAGGGATAGAGGAACCGCTGGTTGAACTGCGCCATTGCAGCCTCGATCCGCGCGCGCTTGGCCGGGCGATCCTCTGGCGGAGACTGGCCCAGCGCCGGCGCAAGGCTGAACTCCTTGAGCAAGCGTAGGAGTTCGGCGGTTTCCTCGGGCGAGCGTTCAGTGCGGTCGATCCCGGTGAAATCGACCGTCAGGTTCATCATGATTCGATAGCCGATATCGACCAGATCACCGCGCCCTGCCGCCAGGAAGGGAGACAGGGTCTCCTCGAGCGTAATCGGCAGCACGTTGCGCTCGTATTCAACGAAGATGTTCTTGCGGAACACCGTCGCCTCCACATTGCGCCGCACGCGATGCTCGGTGCCATGGAGATTGACGAGACTGCGGTCCATCATCAGCGCGGCTTCGTCATAAAGCGCCTGGCGCAGGTCGTTCTGGCGCAAGGTGCGCGAGCAGGCCTCGAATGTGGAGATAACATGTTCGGTCATTGCTTGGGGCTCCACAGGCCGGCGGCCAGCCGGGTCGCAGGTCGGGTCGAATAGTTGGAAACCCGCCACGATGGCGGATCGCGGCGGGGGGCAAGCGGGGTTTCGACATCGATCGACCTGCCGCCCTGGAAGACGTGGCGAATGGCCCCTTCGCGCCCGAGCAGCGTGACATCGGATGCCACGTCGCCTTCGACCACGATGATGTCGGCGTCCTTGCCCGGCTCAAGGCTGCCGGTGCAGTCATCGAGTTTGAGCGCGCGCGCGCCTTCGAGCGTTGCGCAGGACAGGGCCTGAAGCGGGGTCAGGCCCAGGTTTTCAACGAGGATCTGCAACTCGCGCCAGTGCCATTCGCCATAGGGCGTGATCGAGAAACCGCTCTCGGTGCCGCAGACGATCGGCACGCCGCCATCATAGGCATGGCGCAACTGCCTGCTGCTTGCCTCGATCTCCCTCGCAAACAGGTCCTGTAGGTAGGGGCTGGCGCCGATCCGCGCGCCATGATCGGCCAGCACGGCCTGAAACGTCAGCGTGGGCACGATCGGCACGCGCGCATCGCATACGGCCCGCAGCGCGGCATCGTCCATGTAGGTTGCGTGCAGGATCATGTCGAAGCCGGCGATGGCGGCATCATGCGTGCTGGCAGCGTTGCGGCAATGGCCCACAATGGGCAGGCCCACTTCGTGCGCGGTGTCGGCTGCCAGCTTCAGTTCGTCCAGTGTCCAGACCTGGATCTCGCCCTCCTGCCGCTGCCGCGGGATCAAGCCGGTGACGTGAATCTTGATCCAGTCCGCCCCGCGTTTGGCCTGCCGCCGGATTTCGGTGACAATCTCGTCGCGCGTCCGCGTCACCTTCAGGTAGCCGATGCTGCCTTCATCGGGCACGAGCAGCCCGGCGGTGCCGCCAACCGAGGTGAACAGGGCATTCCCGCCGCAGCGCATGCGCGGCCCTTCGGTAACGCCGCACTCGATGGCATCGCGCAGATCGAGCGAAACGTCGAAAATCGTGTCCGCATCGAACATGGTCGTGACGCCCGCGCGCAGGACCTTGCGCGCATTGTAGGCGGCAATGATCGCGGCCAGACCTTCGCGGCGATGGAAGAACAGTTCATCGTTGCTGAACGGCTCATCGAAGCTGATATGGCAATGCGCATCGACCAGGCCCGGCATGACGGTCGCACCGCGCGCATCGATGCGTGCAACGGGCTGCCCTTCGCACAGGCGAAGAGCCTCCTCTCCTGTCGCGATGATCTTCGTGTCGAACAGGATCGGTGCCATGCCTGCCGCACTGCCCGTTCCATCAAAGACCTGTCCGTTCTCTATTAGCGTCCGATTCGTTTTCTGCACCGTGTCTGTGCCTCTCCCTGCTCCCGGCAGGTTGTTTATATCGATATCGATAGAAATGCAACATCGATCCGGGGGCGCTGAAATGCGGCGTTTGATACCGTCAAGCCTCGGCTGAATTGCAAATGATCGCGCAAGGGCATTGTATGTAAATCGATATCGATATAATTCGTAGCGCCATGCAAGCGAGCAGACTCCTTTCGCCCATCGATCTGAACCGGCGCAGCCTGTCCAATCGCATCGCCATGGCACCGATGACGCGGGAAAAGGCCGTCGCGGGCCTGCCCTGCGCAGCCACCCTGCCATACTATGCGAGGCGCGCCGCCGGTGGAGTGGGCCTGATTATCACCGAAGGTGTCGCGGTCGATGTTCCCGGCAGCTTCGGATCGACCGTGCCACGTTTTTATGGAGAAGGCGTCGTGCCGGCATGGCGCCCCATCGTTGATGCTGTACATGAACATGGCACCGCCATCCTGGCGCAGCTCTGGCATGTCGGGGCATTCTGCCCCAGCCTGATCGGCATGACCGCATCCCTGCCCGAACAGGTCGAGCGGGTTAGCCCCTCCGGCCTTGCGGCGCCGGAAATGCCCTTTGGCCGCGAAATGACAATGGCGGATATCGACGCGACGATCGCCGCCTTCGTTTCGGCGGCGCAGACGGCTGATGCTGCGGGCTTCGATGGCGTCGAAATTCACGCCGCCCATGGCTATCTGGTCGACCAGTTCTTCTGGGAAGGCACGAACAAGCGTTCGGATCGATATGGCGGCTCGCCCGAGGCGCGGCTGACATTTGCCATCGAACTCATCCGCGCAATACGCGCCGCCACGCCACCCGGCTTCATCATTTCCCTGCGGATTTCGCAATGGAAGCAGCTCGATTACGGTGCGCGCATGGTCACGTCGCCCGCCATGCTCGCCCGGATGGTCGAACCGCTCGCGCTTGCAGGAACCGATGTCTATCACTGTTCAACCCGCCGCTTCTGGGAACCCGAATTCGAAGGTGATCGACGCAGCCTTTCCGGCTGGGTCAGGGCGCTGTCGGGCAAACCGACGATCGCGGTCGGTTCGGTCACTCTCGATACGGACTTCAAGGAACCGGACGGCAAAGTCCGCGCCAACCTCTCGCTGGATCACATCGCCCTGCTGGAACAGGGCCTGGAGGCCGGCGACTGGGATCTGGTGGCGATTGGCCGGGGCCTGATCGCCAATCCCGACTGGGTGGACCTGGTCCGCGCCGGACGCGCCGAAGAGTTGCGCAAGTTCAGCAAGGACATGCTGGACGAGCTTGTCTGACCGGTTCCAATCCCTCGATTTCTGGCGGGGCCTGACATGAAGATCATTGCACTTGTCCGCTTTGCCGATGGCGCCCCGGTCGATTGGGCCGGGCTGGCTGCGGCGACCACGGGCGGCGGGCAGCCGCCGCGGCTGTTGCGCGTGATCGAATCGCCCGTGGGCAGCGCCTACCGGCCACCGTCCGATCCCGACCCGATGAGCAACAGCGCTCTTTACGATGCCGCGGCGATCTGGGACGATGCCGCGGGCGTTCCCGATTTCACTGCGGTTTCCGGCGCAGACTGCCTGCATGCCTGGCAGGTGGAGCCGACCGAGCGGTTCCGCCGCGCGCGTCAGGGGGAGGAGGACGAGGCGATCACATTGCTGGGACGCCTGATGTTCCATGCCGATCTGCCCGATCCGGCCGCGAAGCGGTGCTGGGCACACCACGCCGCCCTGGCCGAGAAAGTGCACGTCGGTGCCTCGCGCTATATCCAGAACTGGATCACCCGTGCGATCACGCCCGATTGTCCCCCGGCGCGCGGCCTGCCGGAACTGCGCTTTCCCGATCGCAAGGCCCTGATCGAAGGCTTTTTCGACAGCGATCGCGGGAGGGACGAGGTGGTGCATGACACATCTCATTTTGTCGCTTCGGGACCGCGCCTGTTCCTTGCTACACCGACATTGCGCGAATGGAGCGGCGAGGCGTGATGCGTGAAGGCACGGTCGGCGCGGAACTGCGCGCTGGCTGGCTTGTCCTTGTGGCCTGTGCGGTGGGAGTGGGCAGCAGCGCGGTGGCGCTGCCGTTCTATTCGATCGGACCACTGACGAAGCCGATCGAGACCGCCATGGGCTGGACCCGATCCGACATTCAGCTGGCCATCCTGTTCAGTTCCGGGATCGGAGCGCTGACATCGCCGGTCGTTGGCTGGCTCATCGGGCGCTTCGGTCCTCGCAGGGTTGCGATCCCTTCGCTGGTAGGGGTATCCACCGGGCTGACTATAGCCTCGATGGCGGACAGCCTGGGGCAATTCTGGGCAGGATATGCGCTGGCGGCCATTCTCGGAGCCGGTTCGAATCCGGTGTTGTGGTCGCGAGTCATCGCAGCCACGTTCGATCGCGCGCGCGGTGCGGCGCTGGGCCTTGCCCTGGTTGGAACGGCGCTTGTCGCGTTGTTGCTGCCAATCCTTATCGCCAACGCAGTCCCGGAACTGGGATGGGCCGGGGCGCTGCGCCTGGTAGCGGCCATTCCGGTGATCGTGGCCTTGCCCGTCGTCTGGCTGTTCCTGCCGCGCGGGCAGGCCGGACATTCATACCATCCCGCAAAGGAGCAATCCGGGTTTGACGTGCGCGAGGCGCTGACCGACCGGAGGTTCTGGTTTCTGACCGCTTCGATCCTGTGCGGCTATCTTGCCATTTCCGGGGTCAGCCCGAACCTGGTGCCCGCCCTGTCCGATCGCGGCTTCGATGCTGCCGATGCAGCCAGCATCGCCAGCTTCTTTGCCGTGGGGATGATTCCCGGCAGAATTGCGTCAGGCTTTCTGATGGACCGGTTCTGGGCTCCGATGGTGGCCTGTGGTGCCCTGATCTTGCCCGCGTTCGCCTGCCTCGTGCTCAATGGATCGGACAATCCGGCCATTCTGGCAGGGGCCTGCATGATGCTGGGCATCGCAGCGGGGGCCGAGCTCGATATTCTGGCCTTCCTGACCGTGCGCTACTTCGGGCTGCGCCGTTATCCGCAGATCTATTCGTTTAGTTATGCCGCGCTGGCGATCGGCAGTGCCACGGCACCGACGATGTTTTCCCGAATTTTCGAGCGGACCGCCAGCTATGAGGCAAGCTTCGGGATTGCCGCCGTGCTGTTCCTCGCCGGGGCCATGCTGGTTGTCCTGCTCGGCCCCTATCCCGATCACGGCCCTGACAGCCGCGCGGCAGCCTGATCTGCGAGGGCCAGCCAGGGCGGGGCAGAATTGGTGGAATCCGCTTTAGCGCAGCAGAATGATCGCCAGCGCCACGATCACTGCTGCGATCAGGGACGGCACAAGCAACGATCGCTGCGACGAAGGCTGACCGGTCGGCGCTGGTGGCGATACTGGCGGTTCGGCAGGTGCGCCGACCGCCGGTTCCATGGCAGAGACAGCGGCGGCGAACTTGCCAAAGAAATCATCGGCCATCGATTTTGCCGTGCCTTCCACCAGCCGTGCGCCCATCTGCGCCAGCCTTCCGCCGATCTGCGTGTCGGCAACGTATGTCAATTCCGTGCCACCATCGCGCGAGGCCAGCGTGACAAGCGCACCGCCCTTGGCAAATCCGGCAACGCCGCCCTGGCCTTCGAACTGCATGCGGCACGAATGCGGCGCATCTATTTCCGTCTGGCGCATGGTTCCCGAAAAACGCGCGCTGACAGGGCCGATCTTTGCAGCGACCTTGCCGGAAAACGCGGTTTCCCCGGTCTTTTCGAGCGATTCGCAACCCTTGAGGCACGCCTTCAGCACCTCGGGGTCGTTCAGCGCCTTCCATGCGGTATCCGGTGAGCAAGGCAGGAGATAGGATCCGGTGATTTCCATGATGCAGTCAGTCCGAAAAGTCAGGTTATGGCCGAGATGGCTTGGCGCACGGTGACGGCGGCAATGTGGCGCCGGTATTCGGCCGAGCCGTGAAGATCGCCGGTGAAGTTGCCGATATCCAGCCGTTCTTCAGCGATGGCGGAGACGCTGCCGCCGCTGTCGAGGTGCTGTTCCGCCTCTTGCCAGCGAAACACGCCGTTGCCCCCCCCGGTGATGGCGATGCGATAGCCGCCGGGCAGGCGCGCGGCAAACACCCCAACCAGCGCGAAGCGGGACGCGGGATTGCGGAACTTGATATATCTTGCCTTGTCGCACGCCGGGAGGCGGATGCTCCTGACAATCTCTCCGGGTTCGAGAGCGGTGCTGAACATGCCGGTGAAGAAGTCCTGCGCGGCAAGCGTGCGCTGGCTGGTAGTGATGCTGGCCCCCAGCGCCAGCAGCGCACTGGGATAGCAAGCTGCGGGATCGTTGTTGGCAATGGAGCCGCCGATGGTCCCGCGATGGCGGATCTGTGCATCGCCGATCCCGCCTGCCAGCCCGGCCAGCGCGGGCAGCACAGAGCGTACCGCGCTGCTGGTCGACACATCGTGATGGGTCGTCGCCGCGCCGATCTCAATGCCATCGCCGGCAGGCGTGATCCCGGCGAGTTCGTGCAGCCGCGCAAGATCGACCAGCCGGGTCGGCATCGCAAGACGCGCACGCAGCACCGGCATCAGGGTCTGCCCGCCCGAAAGCGCCTGGGCACCATCATCCTGCGCCAGCATCGCCAGGGCATCGGTCAGCGATTGCGGACGGACATAGGCAAGTTCGTACATCAGGCCATCTCCGACCGTTGCCGGCAAATCCGCCAGATCTTTTCGGGCGAGGCGGGCATGTCCATGTGAGCGATGCCGAGCGCATCGCACACGGCATTGATGACTGCGGGCGGAGAACCGATTGCCCCCGCTTCGCCGCACCCTTTCATGCCCAGCGGATTTACCGGCGTGGGCGAGGGCCAGAAGGTGAGTCCGAACTCCGGCAGACTGTCGGCGCGTGGCATGCCGTAGTCCATGTAGGATGCGGTCAGCAACTGGGCGGTTTCGGGATCATAGACCGCATTTTCCCACAGTGCCTGGCCAATGCCCTGCGTGACCCCGCCGTGGACTTGTCCCTCCACGATCATCGGGTTGGCGACGGTACCGAAATCGTCAGCCGCGTTGAACGCCACCACTTCGGTCACGCCGGTTTCGGGGTCGATCTCCACCTCGCAGACATGAACCCCGGCCGGATAGGTGAAGTTGGGCGGATCGAAGAAGGTGGTGGCGACAAGGCCGGGTTCGATCCGGTCGGTCGGGAAGCTGGCTGCAGCATGTGCGGCATGGGCCATCTCGGCAAAGGCGACGGTCTGGTTGGTGGCCGCGCTCGAATAGATGCCGTCCTCGAAATCGACCTGATCCGGCTCTACCCCGAGCATGCAGGCGACGATCTCGCGCCCCTTGCTGATGATCTTGTCGCACGATCGCGCCGCCGCCGACAGGCCGACAGACGCTCTTGACCCATAGGTTCCGGTGCCGGCCTGGATGCGATCGGTATCGCCCTGGATCACCGTGATGCGATCCATCGGGATGCCGAAGCGTTCGGAAACGAGCTGGGCATAGACCGTCTGGTGGCCCTGTCCGTGGTTGTGCGCGCCGGTGAGCACTTCCACCGAACCTGCCGGTTGCACCCGGATTTCGCACGATTCCCACATTGAGCCCGCGCCGCCCAGGCTGGCGAGCAATCGGGACGGGCCGATGCCGCAGGCCTCGACATAGGCCGAAAGGCCTATGCCGCGCAGTTTCCCGCGCGCTCGCGCCTCTGCCCGGCGGCTTTCGAAACCGGCATAGTCGGCAAGCCGCAACGCCGCATCAAGGCAGCCTTCGTAATCGCCGCTGTCATAGCAATAGACCAGCGGCGTCTGGTGCGGGAAGGTGCGAATGAAATTGCGCCGCCGGATCTCGGCCTGATCGACGCCGATCTCCTGCGCAGCCAGATTCGCCAGCCGTTCGATCAGATAGGCAGCCTCCGGCCGTCCGGCACCGCGGTAGGCATCGACCGGGCAGGTATTGGTGTAGATACCCTCGACCAGCGCGTGCGCCGCCGGGATGTTGTACTGCCCGGTCAGCATCGTGGCATACATGTAGGAAACGACGAGCGCGTTCGATGTCGAGACGTAGGCTCCGAAATTCGCCAGCGTGTGAACCCTGATCGCCAGGAAATGGCCCTGATCGTCCAGCGCCAGTTCGGCCGTGGTGATGTGGTCGCGCCCGTGGGCATCGGTGAGAAAGGATTCGGTGCGTTCCGCAGTCCATTTCACCGGCCTGCCAACGGCGCGCGCAGCGAAGGCGACGGCAAGTTCTTCGGGATAGGCGGGGGCCTTCGATCCGAAACCGCCGCCGACATCCGGAGAGACGACGCGGAGATGGTTCTCGCTTTCCAGGCCGAGCAGCATCATGAACATCACCCGCATCCCGATCGGATTCTGGTGCGTCAGATGGATCGTCATCGAACGGTCGAAGGTGCGCCACTCGGCGTTTATGGCGCGCGGTTCCATCGCATTGGGGACGAGCCGGTTGTTGCGCAGTTCGATGCCGACCTTGTGCGAGGCGCGGGCGAAAGCGGCATCTACCTGCGCGGCATCGCCGATGCCCCAGGTGAAGGCCCGGTTCTGCGGAATGTCGGCATGAAGCTGCGGCGCGTCAGGAGCGATGGCGGCGCGCAGGTCTACGACCGTCGGCAACTCCTCATAGTTGACGAAGACGGCATCGGCGGCGTCACGGGCCTGGTTGCGCGTTTCGGCGATGACCAGCGCCACCGGCTCACCCACAAAGCGGACGGCATCAGTGGCCAGCGCGCGATGAACCGCCACCCTCGCAGGAGTGCCATCGACGGAATCGAGATTCCAGCCGCAGGGTAGGGGCGCGAGACCGGCATCGACCAGATCCTGTCCGGTCAATATGCGCACGACACCCGGCATTTGCGCCGCAGACGATGTGTCGATCGACGCGATGCGGGCATGGGCGTGGGCTGACCGCACGAAGGCCGCGTAAGTCTGCCCCGGCAGCAGAAGATCGTCCACGTAGCGCCCGTTGCCGGTTATCAGCCGGGAATCCTCGACACGCTTTACCGATTGCCCGAACTTCGCGGTGGTAGAAGGTGCGACGTTCATGCCAGTCCCTCCATCGCGGCGGCACCGGCAATCACCGCCTTGACGATGTTGTGATACCCGGTGCAGCGGCACAGGTTGCCTTCAAGCTCCGCACGGACGGTGGCATCGTCCGGCCGGGGATGGCGGCGGGCGATATCGACCGCCATCATGATCATGCCCGGCGTGCAGAAGCCGCATTGCAGCCCGTGATGTTCGCGGAACGCCGCCTGCATCGGATGGAGGTCGGCACCCTTTGCCAGCCCTTCGATCGTGCGTATTTCACTGTCGACCGCCTGCGCGGCCAGAACGGTGCAGCTCTTCACGGCGCGCCCATCGATGTGGACCGTGCATGCACCGCACTGGCTCGTATCGCAGCCGATGTGCGCACCGGTAAGCCGCAGAGTGTCGCGCAGGGCGTGGACCAGCAGCGTGCGGTCCTCGACATCGATCGCGTGGGAAGCGCCGTTCACATTGAGAGTGATGGCTGTCATCGGATGCCCCCTGTGGCACAGGCAGCGGTGTGCTTGGCCGGCTTGCGATAATGTGCGGTTGTCTGTGCCTTGCCTAGCGTGGCAAGCCCGGTCACTGCGGTATCCACCATGCCAATCCTCACCCATTCATCCGCCATTTGCCATGGCGAGTATCCGTTCCGCAGGCCTGATCTGAGATCGCTTCTGGCGTCTCGCGCATCACGCGCCGGTCACGGAGATATATTGATATCGAAATATAACCGGGCGGCAAGTCCTTTTGACCTGATCTGCTGCCCTGCCGTTCCTCGCATGCGAACCGTGGCATATCAGGGACGGTGGCCACCCGGCCAGCCAAGCCTTCTCGCACCATCCCGTTGGACATGACCGGAATCGCAACGGATTACCCGCCAGGACGGCGCATGCGATGAGACCAAGCACCGGGGGCGATTGCTAGGCTCAGGACCCATTGATTGGCTGAGGGGGATGTGATTCAGGCTCCGCGAGGAGACTGAGCATGAGCGACCTGTACTGGCTGACGGACGAGCAGATGGCTCGCCTTTC